>REDZ01000016.1 GCA_007695345.1 Paracoccaceae bacterium | reverse complement strand
GAGGGGATCTGCGGATCCTGCGCCATGAATATCGGCGGGCAGAACCGGCTGGCCTGTATCTTCGGGATGGATGAGGTGTCGGGCGATGTGAAAATCTACCCCCTGCCCCATATGCCGGTGGTCAAGGATCTGGTGCCGGATCTGACCCATTTCTATGCCCAGCACGCCAGCATCAAGCCGTGGCTGGAGACGAAATCGAACACACCCGCCAAGGAATGGCGCCAGTCGATCGAGGATCGCGAGAAACTCGACGGGCTTTATGAATGTGTCATGTGCGCCTGCTGCTCGACCGCCTGCCCCAGCTACTGGTGGAATGGGGACCGCTACCTTGGGCCTGCGTCGCTGCTGCATGCCTATCGCTGGATCATTGATTCGCGCGACGAGGCGACGGGCGAGCGGCTGGATGATCTGCATGATCCGTTCAAGCTGTATCGCTGCCACACGATCATGAACTGCGCCCAGACCTGCCCCAAGGGTCTGAACCCCGCAAAGGCGATTGCCGAGATCAAGAAGCAGATGGTCGAGCGCACCCTCTGATCAGGTGCCAGCGCCCGGCGCAGCGCGCCTGGCGCTGGCTCAGCTCAGACCGATGACAACCAGCGTGCCCAGCGCATAGATCAGGATGCCACCGCCCACCAGCAACCACGGGAAGTTGCTGGCAACAGTTGCTTTGGCAAGGTTCTTGGCCTGCTCGACCAGATCGGGCCATGTGTAGCTGACAAAATCCCCTTGCGTGAACAGCGCCTTTGGGCGGCCGTCATCATCCACCACCGGCAGGCGACGAAACCGCTCATTGGACATGATGCGCAGCCAGTCCAGCATCAGGTCATCTTCGCGCGCGACGCGCGGATCATGGGTCATGATATCGCCCAGGGTTGTCGTCTCGGGGTCCATCTTGCTGCCGACAATCTTGCTCATCACGTCGCGTTCCGTGACGATCCCTTCGATCTTGCCCTCGGTATCGACCACGATGATACAGCCGTAACGCTTTTCGGACATCTTCCGCACGGCCCCGATCACCGGGTCAGCAGCCAGCCCGGTCAGGGGCTTGGGCTTGTTGCGGTATTCGGTGCGATCCATCAGCCGCGCGCCACCGCGCTGCGCGGTCGAAGGGGTTTCTGTCATCTCTGCCATGGGAACCTCGTCTTGCTGTGTGGCGATGATGGTAGGCCGCAGATCGTCCGCGTCAAAACCGCACATCCCCGCAAGGCGTCGGATTGCCGCGCATACGCAATTGCAACTGGTCAGAGCGGCGAGGTCACGACAGGATAGGGATGTGCGACAGTCCCGAATCGATATCCAGGCGCTCTATGCGCTGCTGCTCCTTGCACTTTCGGGGCTGGCTATCGTCAGCGTCGGGGCCGCACGGACCGATATTCGCCAGCCTGTGATCCGCGCCCCGGCCCCACCGGATTTCGACCTGAGCGTGAATGCTGCCGGGACCGAAGTGACCTTTCACGGCCGGGTCGATTTCGGGCTGACCGCCGCGATGCGCGATATCATGCTGCAGCATCCGGACATCAGGCGGATGACGCTCGACAGCCATGGCGGCTTTATCGCCGAAGCGCGCGGCGTCGTCACTGTGCTGAGTGCGCATCAGATCGCAACACATGTCGAGGGGCATTGCGCCTCTGCCTGTGCGCTGATCTTTGCAGGCGGTGCGGCGCGATCCATGGGCCCGGAGGCGCGGATCGGGCTGCATGGCTACGCGCTGACGCAGAACCGCCGCTACGGGATGATCGACCCGCAGGCGGAAATGCAGCGCGACCTGGCGATCTACCGTGCGCAATCCATTGACGAAGAGTTTGTTACGCGGCTGGCCACGCTGCCGCAGCATCCGATGTGGTATCCGGAACGCGAGGAATTGCACGCGGCGGGGTTTCTGACACTGCCATGATTGTCGCCTGCCCCATAGGATAGCCCATATCATGGGTTGACCCAGGCGCACGCGCGGCCCATCTAAAGCACATGCTCGTGATACTCGGTCTGCTGATTGTTCTGGCGGTGCTGCTGATCCTGCAACCGTGGAAGCGGCGCGAATGCCGCTGGCGGCAGGATGCGCGCAAACTGGCCGACGGTCGCGTTCTGTTCACCTGCGTTGCCTGTGGCGCGGAAATGGCGCTGCCCAAGGGACGCACCCCAAGGACTTGCCAGGCAGGACAGCCATGACCCATGCGCCCCCCAAGGATGCCGACGCACGCCGCGCGGCCCCCCCCGTGATCTGCTACAAACCCGATACGCTGTATGTCCCGCCGCTGGACTTGTATCGCAAGGCCCGCGCGGCCTCTGGTGAGACGGGGCGCGTGATCGTCCCGCCCCGAGAGGCGCGCTGCTTTCGTGTGACCGCAGGAAGCTTCTTTCGCATCACCTGCCCCGAGGGCGCGCAGGTCGGCGATCTGAACCTGTTCGAAGCGCGCAATCTGGATGAGCATTTCTATTCCGGCAAGACCCGCGCCCTGCATGGCAGCCATCTGCATGTGGGCCAGCGCCTGTGGTCCTGCCTGCCCTATCTGCGCCCCATGGCCACATTGATAGAGGATAGTCTGGACTGGTATGGCGTTGATGACGATGGTGCCCGCGTCCATGACGTGATCGGCACCCGCTGCGACCCCTATACCCATCATCTGCTGAGCGGGCAGGATTACCACAATACCTGCCATTCCAACCTGACCCGCGCGCTGGCCGAGCATCTGCGCAAACCCCTGACCGAGGCCGAAACGCTGGTGCATGACGTGCTGAATGTCTTCATGTGCACGGGCTTTACCCACGATACGGGCCAGTATTTCATGAAAGCGAGCCCCGCGCGCAAGGGCGACCATATTGAATTCTTTGCCGAGATCGACATGCTGGGCGTACTGTCAGCCTGCCCCGGCGGCGATTGCGGGTCCGAACACAGTTCCGATACGGCAGAGTGCCACCCGCTGGAAGTGACGATCCATTCGCCCCCCGCTGGCTATCTGGATGGCTGGTACAGCCCGTCCTATAACCGGTATTCGCGACGGCACGCGCCCGGATAATAGGGGGCGCGTGGCGACTATGCCATATTGACCAGCCCGGCTTTCCCCGACATATCGGGCGTCATGACAGAGCTCTCGCATATCCGCAATTTCTCGATCGTGGCGCATATCGACCACGGCAAATCCACGCTGGCCGACCGGCTGATCCAGTCGACCGGCACGGTATCTGATCGCGACATGAAAGAGCAGATGCTCGACGCCATGGATATCGAGCGCGAGCGCGGGATCACCATCAAGGCCAACACGGTGCGGCTGGACTACGTGGCGCAGGACGGACAGAAATATGTGCTGAACCTGATCGACACGCCCGGCCATGTCGATTTCGCCTACGAGGTCAGCCGTTCGATGCGTGCGGTCGAGGGGTCGCTTCTGGTGGTCGATGCCAGCCAGGGGGTCGAGGCGCAGACGCTGGCCAATGTCTATA
>REDZ01000050.1 GCA_007695345.1 Paracoccaceae bacterium | reverse complement strand
GCATCTCTTGGTCGCCACGGGCCGCAAGCCGGCGCTGGAACGGCTGGACCTGAAAGCTGCCGGGCTGCGCCACGGTCCGAACGGGGTGCGGGTCGATGACCGGCTGCGCACATCGAACCGCCGGGTCCTGGCCATCGGCGATGCCGCGGGGCAGGGGCAGTTCACGCATCTGGCGGGCTATCACGCCGGCGTGGTGATCCGGTCCATGCTTTTCGGCCTGCCGGCCCGCGTGCGCACCGACCATATCCCGCGCGTGACCTATACCCAGCCGGAGCTGGCGCAGATCGGCCTGACAGAGGCCGAGGCGCGCAAACGCCATGGCGACATGGTCGAGGTGATCCGGCTGGGCCTTGACGCCAATGATCGCGCGCTTGCCGAGGGGCAGACAGAGGGTTTCATCAAGCTGATGGTCCACCGCGGCCGTTCTGTGGGCGTGACCATCGTGGGCCCCGGCGCGGGCGAGATGATCGCGCCCTGGGCGCTGATGATCGCCAACCGGCTGAAGCTTTCGGCCCTGGCCGGCACCGTTTTGCCCTATCCCACGCAGGCGGAGCTTTCGAAACGCGCGGCAGGCGCCTATTTTTCTTCCAGGCTCTTTGGTAACGCTTGGGTGAAACGTGTCGTCGGGCTGGTGCAGCGCTTCCTGCCCTGACCTGACCTCGCTGGGCAAGGCTGGTGATGTTCTTTCGCACGCTGACAGGGCGGTTCCTGATCCTGACAGTCATCTTCGTGATGCTGGCGGAGGTGCTGATCTTCGTGCCCTCCGTGGCTCGCTTCCGCGAGGATTTCCTGCTTTCGCGGATGGAGCGCGCGCAACTGGCATCGCTGGCGCTGCTGGCCTCGGACGGGTCGATCTCGGAACGGCTGGCCGAGGAACTGCTGGTCAATGCCGGCGTCTACAACGTTGTGCTGCGCCGGGACGAGTTGCGCGAACTGGTGCTGTCATCGCCGGTGCCGGAACCCATCAGCGCCACCTATGACATGCGCGCCCCGGCCGTCACCGACCTGATCCGTGATGCGTTGCGCGAACTGATGTCGCCCCGTGACCGGGTCATCCGGGTGCTGGGCGATCCGGTGCGCGAGGGGGGGCTGCTGATCGAGGTCACCATGGACAGCGGCCCGCTGCGCCGCGAATTGCGGGACCATGCGCTGCGCATCCTGCTTTTGTCCTTCGCCATTTCCTTCAGTACGGCGGCGCTGCTGTTTCTGGCCGTTCAGCGGTTGATGGTCACACCGATCCGCCGGGTGACGGTGGCGATAGCCGACTATGCCAAGGCGCCCGAGGATGCGCGGCGGATCATCGAACCGGCCTCGCGCGTGGTCGAGCTGCGCGAGGCGGAAGAGGCGCTGTCGCGGATGCAGACCGACCTGACCCATTCGCTGCGCCAGAAGGAACGGCTGGCGCAGCTTGGTGGCTCGGTGGCGCGGATCGCGCATGACCTGCGCAACATCCTGGCCACCGCCTCGCTGCTGGCCGACCGGATGGAAAGCTCGAAAGACCCGGCGGTGACCCGCGCGGCGCCGAAACTGGTGGGGGCGCTGTCGCGCGCGGTGAACCTGTGCGAATCGACCCTGGCCTTCGGCAAGGCAGAAGAGCCGCCACCCCGGCTGGCCCGGCTGCCCCTGCGCCCCCTGGTGCAGGAGGTGATCGAGGCCGAGGAACTGAGCGGCAGCGGTGCGGCGGCGGTGGAATTCCTGCTGGATGTCCCGGCGACGATGAGCCTGCGCGCGGATGCCGAACAGCTGTTCCGGGTGCTGTCCAATCTGGTGCGCAATGCCCGCCAGGCGATCGAGGCGACGGGCGCCCCGGGCACGATCGAGATCAGCGCCCATTACGCCGCCGAGGGCCATCATGCCCCGGACGGGGCCGAGGCCTGCGTGATCCGCGTTATCGATACCGGGCCGGGCCTGCCCAGGCGCGCGCGCGAAAACCTGTTTGCCGCCTTTCAGGGCGGGGCGCGCAAGGGGGGTGTCGGGTTGGGGCTGGTCATCGCCGCCGAACTGGTGCGCGGTCATGGCGGTGCGCTGGAACTGGTGCGCAGCGACGATCAGGGCACCGAGTTCCGCATCGCACTGCCGCAGAAAGGCTGACAACCGCGCGCGGCCGCGTGCCGGTGTGTCGGCAAGGCCAGCCGCGCCGCGGCTCAATGCGCCAGAAACACCGGCAGTCGGGCATTTTCCAGCATGTGGCGGGTGGCGCCGCCCAGGATAGCCTCGCGCAGGCGGGAATGGCCGTAGGCGCCCATCACCAGCAGGCTGGCATCGGTATCGGCCATGTGGCGCAGCAGAATGTCGGATATCCGTGGCAGGGTGCGCGCCAGGACCGATACCTCGCAGCGCACCCCGTGCCGGGCGAGCCAGCCGGTCAGCAGGCCGCCGGGGTCAGTGCGTTCGGCACTGTGCACAGGCGGGTTGACGACGGCGATCACCACCTGATCGGCCGCCTGCAGCAGCGGCAGGGCGCGACGGATGGCGTTCAAGGCCTCGTTCGACTGGTTCCAGGCGACAAGGATGCGCCGGCCAAAGGCATCTGGCAGGCGCCCGTCGGGCACCACCAGTACCGGCGCCCGCCCCTCGAACAGTGCCGCCTCGATCACCGCCTCGCGCGTCGGCGGGGCATCGGGCCCGTAGGGCGCGGCCTGCACCACCAGATCCGAGAACCGCGCCCGCAGACCCACCAGCGCCGGCAGCCCGCCGAATTGCACGACCGCCGCCTCGGACGCCCAGCGCAGCGTCTGGCCCGACAGGTGCCGCCGCGCCCGGTCTTCCAGCGCCTCGGCATCGGCCTGGGCGCGTTCCAGCGTTTCCTGCAACAGCAGCGGCGATGCCCCCATGTAGAAACCGCCCGCGGGTGTCATGTCGACGCCCAGCATGCAGGCGGTCAGATGCGCGTCCTCGCGCTGCGCCAGCGCCATGGCGGCGGGCAGGATGGTATCGACTTCCCTGTCCGTTGCCGTGAAGGTCGATATTGTCTTGAAAGCCATGCCCTTTACCCCGCTTTGCTGTCATGCCACCCATGGTGTATGGCATGCCGCACTGTGGCGGAAGGTCGCCTGTTCCTGCCGGTGCAAAACTGATTTCAAACAGGCTGATCCGGTCTTGAAATTGACATGGATCAAGGCCGGAGGATTTTCCGCGGCCGATAAGGGCGGCGGCAAGGTCTGTGCGGTGCCCGGGTGGCAGGCCGTTCGGTTTGCGGAGAATAATATAAGGGACGCAAGGATATGTGGGATTTCGTCAAGCTGTTCGTGCTTGCCGCTATCGCGATTTTCGCTGCTTACATAGCAAGTTACGCGCGCGATCTGGCCCATCTGGTGCACATGGTGATCATCATGCTGGTCGCTGGTGGGCTTTTCGTCTGGCAGATTCGCCGGGTGGGCGAGCCGGCCGGGGCGCATGACCCGACGCAATACATGGACGGGGTCATCCGCTTTGGCGTTATCGCGA
>REDZ01000031.1 GCA_007695345.1 Paracoccaceae bacterium | reverse complement strand
TGCGGGGTGCGCCGCTGGTCACTGTCTCGGCCAAGACCGGCAAGGGGCTGGACCGGCTGCATGACGCGGTGCGCCGCGCACATGAGGTCTGGAACCGCCGTGTGCCGACCGCCAGGCTGAACCAGTGGCTGGGCGCGATGATCGAGGCGCATCCGCCCCCCGCACCGGGTGGCCGGCGTATCCGCCTGCGCTACATGACACAGGCCAAGACGCGGCCCCCCGGTTTCGTGATCATGTGTTCGAACCCTGACGAATTGCCCGCCGCCTATACGCGCTATCTGGTGAATGGCCTGCGTGAGGCGTTCGACATGCCGGGCACGCCGATCCGGGTGTTCCTGCGCTCTCAGGGGGACAAGAACCCTTACAAGGGGCGCAAGAAACCGGCGCCTTCGAAGCTGCGCAAGCATCTGGAAGGGCGGCGCGAGACGTGAGCGGGTCAGAGGGGGCGCTCGCGCCCCCTTTCCCCCCTGAGGATATTTGGACAAAGATGAAAGGGCAGGGGATGCGGTGGTTCTGGGCAGTCGGGCTTGTGGTCTGCGGGCTGGGGGGCGCGGCGCTGGCAGAGCGGCCTCTGGACACGCGTGTCGTCATGTCGGGACATTCGCTGACCGATCCGATCCCCGAGAAGCTGGTGCCGATGGTGCAGGCCGCCGGGGGGCGCGGGGCGGTCATCGAGCGTTCGACCATTCCCGGCAGCCCGATGGACTGGCGCTGGAACAATCGCGCCTCGCCTGTCGATGCGCGTCATGACATCGCAGAATATGATCTGCTGGTGCTGACCGAGCGCGTGCCGCTTCTGAACACGATGGACTACCACAATTCCCCGGACGAGGCGCTGCGCTGGGCGCGCCATGCCTGGGAGAATGGCGCGGAAACCGTGCTTTACGCGTCCTGGACAAGCTGGGTGACCGGCGATGAGGGCGCGGATGACGAGGCGCGCGCAGGGCTGGATTTCCGCGAAAGGCTGACCCGCGAATGGGCGCGCTGGCAAGAGGTGCGGGACCATGTGAACGCCCACCGCCCCGATGGCATGCCCGAGGTTGACATGATCCCCGGCCCGCAGATCATGCTGGCGCTGGACGAAGCAATCGCGACGGGCGCTGCGCCGGGGCTGAGTGATATAAGCGATATTTTTCGCGACGAGATCCATGTGAATGACACCGGCGCCTGGCTGATGGCGCTGGCGCATTATGCCGTGATCTATGACCGCGACCCGCGTGAGGTGCCCGAGCGCATGGGCCGCACCCCGGTGCCAGAGCCGGAACTGGCCGCGTTTCTGAAAGACCTGGTGGCCGAGGTGGTCGCTCAGCGATAGACGTTGTCGGGGCCGGGAAAGGCGCGCGCGCGCACCTCTTCGGCGTAATCGGACACGGCGCGTTCGATGGCGGGGCCCAGATCGCCATAGGTCTTGACGAATTTCGGCACCCAGGGGTTCAGGCCCAGCATATCCTCGAGCACGAGGATCTGGCCGTCGCAATTGCTGGACGCGCCGATGCCTATGGTGGGGATGTCCACGGCTGCGGTGATCTTGTCGGCCAGCGGCTCTACCACCCCTTCGACCACCAGTGCGAAAGCCCCGGCCTCTGCCACGGCCTTCGCGTCGGCGATATGCGCGTTCCAGGTCGCCTCATCCCGGCCTTGCGTCTTGAACCCGCCCATGACGTGGCTGGACTGGGGTGTCAGCCCGATATGCGCCATCACGGGGATGCCGCGTTCCGTCAGAAAACGGATCGTTTCGGCCATGCGCGCGCCGCCTTCGAGCTTGATCGCGCCGCAAGCGGTTTCCTTCATGACCTTTGCGGCGTTGCGAAAGGCCATATTGGGCGATTCCTCATAGCTGCCGAAGGGCATGTCCACCACGATCAGCGCGCGCTTGGTGCCCCGCACGACCGCCCGGCCATGCATGATCATCAGATCGAGCGGCACGCCCACGGTCGAATCCATCCCGTGCATGACCATGCCGAGAGAGTCGCCCACCAGAATGAAATCGGCATAGCGGTCCACGATGGCGGCGGTATGCGCGTGATAGGATGTCAGCGACACGATGGGATCGCCGCCCTTGCGGGCGCGGATCTGGGGGACGGTCATGCGGCGGATGGGGGTTTGCGTGCTCATGGGACCTCACTTGCAGGATGGACAACGCGGTTATCGATCAGAAAGACCGGGCCGAAGGAGACCGCCAGCAGGATGACCGCCGGGCGGGTCAGCGGACCGGAGAGGCTGTCGAGCGTGGCGGCATCGCGAATATCGACCGAGCGGACATGCGCGCGCGGCTCCGCTTCCAGCGTGGCGCGGACATGGCTGCGCAGGCGCGAGGCGGTGATGCCGGTGGGGGCCAGTGTCGCGGCCTCATCCAGCGCGCGGGCCAGGATGGGCGCGGCGGCGCGGTCTGCGGGGGACAGGCGGATATTGCGCGAGGACATGGCCAGCCCATCCGCTTCGCGCGCGATGGGGGCGCCGATGATCTCGATATCCATATCCAGATCGCGGGTCATGGTGCGGATGACCGCCAGTTGCTGATAATCCTTTTCGCCAAAGACGGCCGCATCGGGGCGGAGGATGTTGAAGAGTTTGGTAACCACAGTCGCCACGCCCCGGAAATGCCCCGGCCGCAGCTTGCCGATCAGGATTTTCGCCAGTTCCACAGGCTCGACAATGGTCTGGGCAGCGGGGTCATAGACCTCGCGCGCATCGGGGGCAAAGACGGCATCGACGCCCTCGCTGCGCAGCATGTCAAGATCACGGGCCTCATCGCGGGGGTAGCTGTCGAAATCCTCGCCGGGGCCGAACTGCGTGGGGTTCACGAAGATCGAGGCGATGACCTTTCCCTGCGCGCCCGCGCGCCCGCGTGCCAGCCGCATCAGCGACAGATGCCCGTCATGCAGAAACCCCATGGTGGGGGCCAGCACGATGGGTGCGCCGTCCCTGCGCCACCCATCCAGCAAGGTGCGGATATCGGCCTTGGTGCGGCAGACCTGCATCAGACCCAGCGGGCGAAGGGGGGCAGCGACATCAGCACGGCATCGGGGTCATGGCCCGTCTGCAGCCCGAATTTGGTGCCGCGGTCATAGACCAGATTGTATTCGGCATAGAGCCCGCGATGGATAAGCTGGGTTTCCTTGTCGTCCTTGTCCCAGGGCAGGGAGCGGCGGCGTTCGACCTGCGCCAGAAAGGCGGGAAGAAAGGCGCGCCCGACATCCTGGGTAAAGGCGAAATCAGCCTCCCAGTCGCCAGTGCAGTGATCGTCATAGAAGATGCCGCCCACGCCGCGGGCGCGTTTGCGGTGGGGGATGAAGAAATACTCGTCCGCCCAGGCTTTGTAACGTGGGTAGAGGTCAGCGCCATGCGGGTCGCAATATTTCTGCAAGGTCGCGTGAAAATCCGCTGTATCCGCTTCGTATTCGATGCAGGGGTTCAGGTCGGACCCGCCCCCGAACCACCACGCGCCGGGGGTCCAGAACATGCGGGTGTTCATATGCACCGCCGGCACATGGGGGTTCTGCATATGCGCCACAAGCGAGATGCCGCTGGCCCAGAAGCGGGGGTCTTTCTCCAGCCCCGGAATTTCCTTGCGCGCGCTCAGCGAACGCTGGGCCTGATCGCCCAAGGCGCCAAAGACTTCCGAGATATTGACACCGACCTTCTCGAACACGCGCCCGCCGCGCATCACGCTCATCAACCCGCCACCTGAATCCTGCCCGTCCGCGCCTGTGCGCCGCGTTTCGCGAATCTCGAACCGGCCGGCGGGCTGATCGGACATGGGGCCTTCGGTCTGGCTGTCCTCGACCGCCTCGAATGCGGCGACGATCTGGTCGCGCAATTCGCGAAACCACGCTGCCGCGCGGCGCTTCTGATCGGTGTAATCCTCGGTCATGCAGTCTCCATCGCTTTGCCAATAGATGTCGCATGGCGCGATCACAGGGGCAAGATGCCTTTGACCGCAGCAGATGCCCCGCCCGCGCGCCCCCACGGGCGGGATGCGGGAGGGAGGGTGGGGCATGCCGCCCGAGGGGGCGCGCGGGCGGGGGGGTGCTAAAGCTGGTCCATCAGTTCTGAATGGCGCGCCAGATAGGCCGCGCGGGTCTGCGCCGGGGGGCGCAGATGCAGCGACAGCCCGTCCAGCAATGCAGGGTCAGGCTGGCCGAACAGGCGGTTGGCCTCGGGCTTGGTAAAGCCTGCGATCTCGGTCGCTTCCAGCCAGGCCGACAGCCGGTCGGCGGCCTTGATCCGCTTCTTGACCGGCGCGGGCAGGGCTGCGGGCAGGCCAAAGCGGATATGGATCGCGGCCGCCAGCCGCGCATCGAGCGCGCCATAACCTGGCCCGACGGCATCCTTGACCGGCGAGATCATGTCACCGATCACATATTCGGGCGCATCATGCAGCAGTGCGGCCAGTTGCCAGCGCGGATCGGGCCGGGGCGTGGCGCGGGCAAGAATTGCCTCGACCAGCAGCGAATGTTCGGCCACGGAATAGGGCCAGTCGCCCCGCGTCTGGCCGTTCCAGCGCGCGACAAAGGCCAGACCGTGGGCGATATCCTCGATCTCGATATCCACAGGGGTCGGGTCCAGCAGGTCCAGCCTGCGGCCCGAAAGCATACGTTGCCAGGCGCGTTTGGGGGGCATCGGGGCCTCCGGGTGGTGGTTTGTGCCCTCCTACCCGGCGCGTCGCTGCGCGACAAGCCAACAGACACCGACCGGCGGGGCAGTGAGGCCGGGCGTCAGCCTGCCCGCAAGCCTATATCGCGACCCGAAACAGATATGACGCATTCATAGGCAAATCGCGGAAAAACTGCCCAATAAGCGTGCAAACCTGCGGTCGAGCTGTGTTTCCCGCGCTCGTGACTTTACCGATCCGTGCGGGACTTCCGATGCTGCGCACAGTCCCAACGCATCAGAGGAATCCGACATGCGCTTGACCCTTGCTACCGGCTCTGCATTTCTGGCCCTGTCCGCCCCGGCGCTCGCCCTGACCGAGGTGACATTCGCGACCAACTGGCTGCCGCAGGCCGAACATGGCGGATTCTACCAGTCCGTCGCCGATGGCACTTATGCCGAATGCGGGCTGGATGTGACCGTCATCCCCGGCGGACCGCAAGTGAACAACCGCGCGCTTCTGATGGCCGACCGCATCCAGTTCCATATGGGCGGTGATCTGTTGCAGGCGTTCAATGCAGTGGCCGAGGATATTCCCGTGGTTGCGGTCATGGCGTCCTTCCAGCGTCACCCGCAGGTCATCATCTCGCACCCCGGAGAGGCCGATAGCTGGGAGGAGCTGAAGGATCTGACGCTGTTCATCGGCGATAACGGCTTTACCTCCTATTATCAGTGGATGATCTCGGAGCACGGCTTCACCGTCGAACAGCGTGAGCCCTACACGTTCAACCCCGCGCCCTTCCTGGCCAATCCGCGTTCGGGGATGCAGGGATTCCTGTCCTCTGAGCCCTATGCCATCCAGAGCGAGGCCGGGTTCGAGCCCAATGTCTTTCTGATCGCGGAAGAGGGGTATTCCACCTATGCCACCACGGTCGAGGTGATGCAGTCCACCATCGACGAAAGCCCCGAAGTGGTTGAGTGTTTCGTCAATGGATCAATCCTTGGCTGGTACAACTTCCTCTATGGCGACAATGAGGATGCGATCCAGATGATCCTTGATGCGAATGAGGATATGACCCGTGACCGGATCGATTTCGCCATCGACATGATGATCGATTTCGGAATCGTCGACAGTGACACCGCGCTGGAGCTTGGTATCGGTGCCATGACCGAAGAAGAGATCGAGGAATTCTATGCGGCCATGGTCGAGGCCGGTGTGGTCGAGGACGGGCTGGACTGGACCGCGGCGGTGAACTTCGATTTCGTCAATCAGGGTCTGGGGATGGAACTGCGCCCCGAATGAGGGCGTGCTTTCCGACAAGGGGGCTGGCATGAAGACCGCGCCGATGGGCCAGCGACCGCGCGTGCTGGACATGAACCGCGTGACCAAGACCTTCAATGGCGATGTGGTCGCGTTGCGGGACATGGATCTGTCGGTCAATAGCGGCGATTTCATTTCGCTGCTGGGCCCGTCGGGCTGCGGGAAATCCACGGCCCTGCGGCTGATTGCGGGGCTGTCCAGCACCAGCGGCGGGCGGATCACATGGGCGGGCGGTCAGTCCGAGAATGATCTGGGCGTGGTGTTTCAGGAACCCACGCTGATGCCCTGGGCGACTGTGGCGCAGAATGTCTGGCTGCCCTTTCGGCTGAAGGGCAAGAGCTATGCCTCGGTCAAGGATGAGATCCTCGAGGCGTTGCGGCTGGTCGGGCTGGAGAAGTTTCTCGACGCCTATCCGCGCGAATTGTCAGGCGGCATGAAGATGCGCGTTTCCATCGCCCGCGCGATGGTGACGAAACCGCGGCTGATCCTGATGGATGAGCCCTTTGCCGCGCTGGACGAGATTACGCGGTTTCGGCTGAACAACGATCTGCTGACGCTGAAGGCGCGGATCGGCTGCACGGTGATCTTTGTCACGCATTCGGTATTCGAATCGGTGTTCCTGTCCGACCGGATCGTGGTGATGGCGGCGCGGCCCGGCCGGGTGATCCGCGAGGTGCGGGTGGATGCGCCTTATCCGAGGTCCGAGGAATTCCGCACCTCTGCCGATTATGCGGCGCTCTGCCGCGATGCATCCGACGCGCTGCGCGAGGCGATGGGAGAGACTGCATGAGCATTGCCGAAAACCAGCCGCTTTATGATGCCGATGACCTGAAACGCCTGCGCGCCGCGCGGTTCGAGCGCTTTGGCCGCTGGTTGCTGCCCGTGGTGGTGATGATCGCGGCGATCTGGCTGTGGGACAGGGTCGTGGTGTGGAACGAGATTCCGCATTTCATCCTGCCGCGCCCCGGTCTGGTGCTGCAAACGCTGATCAGCGACTGGCCCATGCTGTTCAGTGCGCTGATGATCACGCTGCAGATCACGATGATGGCGCTGGCGGTCGCGGTGATCGGGGGTGTCGGGCTGGCGGTTCTGTTCACGCAAAGCCGCCTGATAGAGATGTCATTCTACCCTTATGCGGTCATCATGCAGGTGACGCCCGTGGTCGCCATCGCGCCCCTGATCTTCATCTATGTGGACAGCCGCACCGCGGGGCTGTTGCTCTGCGCGTGGCTGGTGGCGTTCTTTCCGGTGCTGGCCAATACCACGCTGGGGCTGAATTCGGCCGATCACAACCTGCGCGATCTGTTCCGCATTTATGGTGCGTCGCGCTGGCAGACCTTGCGTTACCTGCGGCTGCCCGCCGCGCTGCCCTATTTCCTGGGTGGCTTGCGGATTGCGGGCGGGCTGGCGCTGATCGGGGCGGTTGTGGCCGAATATGTTGCCGGCACGGGCGGGCAGGGCTCTGGCCTTGCGTTCCGCATCCTGGAGGCGGGGTATCGCCTGAACATCCCGCGCATGTTCGCGGCCCTGATCCTGATAGCGCTGACGGGCGTGATCATCTTTGCGGGGCTGAGTTTCCTGAGCCACATGCTGTTGCGCAAATGGCATGAAAGTGCTGTGAAGCGCGAGACATGAGTGATTTTCGCGCGCTGCCGGAGTCCGGCCCGTTCCGGCTGGAGAATGTGACCGTGCCTGCCTGCCTGCTGGGGCAGGCGGGGGGCCTGGTGTCCCATAGCCTTGGTGTCGATGGCGGTGTGCTGTCGGACCGGGACGATCTGCCAGGCGTCGATATGCGCGGCGCGCTGGTGCTGCCCTGTTTCATTGATATGCACACGCATCTGGACAAGGGGCATATCTGGCCGCGCAGCCCCAACCCTGATGGCAGTTTCATGGGCGCGCTGAGCACAGTCGCCGCCGACCGCGAGGCGAATTGGAACGCGGAGGATGTGCGCGCGCGCATGGATTTCGCGCTGCGTTGCGCTTATGCCCACGGCACGCGCGCGATCCGCACGCATATCGATAGCCTGGCCCCGCAGGATACGATTTCCTGGCCGGTCTTTGCCGAGCTGCGCGAGGAATGGGCCGGGCGGATTGCGCTTCAGGGGTGCTCGCTTGCCGGGATCGACCGCGCGGATCTGGAGGGTGAGTACAAGCGCACCGCGGATATTGTGGCCGGGCATGGCGGTGTGCTGGGCATGGTCACCTACCCTGTCGATGGGCTGAAAGACCGCCTGCGCCGCCTGTTCCAACTGGCATCCGAGCGTGATCTGGAACTGGATTTCCACGCCGATGAATCGGGCGATCCGTCCGCCGCCACCCTGCGTGCGATTGCCGAGGTCGCGCTGGAGACAGGGTTCACGCGGCCCATCACCGTGGGGCATTGCTGCTCGCTGGCGGTCCAGCCCGAGGCCGAGGCACTGGCGACACTGGATCTGGTGGCGCGCGCGGGGCTGAACATCGTGTCGCTGCCCATGTGCAACATGTATCTGCAGGACCGCACGGGCGGGCGCACGCCGCGCTGGCGCGGCGTGACACTTGTGCATGAGATGAAGGCGCGCGGCATCACTATCAGCTTCGCGTCCGACAATACCCGCGATCCGTTCTATGCCTACGGCGATCTGGACATGGTCGAGGTGCTGCGTGAAGCGACCCGCATCGCGCATCTGGACCATTCCGATCCCGACTGGATCGCCGCCTTTCTGACCAATCCGGCCCGTGCGTGCAGCCTTGATGCCCCCAGCCTTGCGCCCGGTGCGCCCGCTGATCTGGTGATCCTGCGCGCGCGCAACTGGGGGGAGGCGATGGCGCGCCCGCAATCGGACCGGATCGTGCTGCGGGCGGGGCGCGCGATTGACCGCAGCCTGCCCGATTATGCTGAACTCGACCATCTGATGAGGATGCCATGACCGCCAATATCGCCGCCGCCAAAGCCGCCCTCTCGCATCTGGAGATTGACGCGAACCCGACCTCGATCCGCGCGAAGTCGCGCGATTTCTTCTGGTATTCGCCCGTACTCAAGGCCCGGATGGACCATCTGGAGGGCGATTTCGTCGTCGCCCCCCGCAATGAGGCCGAGGTGATCGAAGTGCTGAAAACCTGCTACGCGCATGACGTGCCGGTGACCACGCGCGGGGCGGGAACCGGCAATTACGGGCAGGCGATGCCGATGTCGGGCGGCTGCATCCTGCACATGAAGAACATGGCCGCCGTGAAAGAGGTGCATCCGGGCCGCGTGGTGGTCGAACCCGGCTGCCTGCTGAAGGATGTCGATGCCGAGTGCAAGGCCCAGTCCGGGCAGGAATTGCGCATGTTTTCCAGCACATGGGCCACGGCCACGATTGGCGGGTTTGTTGCGGGCGGCTCTGGCGGGATCGGGTCCTGCACCTGGGGCAGCCTGCGCGATCTGGGCAATATCATCCGCCTGCGTGTTGTCACGATGGAATCAGAGCCGCGCGTTCTGGAATTTCGTGGCGAGGAACTGGCGCGCGTCAGCCATGCCTATGGCACCAACGGGATCATCACGGAACTGGAAATGCCGCTGGCCCCCGCCTATGACTGGGTGGGCCTGTTCGTGGCGTTTGACGATTTTGACGACGCGTTGCGCTACACCGAGGAACTGGCCAATCAGGACGGCATCCTGATCAAGATCGCCAGCGTGTATGAGGCACCCACGGCGCATGCCTATTTCCAGCGCGTGAAACCCCATGTCACCGAGGGCACGCATCTCGTCGGCCTGATGGTTGCGCCGCACTCGATGGACGGGTTTGCGACCTTTACGGCCCGGCGCCCGGCGGCCAGGATCATCTATCAGTCGGGTGTCAGCGACTGGCCGCGTGATCCGGGCCATGTGTTCGAATATGGCTGGAACCACACCACCCTGCGCGCGCTGAAGGTGGACCCGTCCATCACCTATCTGCAGGTGCGCTATGGCTATCCCGATCACATGGACAAGGTGCGCGCCATGCGCAAGGCGCTGTCGCCCGAGGTTTTGCAGCATCTGGAAGTGCTGCGCGAGAATGGCAAGGTCATGTTCGCCGGGCTGTCGCTGGTGAAATTCACGAGTGAGGCGCGGCTGGATGAGATCGTGCGGATGCATGAGGATGCAGGTTGCATGATCTTCAACCCGCATCGGTTCACGCTGGAAGAAGGCGGGCGGCAGACCGTTGATGACCGGCAACTGACCTTCAAGCGAGAGGCTGACCCAAAGGGGCTGCTGAACCCCGGCAAGATGATCGCCTGGGACGATCCGGATTTCAGCTTTGAACGCATTTATGAATATCCCGGCATGAAGGCGGCTGAATGACGCGCGCGCTCGTCCTCTTTGCCCATCCTTGTGCGGAGAGTTTTTCAGCCGCGCTGCATACCCGCGTGATTGAGGCATTGTCCGCGCGCGGGTGGGAGGTGGATGATTGCGACCTGAATGCCGAAGGCTTCTGGCCTGTGCTGAGTGCGGATGAACGGCGCGGCTATCATGACCTGGACCACAACCAGACCCCGGTGCGCGCCTATGTGGAGCGGGTGCAGGCCGCGCAGGCGCTGGTGCTGGTGTTTCCGGTGTGGAATTTCGGCTACCCCGCGATTCTGAAGGGGTTTTTCGACCGGGTGTTTCTGCCCGGCGTGTCGTTTCGGCTGGAAGAAGGGCGCGTGCGTCCGAACCTGACGCATATCCGCAAGCTGGCCGCCGTGACCACCTATGGCGGCACGCGGTTGCGCGCGGTTCTGGCCGGCGATCCGCCGCGCCATGTGGTCAAGCGCGCGCTGTGGCATGTGACGCGCCCCGACACGCTGCGCTACCTTGCGCTTTATGACATGAACCGCGCCAGCACGGCGACACGCGCGGCATTTCTGACCCGCGTCGGGCGCGAGATGGAGGCATTGTGATGCGCGCACTTGTTGTCTATTGCCACCCCGACCCGGCCAGTTTCAGCGCCGCCGTGCGCGACCGTGTGCTGGCGCATCTGCAGACCGCCGGGGCAGAGATCCGGTTGCATGATCTGTATGCGCAGGGGTTTGAACCCTGCCTGAGCCAGAGCGAATGGCGCGGCTATCTGGACAGCCCGGCCAATCGCGCGCCTGTGGCAGATGCGGTCGGCGATCTGGAATGGTGCGACACGCTGATCTTTGTCTATCCGACATGGTGGTATGGGCTGCCCGCCATGCTGAAAGGGTGGCTGGACCGGGTGCTGTTGCCCGATATCGCCTTTCTGATGCCCGATGGCGTGAACCAGACGATCAGGCCAGGGCTGGGGCGGATTACGCGCATGGGGGTATTCACGACCTGCGGGGCCAGTCGCTGGCTGACGTTTCTTGTGGGCGCGCCGGGCAAGCGCACGCTGTTGCGCGGGGTGCGGCTGATCTGTGCCAGGGGTTGCAAGACAGCCTATGCTGCGCATTATCTGATGGACAGTTCCACGCCCGACAGCCGCGCCGCGCATCTGGACCGCGTGGGCCGCGCGATGGACCGGCTGATCGGGCGGCGCGCCAATCGCAGGGAGGCCACGGCATGAATATCCCCACACTGGACTGGGCGCAGCATGGCACCGACCCGGACGGGTTTGCCCGCGATCTGGGGCGCGCCTGCCGCGAGACGGGGTTTTTCCTGCTGAAAAACCATGGCGTGCCGGATACGATGATCGCGCAGGTTTTCGACCAGGCAGCGCGATTCTTTGCGCTGCCCGAAGCTGACAAGCGCCCGCTATCGATTGCGACCAACCCGCATAACCGGGGCTGGGCCTATCTGGGATCGGAGTCGCTGGATGACACATCTGGTCAGACCGACCGGAAAGAGGCGTTCAATATCGGGCTGGACCTGCCCGCCGATGACCCGCGCGTTCTGGCAGGCGAGCCGTTTCGCGGTGTGAACCTCTGGCCTGATCTGCCGGGGTTTCGCGACGCGATGCTGGACTATTTCAACGCGGTCTGGGGTCTGGGCGTCGATCTGTTGCAGCCCGTTGCGCGCGACCTGTCACTGCCGCCCGATCATTTCGCGCCGTCTTTCGATGCACCCATGGCCACGCTGCGGCTGCTGTCCTACCCGGCAGCCAGCGGGGCACAGGGCGAGATCGGGGCGGGCGCGCATACCGATTACGGGGCGCTGACGCTGCTGTTGACCGATGGCGCGCCGGGTTTGCAGGTGCGCCCGCGCGGAGGTGACTGGCAGGATGTACCGCATGTGCCCGGCGCCTTTATCGTCAATATCGGTGATTGCCTGATGCGCTGGACGAATGACATCTATGTCTCGACCCCGCATCGCGTGCTGCCGCCGCCGCGCCCGCGCCAGTCGGTCGCCTTCTTTCTGGACCCGAACCCGGACGCGCATGTCGCGGCCCTGCCCGGAACCGGCGCGGCCAAATACCCCGCGACCACAGGCGCCGACTACCTTCATGCGCGGCTGAGCGCGACCTACAGCACATGAGGGCAGGATGCGACGGCTGAACTGGGCGGATTACCGCACGAGCGAATACGCGCAGATCGACCCGATGCGCAGTATCGCGATCCTGCCCACGGCGGCGATCGAACAGCATGGCCCGCATCTGCCGGTGGGCGTGGACATGATGATCAATGAGGGGATGCTGGACCTGTTGCGCGCGCGCTGCCCCGAAGATCTGGATATCCGCATCCTGCCGGTTCAGGCGGTGGGCAAATCGAACGAGCATCTGCACGCGCCCGGCACCCTGACGCTGAGCGCCGAGACAGCACTACGGGCGTGGGTCGAGATCGGCCTGTCGGTCGCCCGCGCGGGCGTGCGCAAGATCGTCATCGTCAACAGCCATGGGGGCAATCTGGACCTGATTTCCATTCTGTCGCGGGAATTGCGGGTGCAGGCGGGGATGCTGGCGGTGAAATGCCAATGGGGCAGTTTTGGTCAGCCTGAAGGGATGTATCCGCCCGACGAACTGGCTTACGGCATCCATGGCGGCGATGTGGAAACCTCTCTGATGCTGGCCTTTCACCCCGCGCTGGTGGATATGTCTGCCGCGCAGGATTTCCGCTCCAGCGCCGAGACGGGCAGTATCTCGCCCATCGGCCCGGTGTCATATGGCTGGATCGCAAGCGATCTGAACCCCGATGGCACGGTCGGCAATGCGGCACGCGCCACGGCGGAAAAGGGGCAGCAGACGGCGGAACATCAGGTCGCGGGGTTCATCGCGTTGCTGCGCAAGGTTGCGGCGCATGAATTGCCACAGGCGCCTTAGTCCGGCGGGCCCAGCGGCGCGCCGCGGCCCGGAACCGTATCGGGCAGAAAGCCATCGCGGACACAGGCGCGGGTGGCTTTGTGTCCGGCGCCGGCTCTGGGGCGACAGCGTCCGGTCATCGGTCGAGACGTGGGCATAGCCGATCAGGGTCATCAGTGCGGGCCGCACGCAGTAATCCGTCCTTGGCTGGCATCTGAATTTGTCGCGCGATTTCGGGGAACCGTTCCAGGGCGCTTGGCGTTAAGGGGCGATGATTGAGGACAGGTCGCTTGTTCAGCCCTATTGCGGGCCAGCGCCAACCCCGGCCGATGTGCTGTGGGCGTGGAACACGGATCTGTGGCTGATCCTGGCGCTGGGTGCGCTGACCGGCGCTGGCGCGTGGTACCTGCGCACGGCAAAACGCGGGCGGCAGGGTGCGTTTGCTGTCGCCTCGGCCTCTGCGATCATTGCATTCCTGTCCCCGCTATGTGCAATGACTGTTGCGCTTTTCGCGGCGCGCAGCCTGCACCACCTTGTCATCATCTCTGCGCTGGCGCCCGCGCTGGCGCTGGCCATTCCGCTGCGGGGTCTGCCCGCCGGTCTGGGCTTTGCGGGGCTGTCAGCGGCGCTGTGGCTGTGGCATGTGCCCCTGGTCTATAGCGCGGCCTGGGACAGCGCGACGATCTACTGGGGGATGCAGCTTGCGCTTCTGGTGCCGTCCTGGGCGTTCTGGTCGGTCGTGCTGCACGGTCGGGCCACGAGCGCCGTGATCTGGCTGATCCCGCTGGTGGGGCAGATGGGCCTGCTGGGCGCGCTGCTGACATTCGCGGGCCGCCCGTTCTATCTGGAGCATCTGGCGCTGGCCGAGCGGTTCGGCCTGACCGCGCTGCAGGATCAGCAGCTTGCCGGGCTGGTGATGTGGGTGCCGGGCATGGTGCCGATTGCCGTGCTGGCCGCGATCATGGCGTGGCGGGTCCTGATGTCTGGGGCGCGTGCATGATCGCATTGCTGAAGGCGCTGCATATCGCCAGTTTCAGTATCTGGATGGCGGGGCTGGTGCTGTTGCCGGTACTGATGGAGGCATATGGCCGCCGCGCCGAGATGCGCACGCAGGCAGGATTCGACGAGTTTCGCTGGCTGACGCATTATTCCTACACGCGGGTGATCACGCCATCCTCGGTCGTGGCAATCGCGGCAGGGACCATCCTGATCTTTGCGCAGGCCGTGATGGAAATCTGGATGGTGGCAAAGCTGGTCGCGGTGTCCGGGCTGGTGCTGGTGCATGCCTGGCTGGGCCATGTCATCGTGCAGGCGGGCGAGGGGCGGGGCTTGTTTCGCCTGCCTCCGGTGGGCCTGACGCTGGTGCCGGTGCTGCCGCTGATCGGTCTGGTGCTGTGGCTGGTGCTGGCCAAGCCGGATCTGGAACCCCTGCTTGCCGCCTTGCCCGCCGCGATCCAACAGCCGCGGGGCAGCGAGTTGCCCGCGATACTGGACCCGCTATGAAGCGCCTTGTCCTCTCCGCGCCCCTGCTGCTGGCAGCCTGCGATGGTCCGCTTTCCACCTTGCAGCCCTCGGGGTCGATTGCCGGGCAGATCGCGTGGCTGTGGTGGGTCATGCTGGGCGGTGCGGTGGTGCTGACAGTGCTGGTGCTGGTGCTGCTGGCCATGGCCTTTGGCCGCCCGCGCGATGTCGATGGCCGCGTCTGGACGCATCGGCTGGGGCTGTGGTTCTCGCTTGTCATCCTGAGTGCGACCCTGGGCGCGGGGCTGTGGGTGGGCGAGCGCATCCTGCCCCGCGATGATGATGCCGTGGTGGTCGAGGCGCATGCCGTGCAATGGGGCTGGCGTTTCACGCATGAGGATGCAGCGGGCAACCGGGTGGAAACCGACGACCTGCTGCATATTCCGGCAGCAACCCCGGTCGATGTGCTGGTGACATCCGAGGATGTGATTCATTCCTTCTGGGTGCCGCAACTGGCAGGCAAGATGGATGCGATCCCCGGCCGCACCAACCGCATCCGCATAGAGGCCGACAGCCCCGGCACCTATGCCGGGCTATGCGCGGAATTCTGTGGCAGCGGTCATGCCCGGATGCGATTCGATGTGCAGGCCCATGCCGACTGGCCCCCTGACCTGAGCGAGGACAGCGCCGATGAGTGATGCCACCTGGACCACGCCAGAGGCCGATGCGCCCGCGACGGCGACCACTGCAATAGCCGCGAACCCGCCGCAGCGCGCGCTGCGGCTGCATCGTGACCTGTCGCGCGTCTGGGCCAATGATCGCGGGCTGTGGGGGCAGATCACGGCGGTCAGTCACACCACGCTGGGGCTGCGCTTCATGGCGACTGCGCTGGTGTTCTTTGCCATTGGCGGCACGCTGGCCATGCTGATCCGCGCCCAGCTTGCCACGCCGGACGGGGCGTTTCTGGATACCGAGATCTATAACCAGATCTTCACGATGCATGGCAGCATCATGATGTTCCTGTTCGCCATTCCCATGCTGGAGGGGCTGGCGATCTGGCTTTTGCCCAAGATGCTGGGCACACGCGACATGGCCTTTCCGCGGCTGACGGCGCTGGGCTACTGGTGCTATCTGTTCGGCGGGCTGATCATGCTGACCGCGCTGCTGTTCGGCGTGGCCCCGCGCGATGGCTGGTTCATGTACACGCCGCTCTCCGGCGCGGCGCACAGCCCCGGCATCAATGCCGATGTCTGGCTGCTGGGTGTGACCTTTGTCGAGATTTCGGCCATCGCTGCGGCGGTCGAGATTACCGTGACGATCCTGCGCCAGCGCGCGCCCGGAATGCGGCTGATGCAGATGCCGCTTTTCGCGTGGTACATGCTGGGCACCAGCGTGATGATGCTGGTGGGGTTCCCGCCGCTGATCGCGGGGTCCGTGCTGCTGGAGATCGAGCGCGCCTTTGACTGGCCCTTCTTCGACCCGGCGCGCGGGGGTGATCCGCTTTTGTGGCAGCATCTGTTCTGGCTGTTCGGCCACCCCGAGGTCTATATCATCTTTCTGCCCGCCGCTGGTGTGATGTCGATGATGATCCCGGTGCTGTGCCGCACGACGATCGTGGGATATGGCGCGATTGTTGCCGCGATCCTGGCGCTGGTCTTCCTGTCCTTCGGGCTGTGGGTGCATCACATGTTCACGGTGGGCATTCCACATATGGCGCTGGCGTTCTTCTCGGCGGCCAGCGTATTGGTGGCTGTGCCGACGGCGGTGCAGGTCTTTGCCTGGATCGGGACGATGTGGAAGGGGCGGCCCCGGCTTGTCCTGCCGATGTATCACATCCTGGGCTTTTTCCTGACCTTCGTGATGGGCGGGCTGACGGGTGTGATGCTGGCCATCGTGCCGTTCAACTGGCAGGC
>REDZ01000136.1 GCA_007695345.1 Paracoccaceae bacterium | reverse complement strand
GGTCGCGCAATACATGCGGCAGGGCTTCTCTGCCGTGCTGGGCAAGCCGTTCAAGGCGCGCGAGTTGAGGCGCGTTCTGGACGTGTTTTCCAAGGCGCTGTGATGGCGCGGTCCGCCGCGCGTATCAGCCCATCCGCTCGGACGCGTAGGACCCCGGAGAGGCCGGGAACACCACTGTCTTGTTGCCGTTCAGGAACACGCGGCGATGGATATGGGCATGGATCGCGCGGGCCAGCACCTGGCTTTCCACATCGCGCCCCAGGCTGATGTAATCCTCGGGCGACTGGGCATGGGTCACGCGCACGATGTCCTGTTCGATGATCGGTCCTTCATCCAGATCGGCAGTGACGTAATGCGATGTCGCCCCGATCAGCTTCACCCCGCGCTCGAATGCCTGTTTATAGGGGTTCGCCCCCTTGAAGCTGGGCAGGAAGGAATGGTGGATATTGATGATCCGCCCTGACATTCTGGTGCACATCTCATCCGACAGGACCTGCATGTAGCGCGCCAGCACGATCAGTTCGGCGCCCGTCGCCTCGACCACATCCATGATCTGGGCCTCGGCCTGGGGTTTGTTGTCCCTGGTGACGCGGATGTAGTGAAACGGGATATCGTGGTTCACCACCAGTTTCTGATACTCCATGTGGTTCGAGATCACGGCCACGATATCGATGGGCAGCGCCCCGATCCGCCAGCGATACAGCAGATCGTTCAGGCAATGCCCGAAGCGCGATACCATCAGCACGACCTTCATGCGGTCCGCGTCATCATAGAACGAAAACTCGATCCCCTTTTCCTGCCCGATCGGGGCGAAACCGTCGCGCAGGCTGGCCAGATCGGCCCCGGTTTCGGCAACAAAGCTGACGCGCATGAAGAACCTGCCGGTCTGCATGTCATCGAATTGCGAGGAATCGGTGATGTTGCAGCCCTGTTCGGCCAGATAGCTGGACACTGTGGCAACGATCCCGCGGCCGATCGGGCAGGTGACAGTCAGGGTGTATCGGGACATGGTCGTTTTCCTGTTCTGTGGCGGCCTGTCGGCCTGTCAGCGCGCCCATAGCAGCCCGACATGGGTGGCGCGAGGGCAAACACCAACGCCTTGCGCGCCGGGGTGGAAGATCCGGCGCGTGCGCTGGTTTTGTCATCAGTCGGAAAGCACCCGGACATGCCGATACACGTCCGGGCGGGCCTGGCTTAGCTGCCTTTGGTGCGCCAGCTATCGGCGTAGTTCTCGCGCGCTTCCCTGGCGTAGGGCGTTTCCGACACGCGGACGCGGATTTCGGCCTGCTTGTGCCGCTCGGTCGAGGTCTTGGCCGTCGGCTCGGGCTCACCCCATTTCAGGGTCAGCACATCGCCGACCTGCACCGACTGCTCGACCACACCCAGGCTGAGCACACAGCGCTCGTTGTAGCTGTAGCCGTTGAACATGGACATGCCGACCATCTTGTCACCATGCATGACCATATCCGCGCTGGACGAGGCGTAATTGGGCTGCGGGAAGTCGATCCACTTGTAGGGCGTGCCTTCCTCAAAGGCCGAGGCGATGACCTTGAGCACATCTTCGCGGTTCCATTCGAACGTGACCTTCTTGCGGTTGGTGGGGGCGTCCTTCATCCTGGCCAACGCGTCCTTGCCGATGAAGTCGTCCTTTTTCCATCCGATGTAAAAGCCATAGCCCAGTTCGAACGGGTTGACGTAGTAATCCTCGATATTGTCGGACACGAAGCTGCCACCGATGGCGCCTGCGGCTTCATAGCTTTCGGCCGCCAGCCAGTCGCGGTAATCGGCCAGCATCCCGTCGCCCGTATAGATGCCGGGAAGCGGCGAGGGGATCCAGCCCGATTCCAGCGTGTTGGTGGAATAGGCCCGGCTGCCGCATTGCGTCAGATCGACACCCGCATCGCGCGCGGCCTGCAGGATGGTCGAGTGGATGTAGTCCTTGTCCTTGTAGGGACCCCAGATTTCCAGACCGGGCGCGCCCGACATGCCGTGACGCAGCGCCTGCACCTTTTTCGAGCCGACATTGATCCAGTCGACATGGAAGAACTTGATGTCGGGGATCGGCCCGCCATTCATCTTCTCGAAGATCTTCGGCGCGTCGGGACCCTGGATCTGGAAGCGGTAATGTTCGCGCAGAACGCGCTCGCCTTCGGGGCGCGAGGGGCTGCGCGGATCATAGCGCAGGCGCACATTCCACGACCCGTAGCTGGCCGCGAACATCAGCCAGTTCGAGGTCGGCGCGCGGCCCACGAGGATATACTTGTCCGCGCGCTCGCGGAAGATGATGTGGTCGCCGATGACATGGCCATTGGGCGTTACCGGCACGAAATGCTTGGCGCGGTTCAGTTCGAAATTCGAAAAACCGTTGATCCCGTGATAGGCAAGGAATTCGGTCGCCTGCGGCCCTTCGACGATCACTTCGTCCATGTGGTGCGACTGATCGAACAGCACGGCCGATTTGCGCCAGGCTTCCTGTTCAACGCGCCAGTTGGAAAATTCGGGCGTGACGACAGGATAGACATACATGCCGATCCTGGAGTTGCGCAGCATCTGCACCGGGTTACCAGCGGCTGCCATTACAGTTGCGAGACTTTGGGTCATGTCATGTCCTCCCATGCGTGATGTATACATGAAATGCCGGATCACGGCCGGAAATGCAAGCCCGATCACATTATCGCCTGCAAAAATGTATACACGAGCCTGTCAGTTGTTGAGCAAGGCGAGGCTGGGAACGCCTTCGCGCAGGGCCGCTTCCTGCGACAGCAGGAATTCGACATTGCGGCGCGCGGCGCGGGCATGTTCGCGTGTGACAGCCTCGGCGCGGGCGCTTTCGCGCGCGACAATCGCTTCCAGAATCGCATGATGCTGGGCCTGCGCCACCGTCATGGTGCGTTGCAGCGATTCGGGCCTGTTGTGATCTTCCAGAAAGGCCGAAGGTGACGCAAAGGGCAGCGCCGTGATCCGCGCGAGTTCGCGCTGCAGGGTCGTGCTTTGCGACATCTGCGCAAGGATCGCGTGAAACCGCGTATTCAGCCGTGAATAGGCTTCCATATCGAGCGTCTTGCCCGACAGGATGCGGTCAATTTCGCGCAAGGTGGCCTGTGCCTGTGCCATATCCTCGGGGCCGATACCACGTTCGGCGGCATAGCGCGCGGCGGTTCCTTCCAGCACGCCGCGCAGGTCGATCGTGTCCACCACATCGGCCAGTGCGAAGCTGCGCACCACGAACCCGCCGCCGCGCCCGCGTTCCAGCAACCCCTCTTCGGCCAGCCGCGACAGCGCCGCCCGGACCGGCGTGCGCGAGGTTGCGAGCTCCTCGGCCAGCGCGACCTCATAGAGCCTGGTGCCGCCGATAATGGCACCGCTGAGGATGCGCTGCCGCAGATCCAGCAGCGCCTTTTGCGTTTGTGACAGGGTATCAGAGGCCATGTTGCGCATATCCGGGTATACATTGCGAAGGCTTGCACTATGCACGCAATGTATACATTCGGCAACTGCCTTGTCCCGGCGACCCTAGGGGCGCGTGCGAATGTCGATCAGCGCCGCCCCCTTGCGCGCCCGGATATGCGCGAGCGCCTGGTCCAGCATCTCGGCGAATTCGGCATGTGTCTCGGCGCGCATGGCCAGCGCACGAGAGGCACGGGCCACCAGCGTGAAATCGGGGCTGGGCTGCAAGCCGGTCAGCGGCACCTGATTTGTGCGCGCGGCATGACCATCAGGATACAGCCCCAGAACCGACTGGCGCACCGCCCCCCATTCGGCATTGTTCAGCACCAGAATCAGGATCGGCAGGTCCAGCGCCTCGGCGATCTGGTGGCAGGCGACGGGGTTGGCAAACATGTAGGACCCGTCGCCCATGGTCGCGACCATCAGCCGGTCGGGATGGGCAAGCTGCATCCCCATCGCCGCGGGCAGCGACCAGCCCAGCCCCCCGGCATGGGGCTCCTGATACCACGCCTGATGATGGGTCAGCCGCATGGGGGGCATCGGGCAGCCCAGTTCCGACAGGATGGTGGCATCATCGCCCTCAAGCGCATCGGACAGAACGCGTGCGATCTGCGCCTTGGTCATGCCCGGCGCGTCATCGGGGGCGGCATCGGCCAGTGCGGCCGTGCGGGCGGCGGCGTTGCGCGCCGCGACCCGGTCGAAGCGCGCGGCCACATCCGCGCCCTGGGTATATCCGGCCAGCGCCTGTTCCAGTGCCTGTAGCGCGGGACCAGTATCGGCGGCGATGCTCAGATCCGCGCGGAAATTCCGGATCGGGGTGCGCGCCGCCAGCGGATTGGGGCCAAGCTGGACGACAAAGGCATCGGATGCGGGGCCATGGGCATCGGGCATCCAGGGGGCCATCACATCCAGACAGATGATCAGATCGGCCTCCTGCAACAGCGGGGCGGGGTCCCACGGGGTGCTCATCGGGTGATCGCTGGCCATGGCAAGCTGGCTGGCCCAGTACTGGCAGACCGGGATCGCCCAGTCCCGTGCGATCCGGCCCAGAGCGTCGAACCCTTCGGCAGAACCCGCGCCACGCTGGGCAAAGATCACCGGCGCGGATGCACGCGCAATGCGCGCGGCCAGCGCGTCCAGATCGGCAGGCCCGGCATACAGGCCATGGGCCTGCATCGCCGGGGGGGCATCCAGCAGATCGGCAGGGCAGGGCGCGCACAGCACTTCGCGCGGGAGCGAGACATAGATCGGCCCGCGCGGGCCGGACATGGCAATGGCATGAGCGCGGTCCACCAGTTCGGGCACCTGTTCGGGAAAGCGCAGCTCGTAATCCCATTTGCTGGCCTCGCGCACCAGCGCGGTCTGGTCGCGCATCTCCTGCCCCCAGCCGATGGGCACTGTGCGCGCCCCGAAGCGGCCCTTTTCGACAGTGGGTGTCCGGCCCGAAAACAGCAGCACCGGCACATGCTCGACATGCGCGTTCAGTGCCCCGATGGCGCAATTGGCCAGCCCGACATCGGTATGCGCGATCACGGCCTGCGCCTGGCCCGTCGCCAGATAATAGCCATGCGCCATGCCCATCGCGGCATGTTCATGCGGGATGGTCAGGGCATGGGGCAGGGCGATATCCCTGGCCACGGCCTCTGCCAGTCCTTCGATGATGGGCGGGAAATCGGTGCCGGAATTGGCAAAGATGTAATCGACCCCCACGGTTTTCAGCCTGGCCAGCAGGGCGGCCCCTGCACTGACAGTCGCATCGCTCATGGTGCTCTCCTCCTCCTCCTTCTTGCGCGCTCAGGGCTGCGCCAGCCCCAGGCCGAAAATGACAAATTGCAGCGTGATGAACCCGCCCAGCGTGGCGACCAGCAGGCCGAATGCCGCGAACCGGGCCTGCCCGACCCGCGTGGCCAGCAACGGAAAGATGGTGATCATCGGCATTGCCGCAAACAATACCCCGCCCGCCGCCATGACGGGCGAGACACCGGGCACCAGCAGGACGCCCGCGCCCACGGCCAGCGGGTGCAGGACCAGCTTGCCGCCCACCACCAGCGCCACGGCCCGCACACTTCCCGTGGCGGGCAGGCTGGCCAGCATCCCGCCAATGACCAACAGCGCCAAGGGTGCCGACATCCGCGCCAGCAGATCAAGCGCGGATTGCGCGGGCGCGGGCAGGCTGGCCCCCAGCGCCGACACCGCGCCCCCTGCAACCAGCGCGATCATCAGCGGATTGCGTAGCACATCGCGTGCCAGCCGCGTGCGCAGCGACGCCACACCGTCGTCCCCGGCAAGGGCGAGCAGGGTCAGCGCGATCGGCAGGATCACAAGGTTCTCGACGATCAGGCAATGCGCAAAGACCCGGATCGCCGCGTCAGCGCCCAGCAGCGCCTGCCCGATGGGAAAGCCCAGAAAGCCGCTATTGGCCATGCTTACCCCCAGCGCCACGACTGATGCCACCGGCAGCGACAGCCCCAGAGCCTGCCGCGCGATCCCGAAGCAGATCCCCATGACCGCCAGCGATCCCACCGCATAGGCCAGTAGAAAACCCGGATCGAACGTGTCCTGCACGCGCGTGGTGGCCAGCGCCAGAAAGATCACGGCGGGCAGGGCCACCCTAACAACGATCTGCCCGGCGGGTGCCACGACATCCGCGCCCAGATAGCCGCTGCGCACAATCAGCCAGCCCAGCGCGATGACAGCGAATATCGGCAGCAATGTTTCCAGAAAGACCATGCCGCCCCGCCTATGCGCCGTGTATCGCGGCCCCGAATATCGTCTCGAACAGGATCTTGATCGCGATTGCGCCAAGGGTCAGCAACATCACCATGTCAAACACCTTGGGCGAGGCGCGCTTGCCCAGCCAGTTGCCCAGCGGCATGGACAGAAACACCAGCCCCAGCGCGCCGAATCCGTAAGCCAGCATTTCCAGGCTCAGCAGCCCCACACTCCAGAGGGCCGGGATCTGCACGGCGGTCATCGTCACGAAAAAGATCGAGATCGTGCCGATAAACGCCTCTCGCGGCAGTTTCATCGCGTTCAGGAACGTGATCGAGGCGGGCGCGGAAATCCCGGTGGCGCCCTGCAGAAAGCCGCCCGCGATCCCGGCCGCCCCGCTCAGCCGGTCGGCGGTGCTGCGCGCCAGTGTCCAGCCGGGGCGCGACACGCGCAGGCCGATATAGGCCAGCACGGCAAGCGCAACCATCAGCGACAAGGCCTCTTGCGGCAGGATCGACAGCAACCATGTGCCGACCGCGACGCCCAGCATGCCCCCGCCTGCGAACAGCACCAGAAAGCGGCGCGGCAGGGCCTGTTCGCGAAAGGCCCATGCCTGCCAGATATTGCTGAGAAGATTGGGCACCACCAGAATCGCCACGGCGGTCTGCACATTGAACAGCATCGTCAGCGCCGGGGCCGCAATGACTGGCACGCCCGCGCCGATCGCCCCTTTCATGACGCCGCCAAGCAGGATGGCCAGAACGGCCAGAATGATGGTCATGGGCAGGCCCTTGCTAACTGGTACCGGCGCGTATTCTGCCGAGACAGGCCAAAGATACAAGCGCCCGTGCGAAACGTCATATTTCGCAGACGAATGACTTGCACTTGGAAAACCTGTATGTGTGGCAAGGACTTGGTGGCGAGTATTCATGCTGGCGCCGGCTGCGTTTGCGCGATACTTATAACCCGTTCAGGGTTTGAATATGGCCACGGTTACCCCCGGCATCCGCCCCTGCACCGCATCGGAGGAGTGCATGACCATGCCCGACACGGCCCGCGCCACTGCGCCGGAATGGCCCAATCTGCGGCATCTGCGCCTGCTCGAGATTGCCGCGCGCCACGATTCGCTGACACAGGCGGCGGGACAGGTGAATATCTCGCAGCCGGCGGCATCGCAGGCGATTGCCAAGCTGGGCCGCATCTTCGGGGCGCGGCTGCTGGAACGCTGCGGCAATGCGGTCATGCCCACGGATGAGGGGCGGATCGTCGTTGCGCGCGCGCGCCGCGCGCTGGACCATCTGCAGCACCCCGATCCCGGCACGCGCAGCCGCACGCGGCAGGTCCGGCCCGATCTGCTGGAACGCTATGCCAGCGTCACGCAACTGCGCGTCATGGCGCTGTTTGCCGTCACCGGCAGCCTGAGCGCCATTGCCACCGAACTGGGCCAGACCGAAGCATCGGTGCAGCGGGCCCTCAAGGATATAGAGCGGATCATCGGCCAGCCCGCGCTCGAGGGCGGTCCGCGCAACCGGGTGCTGAGCGCGGCAGGCCAGCAGGTCGCCACCCGCGCCAGCCTGGCGCTGCGCGAGATCGATCTGGCCCATGCCGATCTGCGCGAACGTGCCGGGGTGTTCGACAGCCGGTTGGTGATCGGCGTGCTGCCGCTGGCGCGGACACGGATCGTGCCGCGCGCCATCGTGCGGTTGCAGGCGCAATATCCGTCTGCCACGGTCGAGGTGCTGGAAGGCGCCTATGATTTCTTGCTGCGCCGCTTGCGGCTGGGGGCCTGTGACATGATCATCGGCGCACTGCGCAGCGATCTGGCGCAGGCCGATCTGGATGAGATGCCATTGCTGCGCGACCGGCTGCGCGTTGTGGCGCGCGCGGGCCATCCGCTGGCCGGGCGCAGGCTGGACCCGGCAGATCTGGCCGCCGCCCGCTGGATATTGCCGCGCCGCGACGCGCCTGCGCGGCGGGTCTTTGACGCGATGGCCGCACGTCACGGGCTGCTGGCGGCTGGTCATGGCCACATAGAGACCGGGTCGCTCGTCGTTCTGCGCGGCGTGTTGCTGGAATCGGACGCGCTGACGCTGATTTCACCGAATCAGATCAGTTATGAGATTGAACAGGGTCTCTTGCGCGCTCTCGATGTCCCGCTGGACGGGGGCGAGCGGGACATCGGCATTGCGCAATTGCAGGGCAATATGCCCGGTCAGTTGCAGTCGCGCTTTATCGATCTGATCGCCGAGGAAGCAACCGATATCGGCTGCCAAAACAGCGGTGATGACCGCGTTTGAACAGGAAACTTATGGCCCTGTGCCTTTTCCAATGGCGAAAACCTGATCTGATGTCTGTTCGTGATCGACTTGTCTGATATGCTGACCAACAAGAGGGGAAGGGACCGTCTGCGCCAGCAAAGGTTGAACATCCGGGCGTTGGACGTGGTCGAACCCGGGGGCAGGTATATCGGATCAGGTTAACTGTCAGGTTAAAAAGGCGGCACGAAAATATAATTGAATTGGCAAGAGCGCAGATCATACTCGCGTATCAGGACAGACGGGGCCGACCGGCATATGCAGATTGGCAGCGTCAGGCACAGGCTCTGGGTCAGGGCAGGAGGGTCAGGACCTGTCATCGTGCAGAACATGACATGAAAAGGGAGGAAGACCATGACACCATCGCACCTGTTCAAGGCACCGCTGCGGGCATCGGTCGCAGGCGCGGCCATCGCCGCGGGCCTGATGGCCGCGACCACCGCAAGCGCGCAGACCGAATTGCGGCTGCATACCTTCGTGGGTCCCAGCCACATCATCTTCACCAATATACTCGAACCTCTGGCCGAGCAGATCGAAGAGGCGTCGGGTGGTGAGCTGACGCTGACGCTGTACCCGTCCATGCAGCTTGGCGGCGGGGCACCGCAACTGATCCGTCAGGCGCAGGAAGGCACCGTGGACATGGTCTTCAGCCTGCCGGGCTACACGTCGCCGCAATTCCCGCGCACGCAGATGATGGAATTGCCGGGCCTGTCCGAGGATGGCGTCGCATCGACCGAACTCATGTGGGAGTTGCTGGAGAATGACTATCTGAACCCGGAATTCGACGGCCTGCGCGTGCTGGCACTCTGGGCGGCGGATGATGCGGGGCTGTATACCAGCGAAACCCCGATCCGCACCATGGAAGATATCGAAGGCATGATCCTGCGTTCGCCCTCGGCGGCACAGGCCGGGCAGATCGAGAAGCTGGGCGGCACACCGGTCGCCATGCCCATCACCGAATTGTATCCGCAACTGGAACGCGGCGTGATCGACGGGGCGATGGTGCCGTTTACCACCATCCTCGATTTCCGGATGTATGAGGTTGCCAATTACTTCACACTGACCGGGCCGATCTTCGGGCGCTCGCAATTCACGGTGGTGATGAACGAGGACAGCTACAATTCCCTGTCCGAAGAGCATCAGGCGATCATCGACGATCTGACCGGGATCGAGCTGAGCCGTCAGGCGACGCAGGTCTATCTGGACCGCGCGGATGAAAGTGTCGAATTCGTGCGCAATGATCCCGACAAGGAAGTGATCGAGTTCTCGGAAGAGGAACAGGCCCGCGTGCTCGATACCCTGTCTCCGATCTATGCCGAATGGGTCGAAGAGATGGACGCCCAGGGCATCGACGGCCGCGCGATGCTTGCGGTCGCCGGGATCGAGCTGGACTGAGGCCAGGCCCATGCTGCATCTGATCGAGCGCTGGTTTGAACGGGTCTTGCGCTTCATCGCCTATGGCGGCGGTCTGGTGCTGGTCGGGCTGATGCTGCTGGTGATCTACGAGATCACGATGCGATATTTCTTTGGCCGCCCCTTCCGCGGCGGCTATGAAATGACCGAACTGGCCATGTCGCTGATCGTGGCGCTGGGCTTTCCCTATACGGCCATCGCGCGCGGCCATGTCACGGTCGATCTGCTGGGCAAATGGCTGGACCTGCCCGCATTGCGCTGGCTGGCGGCGCTGGTCCATGCGGCGGGGGCGGTCTTTCTGGCGTATGTGGCGTGGCGCGCGTGGCTTTTCGCGGCGGGCAGTCTGCGCTGGTCCGATGTCACCAACATGATGCGCATTCCCAAGCATCCGTTCCAGTTTGCCGTTGCCATATCGCTTGGCCTGTTCGCGCTGGTGCTGCTGCTTGAAGCGGTCAGAACACTGTCGCCCGCCAGGACACAGGATTCCGATCAGACATGACACCGACCATTGCAGGAGTGATCGGCTTTTTCGCGCTGTTTGCGCTGCTTGCGCTGCGGGTGCCTATCGGGCTGGCGATGATGGCCGTGGGCGCGGGCGGCATTGCGATCCTCAACTCGCCCAATGCCGCGATGAATGTGATGGGGTCATTCCCCTTTAACTATTCCGCCGTGTTCAGCCTGAGCGTGGTGCCGCTGTTCATCCTGATGGGGGCCTTTGCGACCGTGTCGGGCATGGGCAGCGACCTGTATCGCACGGCCTATAGCTGGGTCGGGCACCGGCGGGGGGGGCTGGCCTCTGCCACGGTGATTTCCTGCGCGGGCTTTGCGGCGCTGTCGGGGTCGTCCATCGCGGCGGCAGCGACGATGGGCAAGGTGTCCTTGCCGGAAATGGAGCGCTACAAATACGATGCCGGCCTTGCCACGGGCGCGATTGCCGCGGGCGGGACGCTGGGCATCCTGATCCCGCCCTCGACTGTGCTGATCGTCTATGCGCTGCTGACCGAACAATCCGTGGGCCGGTTGTTTCTTGCGGGCTTTCTGCCGGGGCTGTTGCTGACGCTCTTGTTCGTGGCCACGGTCATGATCGTGTCGCGGATCAACCCGCTGGCAGGCCCGGCGGGCGAACGTACCGGCTTTGCGGAACGGTTCCGCGTGCTGGGCCATTCGGGCGCGTTGCTGTTCATCGTGATCATCGTGATCGGCGGCATCTATACGGGTGTTTTCACTGTGACCGAGGCCGCATCCGTCGGCGCCTTTCTGACCTTTCTGCACGCGCTGTGGTCAGGCAAGCTGACGTTCTCGCGCTTTTTCGAGGCCTTGCTGAGCACGATCAAGACCACCTCGATGGTGTTCTTCATCCTGATCGGTGCACATTTCTTCGCGCCTTTCCTCGCGCTGACCCGCATCCCGGTCAATCTGGCGGCGGCGGTGGGCGATCTGGCCGTGCCCGCGCTGGGCATCCTGCTGATCATCATTGCGCTTTACATCATCCTTGGCACCTTCATGGAAGGGTTCGCCATGCTGGTGCTGACCGTGCCCATCGTGCTGCCGATCATCACGACACTGGGCTATGACCCGATCTGGTTCGGGATCGTGATGGTCGTGGTGGTCGAGATGGGGTTGATATCACCACCGGTGGGGATGAATGTCTTTGTGGTCAAGGGCGTGGCGCAGCATGTACCGCTGGGCAAGATCTATCGTGGTATCATGCCGTTCTGGCTGGCGATGGCGGTCTGCGTGTGTCTGCTGATCATGTTCCCGCAGATCGCGCTTTTCCTGCCCGACACCATGATGGGACGCTGATGGCGGAGGCAAAAGGCATAGCCCAAGGGTTAAGTAAGGCGGCGAATTATATAATTGTAGCAACAGGTCATGCGGCCTAACTTGCAGACAGGCGGGGCAGGGGCAACAGGCCGGGACGTTTCACGGCACAGGATAAATGTCTGCGTGATCGGATGACCGACACGCTTCTGGGAGGAGACGAGACATGAAACGCAGAAATCTTATGATGAGCGTCGCAGCCGGGGCCATGCTGGCCATCAGCACGGGCGCGGCAAGCGCGCAGGACGTGATCCGCATGGGTGCGGCAGCCCCCAAGACCGGCCCGCTGGCCGGCGGCGCGGATGTCACGCATTGGCCGGCCGTGCGCCTGTGGGTGCATCAGGTCAATGAGGCAGGCGGCCTGCAGCTTGCCGATGGTCCCGCGATGATAGAACTGATCGAATATGACGATCAGACCAACCCGCAGCAGACGATTCAGGCCGCGCAGCGCATGGCCACGCAGGATCAGGTGGATTTCATGGTCGCGCCCTATTCCACGGGGCTGAACCTTGCCGCTGCGCCGATTTTCAGCCAGTTGGGCTATCCGCAGATCACGGGCTCGAACGTGACCAACCAGCAGCCGGAACTGTCCGCGCAGTTTCCCGGCATGTTCTTCGTGCTGGGCCGCACTGGCGTGATGGCAGAGGATACCGCGCAGGTGCTGGTCGATCTGCGTGACGCAGGCGAGATTGGCAACCGCGTGGCGCTGGTCAATGTGGCCGATGCCTTCGGGATCGAGATGGCAGAGATCTCGCGCGATGTGCTGGAAGAAAACGGGTTCGAGATCGTCTATCAGACCTCATACCCGCTGGGCACGCAGGATATCGCGCCCATCATCGATGGTGCGCGCGCGGCAGAGCCTGACGCCTTTATCGCATGGTCCTACCCGGCAGATACCTTCGCGCTGACCGATCAGGCCATCGTGCAGAACTTCTCGCCGAGTGTGTTCTTCACGGCTGTGGCCACTGCATTTCCGTCATTCGAGGCCCGCTTCGGAGAGCAGGCCGAGGGCGTGATGGGCATGGGCGGGGTGAACCCCGACGACCCGGCATTCCAGGAATTTGCCGAGGCGCATATGGAACTGACCGGCCAGTTGCCGGATTACTGGGCGTCGGCCTCGACCTACGCAACGCTCGAAATCCTGGGCCAGGCGATAGAGGCGACGGGTTCCAGGGATCGTGCCGTTGTCATGGAATACCTGCAGGACAGCTCGCACGAGTATGACACCGTGCTTGGCCCTGTGCAGTTCAACGACATGAATGACAACGAACGCTACTGGACAGTCGGGCAGTGGCAGGACGGGGTCTTTCGCGGGGTTGCCGCGCGCGGGCGCGATGGCGCGGCGGATGTGATCCTGAAAGACGGCTGGGACTGAGCCTTGCATCGGTGCGCGGGTCCATGCAGACCCGCGCATCAGACACCGCCGCTCGAACGAGGGTGACATGTTCTTTATCCTGATCACCGGCCTTTTGCTGGGGGGCACCTATGCGCTGATCGCCATGGGGCTGAACCTGCAATACGGGGTCGCGCGCATCATGAACCTGGCCAATGGCGAAATGCTGGTGGCGGGTGGGTTTGCCGCGTTCTGGGTCTATACGGCCGGGCAGGTCAGCCCGATCGCGGCGCTTCTGGTCGTCGCGCCCGTGGCCTTCGTTGTGAACTGGGCGATTTACCGCATCATGCTGCGCCCGCTGGTCAAGCGCGCCAAATCGCGCGGCGCGCTCGAAGTGGACAGCATTCTGGCCACATTCGGGCTGTCATTCGCGCTGGTGGGGATCATGACCTGGTTCTTCGGCGGCGGGTATTTCAACTATTCCTACCTGTCCGGGCGGATCGATATCTTTGCATCGAGCTATGCGCAGAACCGGGTGGTGGCCTTTGCCATCGCCTCGCTGCTGGCGGCAGCACTCTGGGTCTGGCTGTCCTATACGCGCGCAGGGTTGCGGATGCGCGCGGTTGCCGTCAGCCCGGACTCCGCGCGGCTGGTGGGGATTGATGTGCCCGCTGTCTCGGCGCTGGCTTTCGGGCTGGGGGGCGCGGTGACGGCCTCGGGCGGGGCGCTGATCTCGATGTTCTTCACGCTCGATGCCTCGGTCGGGATATTGTTCACGATGAAGGCGCTGATCATCGTCATCATGGGTGGTGTGGGCGATATTCGCGGCACCATCGTCGCTGCCCTGATCCTGGGCATTGCCGAGACTTTCGTGGCCCGCGTGATCGATCCGGGCCTGACCCTGGCGGCGGCTTATGTGCTGTTTCTGGGCGTCTTGCTGTTCCGTCCGCAGGGCCTGTTCGGAAGGACGCCGACATGAGCATGCGCGACCTTCGCAATCTGGCCCTGTCGGCGCTGGCCTTTGGCGTGCTGGCGCTGCTGCCGCTTTACGTGTCGGGATACATCCTGTCGATCGCGACCACCATGGCCATGTTCACGGTGCTGGCCACAAGCTGGGCGCTGTTTTCCGGCCCCACGCATTACATCTCGCTCGCGACCGCGGCATTTTTCGGGCTGGGGACATTCGTTACCGGGCTGGGGTTTCAGACGCTGCCCATGTGGCTCTTGCCCATCATTGCGGCGGGGCTGGGGGCGGTGCTGGCGGCACTTGTCGGGTTGGTCACGCTGCGGCTGTCGGGCGTCTATTTCGTGATCTTCACGCTGGGGCTGGCCGAACTGGTGCGGCAAGTGGTGACATGGGTGCAGAACCGCACCGGCCAGCGCGGCATGTATGTTCTGACCTCGATCACCGAGCGTGACATCTACTGGCAGCTTCTGGGAATGGCGGCGCTGGTCTTTCTGGTGGGCTGGCTGATCGCGCGCTCGCGGCTGGGCTTTGCGCTGCGCATCATCGGCAATGATGAAACGGTCGCCAAGCATTCGGGCATCGACACGGCAGCGGCCAAGATCCTGCTGTTCATGGTGTCAGGCGCGGCTGCGGCGGTTGTGGGCGCGATGATGGCGCCACGCTACATCTATATCGAACCCTCGACGGCCTTTGCCTCGATCCTGTCCTTTCAGGTGGTGATCATGGCGCTTCTGGGGGGAACGGGGCGCTTATGGGGGCCGCTGGCCGGGGTGGTGCCCTTTACGCTTCTGTGGGAATTCATCTCGCGCAATGCGCCCAATCAGACGCTGTTGCTGCTGGGCATCGCCTTCCTGCTGATCGTCTATGTGCTGCCCGGCGGTTTTGTGGGGCTCTATGATCGGCTGCGGCATCGCTACGGGCAAGGGGGGCAGTGATGGCACGGGTGGTTCTGGAAGTGCGCGACATCACCAAACGCTTTGGCGGGCTGGTGGCCGTGCGCGACATGGTCTTTGACGTGCACCATAATGAGGTCATGGGCATCATCGGGCCCAACGGCTCGGGCAAATCGACGATGATCAACATGATCTCGGGCGCATTTGCCCCCAGTGCCGGGGCGATCCGGCTGAACGGGCAGGAGATTGCAGGCAAATCCGCCCATCGCATCGCGCGGCAGGGTGTGGCACGCACGTTTCAGCTCGTGCGGCTGCTGCCGGAACTGAGCGTGGTCGAGAATGTGGTGGCGGGCGCGGCCTTTGGCCACCGCAAGCGCTGGGGCGCAGAGGCCGAGCGCCATGCCCGCCAGTTGCTGGACCGTGTGGGCATGGGCCAGCAGGTGAACATGCCGGTGTCCTCGCTGACCTATATCAACACCAAGCGGGTGGAACTGGCCCGTGCGCTGGCCTGTGAACCCGAGGTCCTTCTGCTTGATGAATGGCTGGCGGGGCTGAACCCGACCGAATTGCAGACCGGCATCGCGCTGATCCGGTCGCTGCGTGACGAGGGGCGCACCGTCATTCTGGTCGAGCATGTCATGGATGCCATCCGCAGCCTGTGCGACCGCTGCGTGGTCATGTCCTCGGGCGCCAAGATCGCCGAAGGCACCCCCGCCGAGGTACTGGAAGACCCGGAAGTGATCCGTGCCTATCTGGGGGCTGATGAAGATGCTTGAGGTCAAGGATCTGCGCGCCAGCTATGGCAAACACCCCGCGCTGCACGGGGTGTCGCTGCATGTCAAACCCGGCGAGATCGTCGTGATCCTTGGCGCGAACGGCGCAGGCAAGTCCACGCTGCTGAAATCCGTCGCGGGCATCTGCGAAGGCCGCGTCACCGGCACTGTCGAAATCGGGGGCGAGCGCCTGCTGGGCCTGCCGCCGCACAAGGTGGTCGAACAGGGCGTCGCGCTGGTGCCAGAGGGGCGCGGGATCTTCGGTGATCTGAATGTGCGCGACAACCTGATGCTGGGCGCCAACCCCGAGCGTGCGCGCGAAGATCAGGCGCAGGCCTATGACCGGCTGATCCGGCTGTTTCCCAAGCTCGAGGAACGCGCCAGCCAGATCGCGCGCACCATGTCGGGGGGCGAACAGCAGATGGTCGCCATCGGGCGCGCGATGATGTCGAATCCCATCATTCTGATGCTGGATGAACCCTCGCTGGGGCTGTCGCCGCTGTTGTCCAAGGAATTGTTTCAGAACCTCAGGGCCGTGCGCGAGGCTGGTCTGGGCATTCTGCTGGTCGAACAGAACGCCAAGCTGAGCCTTGGCATCGCCGATCGCGGCTATCTGCTGGAGAATGGCGAGATCCTGCGCGAGGATCGCGCCGATATCCTGCGCAATGACCCGGCCGTGCAGGCCGCCTATCTGGGCGGCGGCGGGGGCAAGGCCGCGCCGCGCCCGCGCGATGTGGGTGCCCCCGGTGCCAGACCTGCCGCGCCCGCGCCTGATGCGCAGCGGCCCGCCGCCCCGTCGCACGCGCCCGTGACAGCGCGCAAACCATCCGCGCGCAGTGTCCCGGCC
>REDZ01000017.1 GCA_007695345.1 Paracoccaceae bacterium | reverse complement strand
GGATACCGTACAGAAGCGCCTCTGCCGTGGGGGGGCAGCCGGGCACATAGATATCCACGGGCACCACCCGGTCACAGCCGCGCACGACACTGTAGCTGTAATGATAGTAGCCCCCGCCATTCGCGCAGGACCCCATAGAGATCACATAGCGCGGTTCGGGCATCTGGTCATAGACCTTGCGCAGCGCGGGCGCCATCTTGTTGGTCAGGGTTCCGGCCACGATCATCAGGTCCGACTGCCGGGGCGTCGCGCGCGGCGCGGTCCCGAAGCGTTCCAGATCATAGCGCGGCATCGAGGTATGCATCATCTCGACCGCGCAACAGGCCAGACCGAAGGTCATCCAGTGCAGCGAGCCGTTGCGCGCCCAGTTGATGATATCCTCGGTCGAGGTAAGCAGAAACCCCTTGTCCTGCAGCTCGCGGTTCAGGCTTTGGGTGGCAACCTCGCGGTCGCCCCCGGCCGTGTTGGCAGATGTGCTCACTCCCATTCCAGCGCCCCTTTCTTCCATTCATAGGCAAAGCCAACCGTCAGGATGGCCAGAAAGACCATCATCGACCAGAACGCCGTCATCGACATTTCCGAAAACGCCACCCCCCAGGGGAACAGGAACGCGATTTCCAGATCAAATATGATGAACAGGATCGCAACCAGATAGAAACGCACATCGAACTTCATGCGCGCATCGTCAAAGGCGTTGAAGCCGCATTCATAGGCCGAGTTCTTTTCCGGGTCCGGGTTGCGCACGGCGATCACGATAGCCGAGAGCATCAGCACAAGGCCAAGGGCGATGGCAATGCCCAGAAAAATCAGGATCGGCAGGTAAGAGGCTAGCAGGTCTTCCACGCGTGGCTCCTCTGGTGGCTATATTGCCTGTTGGTGGCGTCGCGCCATCGATGCCCCACGGCGCGCCGCAGACATCTCTGTGCCTCATCAATTACTCTTCCCATGTCAGGGGGTCAACTCAACCCAAGGCGATTCCGCAGGAAAATCTGGTTTCTGCATGCAATGGTATGCAATAAACTTTCCCATGCGATCAGATAGCTTGCAGCCTGCGCGATTTTCCGGCAGAGATTGGGACTTCATCAGTGGCACAGGCCATTGAAATGGTACAGTAACTGGTTTCGGATCGTCGCTGCACCGCATGATCCGGTGCATCTGCATCACCGGACGGGCGCAGTTGCGCCCCGGACCACCCTTGCGCAGCTTGCGCAGGAAACCGACAGGACAGACAGCATGGAACCCAGAAAGATCATCATCGACACGGACCCCGGCCAGGATGACGCCGTGGCGATCCTGCTGGCGCTCGCCTCGCCCGAGCTGGAGGTTCTGGGCATTACCTGTGTCGCGGGCAATGTGCCGCTGGACCTGACCGCGCGGAATGCCCGGATCGTGTGCGAACTGGCCGGGCGGACGGATATTCGCGTATTCGCAGGCTGCGAGACCCCCATCGCGCGCAAGCTGGTCACGGCAGAGCATGTGCATGGCAAGACGGGCCTTGACGGGATGACCCTGCCCGACCCGACCATGCCCCTGCAGGACCAGCACGCAGTTGATTTCATTATAGAAACGCTGCGATCTGAGCCCGAGGGCAGCGTCACGCTGGTGCCCATCGGCCCGCTGACCAATATCGCGACGGCACTGGACCGCGCGCCCGACATCGCGCCCCGCATCGCGGAAATCGTGCTGATGGGGGGTGCCTATTTCGAGGTTGGCAACATCACCCCCACCGCCGAATTCAACATCTATGTGGACCCCGAGGCCGCGAAGATCGTCTATGACGCAGGCATTCCGCTGGTGATGATGCCGCTGGATGTGACGCACAAGGCGCTGACCACCCGCGACAGGGTCGAGGCATTTCGCGCCCTGCCCGGCAAGATAGGGCCTGCCGTGGCAAGCTGGACCGAGTTTTTCGAGCGGTTCGACAAGGAAAAATACGGCGCGCTCGGCGCGCCCTTGCATGATCCGCTGACGATTGCCTGGCTGTTGCGCCCCGATCTGTTCTCGGGCCGCCACATCAATGTCGAGATCGAGACAGGGTCGGAGTTGACGCTGGGCATGACAGTCGCGGACTGGTGGCGCGTGACGGATCGCACGCCGAATGCGACCTTTGTCAAGGATCTGGATGCTGATGCCTTCTTTGCCCTGCTGACCGAACGGCTGGCGCGGCTGTAGCGCAGGCAGAGTTCGGCGCAACCCGCGCCCATGCGGGAACCGACTTCATCGCTGACGGGTTTCTGCCACATCCGGGCATGTCCCGCGAAGCGATGCAAGAGGTAAGCACATGACACTGCGCATGCTGATGGCTGCAGGGGCCTTTGGCCTGACAAGTTCGCCCGTCCTTGCAAGCGATATCATGTTTTCCGAAGTGGATGTCACCGCCGTACTGACCGCGATCCAGGACCCGCAGGCGGTGGAATTCTGGACCTCGCTGGAAGATGACCTTGAATCGACACTGCTGGCGCTGCTGTCGGATCAGCTTGTCGATGATGGCGCGCGGCTGGTGGTCGATATCACCGAGTTCATGACCGGCGATGTCTCGGTCCCCTTCAGCGTTGAAGACGCCGCGCTTGGCGGTCGTGTCCATGTGATTGATCCGGGCGATCAGGGCAATTTCGAAAGCTATGAGTTGAAACTGCGCATCGCGGGCATGACCACCACGCTGGACGGCGCGCAGATCGCCGTGTCGCAGATGCAACCGGAAGACGCCTATGACCGACTGGTCGCGGCCTATGGCGAAAGCGTTGTGGACCGTGTGGACTGATCGCTCACACGGGGCAGGTCCGCTATGCCCAGCCCCGGCTGCCATAAGGAAACCAAGACATGACAAGGCTTTACGGACTATTCCTGATGTTGGGCACAATCGCCCTCAGCGCCTGCAACACGGTCGAGGGTGCAGGCCGTGACATGACCGCTGCCGGGGTCGCGATCCAGCAGGAAGCGCGTTCCGCGCGCTGATGCGACCGGGCACGGCGCAGCGATTGAAAGCTGCGCCCGCCAGACCCGATCAGGGCGCCAGATCGGGCGGCGTTGCTTCATCCCGCAAGCTCGCGATCAGCGCATCCAGCGCTTGTGTCTCGGTCCGGTTCTCGCCCAGACGGCGCACAGAGACAGTGCGCTCGGTCACTTCGCGCGCACCGATGGCCAGAATTACCGGCACCTTGCCGACGGAATGCTCGCGCACCTTGTAGTTGATCTTTTCGTTGCGCAGGTCCAGCTCGGCGCGCAGCCCGGCGGCTTGCAGGGCCTCGGCCACCTCGCGGCAATACGCATCAGCATCCGAGATGATGGACGCCACGACCACCTGACGCGGGGCCAGCCACAGCGGCAGACGGCCTGCGAAATTCTCGACCAGGATACCGATGAAGCGCTCGAACGACCCCAGCACCGCACGATGCAGCATGATGGGGCGGTGCTTCGCGCCATCTGCGCCGATATAGGTCGCACCCAGCCGCTCTGGCAGGTTGGGGTCCACCTGCAGCGTGCCGCATTGCCAGTCGCGCCCGATGGCATCGGTCAGCACGA
>REDZ01000038.1 GCA_007695345.1 Paracoccaceae bacterium | reverse complement strand
GCTCGAAATCCACATCGATATCGGGCGGCTCGCCGCGCGCCTCGGACATGAAGCGTTCGAACACCATCGAGATCGTGTCAGGCGGCACTTCGGTAATGCCCAGCGCATAGCAGATCACCGAATTGGCCGCCGATCCGCGCCCCTGGCACAGGATCCCCCGGCTGCGCGCGAAATCGACAATGTCATGCACAGTCAGGAAATAGGCCGCAAAGCCCAGATTGGCGATGATGCGCAACTCCTTTTCGACCCGCATCGTGGTTTCGGGCGGCGGACCTGCCGGAAAGCGCCGCCACAGCCCCCGCGCGACCAGCCGCTCCAGCCGCGTCTGCGCAGCCTCGCCATTCGTGACCTCGTCGGGATATTCATAGGACAGCTCATCCAGCCCAAAGGCGCAGCGATCGGCAATCTCCAGCGTGCGGCGCAGCGCAGCCGGGTAAAGCGCAAAGACCCGCGCCATTTCGCGCGCGGATTTCAGGCGGCGCTCGGCATTGGGCAGCGCCTCTGCCCCCAGCGCATCAATGGAGATCCCCTTGCGCAGACAAGTCAGCAGATCGGCCAGCTTGCGCCTGCGGGCCTCATGCATCAGCACATCGCCCAGCGCCACCATGGGCAGGGACAGACGGCTGGCCTGCCGCGCCCGCACAGCCAGACGCACCGGGTCGCGCCCGTCATAGCCCGGCACCGCACCCAGATAGGCATTGCCGGGCCAGGCCTGCGCGATGGCGCGGATATGCGCCTCGGTCTGCGGGTCACGATGGGCGGGCGGCAGGGCGATCAGGGCAAGCCCCGCGCCCCCCTCCAGCAGATCGGCCTGAGACAGATGGCACGCGCCCTTGGGCGCACGGCGCTTGCCCCGGCTGAGCAGTTGCGACAACCCGGCATAGCCCGCCCGGTCCAGCGGCAGCGCCAGCCACTCCACCGCGCTGTCGCTCAGCACCAGCCGCGCCCCCACGACCAGCCGGGGCAACGGCCCGTCCGGCACGGTCAACCCCGCGCCCGGATCGCTCTGACGGCTGGAGGTATCAATCTGGCGCTGCGAGCGGATCGCAAGCGCCGCATGGCGCGCGCGCGCCATCTCGCGCAGCGCCACATGCGCGCGCACCACCCCGGCCAGCGAATTGCGATCCGTGATGGCAATGGCACGCAGCCCCAGTTCGGCGGCGCGCGCGACCAGTTCCTCGGGGTGCGAGGCCCCGTTCAGAAAGGTAAAATTCGAGGTCACGCAGAGTTCGGCATAAGCAGTCGCAGACATGGCGCAGCCCTGGAAACGGATCATACGTTCTTCTTATGTTCTATTTCCGATTCGGACAAGCTGCAGGGGCTGCGCCCATCCCTGCGTCACTCTGTCCGGCATACCTGCCCCGGTGGTCCGAACCTGACCAAAGGTTCCGCCGCGAGGGGCGGGTTTGCGGAACCAAGCGGTCGTTCGCTGCATCTGGATCATGGAATGACCTAAGCGGCGGCTGTGGACAGGAAGTGGAGTTTGCAACGTTCCGCGTCCTGGGCGCGGTTCTCGACGTGGCCGGCGCTACTTGCCCTTCCTGGTCACTCAAGACGCCACGGTGCAGTTTTCGCATTGCTGCCACGTGGGTAAAGGGCAACATTTTCACCGTTGTGGTAATAGAGTGGCGCAACTTTCTAAGGCGTCATGCGCAGCGATGGAGCTCCTTCAATGCCCTGTGAACCACCCGATGTCAGCACGAATCCCTCATCCAGATGCGGCTGCCAGATTTACAAACAGTTGCCGGGGGTCACTGGCTTGCCACCGCATCCGTCCTGGTTGTACCCTTGATTTCAGCGTCCAAACAAATGCGTTTTGCGAACAAAAAAGGGATAAAAGGTGCTCGATATGAACTGTCAGTGCGACATCATCCCGTCTCAAACGCCCGTAGAGATTCTGTCAGCTCAACCACTGCATTTTCAGCGTCTGTCAGAACAAAATCCAGATCAACAACGTTACGCAGCATATCCTTGTCAATGTCTGGACCTGCCGCGACCGCGATAACTGTGTCTGGCAAGATCAGGCGCATCGACACAACGAGCCGTGCCAATCTGTCCAAGCCGTTGCTGTTGCTGATTGAAAACCCCACGACAGGGGGTTGTATGGCCGCTGCACGATCAATCAACACCTCATGGCTCTGATCGATCATTAAGGCGATATCCCACCCCGCGTTGCGAAATACCTCGGTTGCAATCGTGACACCAAGAGTGTGTTGTTCTCCTGGCACACTGGCGAAGAGCGCATTTTTTGAACGACCACCTGCATGCACCCTCTCGGCGCCGTCACACCCGACAGAACGTACGAGGGCGTATAATTTGCCCGCGGCGACTGTCACCTGAAGGTAAGTGACCTTATCGGCCTCCCATTTTGCGCCCAGCTCCCGAGAAGCGCAGGCGATGTATTCGTAGAGATCATTTCGATTGGCAACACGTGGCGCCAGAACGTCTTCGAGAAAACGGAGTGGCGCTGCAGGATCATGCCCAAGGATGACGTCACAGAAAGCATCAACCATCTGTGGCATGATCGATCTGCGACCAGTTCTTTGTGCCGGGTCAGCGGCACCACTTTTTTCTTCAGCCAGACAGTTTATCACGTCACGCGCGAGGCTGGTTATCGCGTCTTCGGCAAATATCTCGCGTTTTGACGCAAAAACTGCCTGCGCGCGCGCATATCTGTCAGTGTCGAACTTGAACGCATGCCGCTGATCCATACGGAATCCCCCAGAACACCATGAGTTGAACGCGTCGACAGATTCGTCAAGAAAAAATCAACATCTGGGATCATCCAAGACCCGAAAATGGCGACAGGAGCCTCTGCGCCCCAACCTCTAGAGAGGTCTGCGCAAGCGATCGAACGCATCAGTCAGAGACTGCAACGATGTCGCGATTGCGCTGCCAGACCGACAAATTAAGCGCGAATGCATATGTGCCCCAACCCAAGTAAGGGACCATCAGCGCAGCCGCGATCCAGTCATGCATCGCAAAGGCAGCTGTCGTCGCGACAACTGCCACCCATAACAGACCGATAATCACCACGCCGGCAAGGATCCGGTGCAGCCCGAAAAAAACCGCAGACCAAAGCGTATTGATACAGATCTGAAGCCCCCAGAGTGCTATTGCGATGACACTGCCGTCATAGCTGCCAATGCGTGCTGCTGCGATGGACATCGAGATATAGAGAAACGCCCAGACCACCGGAAATAGCAGGTTCGGCGGCGTCCATGCCGGCTTGTCGAGGCTCTTGTACCACTCTCCTGGCTTGAATAACGCCCCTGCAGTACCTGGCACAGCGCAGGTCGCAAGAAAGATAAAAAACAAAACAGGGTCCAAATCATCGCTCCGCTAAATGACGCAAGGTGAGCTTATCCACCCTTGCCCAACAGGGCAATCCGCAACTGCTGTGCCGGATGGTGACTCGCCCAAAGCTTTGTCACTTTTCCATCTTGGAGGCATTCATGACCGTCCGGAATGAGGCTGCAGCCGACAGCACTTGCAGCATCTCAACTTGGCCGACCGTCCGGTTTTGGGTGGCTTGAGCATG
>REDZ01000167.1 GCA_007695345.1 Paracoccaceae bacterium | reverse complement strand
AGAACGCTGAGTAACGAGACACGGCCAACGGCATACGAACGTCTACTCCGGGCTCTTTCCGACCTTACCCCCGCCTAAACCGGCTCGATCAGCTCCGCCCCGTCTGCCCGGTTCGAATTGACGCGGGCATCCACGCGGTGGGCGTGCAACGCCCCCTCGGGCGCGGGGCGCATCAGGCGGGCCGCGCCATGCCCGGCCTCGCCCAGCCACAGGGGCCAGTCCTCCGGGGGCAGGATCACGGGCATCCGGTGGTGGATCTGCGCCATCGTGTCATTGGCCGTGCAGGTCACGATGGCGCAGGTGACATGGCGCGTCGCGTCGCGTTCCCAGACTTGCCAGACCCCGGCAAAGGCCAGCATATCCCCCTGCGCGGGCCGGATATACCAGGGCAGGCGATTGCCTGCGTCATCCTTGGTCCATTCATAGAACCCCGAGGCCGGGATCAGGCACCGCCGAGAGCGCGCGGCCGCGCGAAAGGCGGGCTTTTCGGCGATGGTTTCGGCGCGGGCATTGATCAGCAGGGGACCATCGGTTTCCGAGCCGTACCAATGCGGCAGAAACCCCCAGCGCATCGGCCCCAGATGGCGCTGGCCCGCGCGGCTGATGACCGTCGCGACGGGTTGTGTGGGGCAGATATTGTAGCGCGGGCTGGGCGGCAGGTCATTGGCCGGGCGTGCGGCAAAGGCCTGCGCCATGGCGTCATCGGGCAGTGTGATGGCAAAGCGTCCGCACATGGGCGCCAGCCTATCCCAGCGCCGCCCGTCTGGAAAGCGCCGGGCGGCGGGCCAGCATCAGCCCCGCGATGATGATGGCCAGCGCGAGGATGAACCGGCCAGGCAGATCCTCGTTCAGGACGATCACGCCCAGAAGGACCGACCACACCGGCACATGGTAATTCACCTGTGACAGAAAGCTGGGGCCCGCGCTGCGGATCACGCTGACCAGCAGCAGGGTGGCAAAGCCTGTGGGCAAGAGCCCCAGATACAGCAGTGCGAGCAGGGGCCGCGCGTCCGGAATGGGCGGCAGGCCGTCTGTCACCAGCGCCACGGGCAGCATGAAGGCACTCGCCGACCACAGCGCGATCATCCCGAACCCGATCGGGTGCACCTCGGGGCAGCGGCGGGTCAGGATCGCGCCCACCGCGTAGCTCAGCGCAGCGGCCAGACAGCCAAGGCGCGCGACTGCCTCGAATTCCGAGCCCGAGGCCGCCATCACCCCCGGCCCGATCAGCACGCCCACGCCGATCAGCCCCAGCATGAAGCCCCCTGCCTTGGTGCGGGTCAGCCCCTCGCCCGGCACCAGGAAATGCGCGAAACCGATCACGAATAGCGGAATCGCGGCCATTGAAATGCCCGCAAAGCCCGATGTGACATGCTGTTGCGACCAGCCCAGCAGGAAAAAGGGCAGCGCGTTGGAAAACACCCCCATCCCCAGCGCGAACCCCCAGACCAGCGCCCCGCGCGGCAGGCGCACGCCCATCGCAATGGCAAAGACCGACAGGGTCAGCGCCCCGATGACGATGCGCCCGCTGGCCACCCAGACGGGCGCATATCCTTCAAGCGCGATGGCGATACCCAGAAAGGACGCACCCCAGATCAGGCCAAGTGTGATCAGGGCGATCCAGTTGCCGAGTGTGGGTGTTGCGGGCATGGGGCGGCTCGTATTGTTTCTGAACGTGTGAACTAACGCGCGCGCCCCGCCTTGTCCAGAGCGCGGCTTGCCAAGGCGGCGCGAAGCGGCAAGGGTAGGTCATGGGCACGGTGCTTTATCAGGAACTGATCCGGCGCAAGCGCGATGGTGGCACGCTGTCAGGGGCGGAGATTGCGTCGCTGGTCGGTGGCATCACCTCTGGCGGGGTGAGTGACGCGCAGCTTGGCGCTTTCGCCATGGCCGTGGTGCTGCGCGGGATGGAATTGTCCGAACGCGTCGCCCTGACCGAGGCGATGCGCGATTCGGGCGAGGTGCTGGCCTGGGCGCGCGGCCCGGTGGTGGACAAGCACTCGACCGGGGGCATCGGCGATACCGTTTCGCTGGTGCTGGCCCCTGCGCTCGCGGCCTGCGGGGCGGTGGTGCCCATGATCTCGGGCCGGGGGCTGGGCCATACTGGCGGCACCCTGGACAAGCTGGGGGCGATCCCCGGCTATGATGTCACCCCTGATGCGGCATTGATGCGGCGCGTTGTGGATCAGGTGGGCTGCGCGATCATCGGGCAGACCGGCACGCTGGCCCCGGCGGACCGGCGCTTCTATGCCGTGCGCGATGTGACGGCGACTGTCGAATCGCGCGATCTGATCACGGCTTCGATCCTGTCGAAAAAGCTCGCCGCCGGGATCGGGGCGCTGGTGCTGGATGTGAAATGCGGCAATGGCGCCTTCATGCCCGATCTGGCGGCTGCCGAAGGACTGGCACGCGCGTTGGTCGAGGTCGCCAATGGCGCGGGTTGTCCCACCAGCGCGCTGATCACCGACATGAACGCGCCCTTGGCCGCCGCTGCCGGGAATGCGCTGGAAGTGGCTGTCGCGGTGGACACGCTGACAGGGCGGGCGCGCGACCCGCGCCTTTACGCACTGACCCTTGCGCTGGGCGCGGAGGCGCTGGTGCGCGCGGGGCTGGCCGAAAGCGCGGCAGAAGGGCAGGATCGGATGGCCGCGGCCCTCGATAGCGGTGCTGCGGCAGAACGATTCGCTCAGATGGTTGCTGCATTGGGTGGCCCTGCGGATTTTCTGGAGCGGGTGGCGCACCACCTGCCCACCGCCCCGGTGATCCGCACCGTTCCGGCCCCGGTGGCGGGGGTCGTCGCGGGCTATGACACGCGGGCGCTGGGGCTGGCGGTGATCGGGCTGGGCGGCGGGCGCAGGCAGGCAGATGACCGGATCGACCTACGCGTGGGGCTGTCGCAGATCGCAGCCGTGGGGCAGGCAGTCAATGCGGGCGACCCGGTCGCGCTGGTTCATGCCGCCGAGGACGCAAGCGCCGCGCGGGCCGTGGCAGAGGTTGCCGCCGCCTGCCGGATCGCTGAAAGCGCAAGCGCCGGGCCGCTGGTGCTGGGGCGGATCGCCTGACGCCCCTTACCGCCGCCGCCCGGCAATTACCGCGCCACCAAACAGCGCCAGCAGCAGCGCCAGGATCGGCCAGTCGCCGAAACGCGCATAGGGCGTGGGCGGCAGCGCGCCGGGCAGGGGGGCATCCAGATACCCGGCCTCCCCCAGCGCCAGCGCATCCACCACGCCCCCGCGCGCATCGATCACGGCCGAAACGCCCGTATTGGCCGACCGCAACAGCGGCAGCCCCTGTTCGACCGCGCGCAGCCGCGCCTGCGCCAGATGCTGGAACGGGCCGGTCAACTCGCCGAACCAGGCATCATTCGTGACCTGCATGATCCAGTCGGGGCGGGTGTCGGTGCGCAGATGCCGGGGAAAGATCGCTTCATAACAGATCAGCGGCAGGGCGGTGCCGAAAGGTCCCATATCCAGCACCACAGGGCCGGGGCCGGGGCTGTAGCCCGACAATTGACGCGCCGCAAAGCCCGCATAGCCGGGACCGAGGATCGCCTCGACCAGCGGCACATATTCGCCGAAAGGCACGAGGTGATGCTTGTCATAGATCGTGTCGATCTGCGCCTGTGTGTTCATCAGCGCCAGACTGTTGAAGAAGCGATCCTCCTCGATGCGCTGGACGCCAAAAGCCAGCCGCGCCTCGGGGCCTTGCAGCGCGATGGCATCGGCCATGATGTCAAGCGCGTCGCCCGCATATTCCAGCAGAAAGGGCACAGAGGTTTCGGGCCAGATGATCAGTTGCGGCGCCGGGTCGGCAGGCATGGCGCTGAGGTCCAGCAGCCGGTTGAAGAACAGTTCGATATTCTCTTCGCGCCACTTCTCGTCCTGCGGCGCATTGGGCTGGACCAGCCGGATGGTCCCCTCGCGCGCGTCTGGCAGATCGGTCTGGCCCGCGCCCCAGACCCAGACGCCCGCCAACAGCGCAAGCGAAAGCGCCGCGCCCGCCCCGCGCTGGACAAGGCTGCGGCCCAGCACCGGCAGCAGCGCGGCGATCAGCAGCAGCAGGCTCAGCCCGCCTGCGCCGGTCAGCGCGGCAAGCTGCATCATCGGCGTGCCGATGACGCCATGGCCCAGCATCGCCCAGGGAAAGCCCGTGAACACCCAGCCGCGCGCCAGTTCCAGCAGCGCGAGCGCCGCGACCAGGACCAGCAGCCGCGCGCGACCGGTCGCGGCCCGCGCCGCCGCCCAGCCCGCGATTGCCCAGAACAGCCCCAAGCCCACGGCCATCGCCACCAGCGCAAACGGTGCCATCCAGCCATGGATTTCGGGTTCCACGAAAAACGGCTCGACAATCCAGAAGAGCGCCGCGCCGAAATAGCCGGTGCCCGCCAGCCACAGCCGCCCGCCCCAGGCGCGCGGGGGGGCGGACAGGGGCAGGGCGGCCAGCAAACCCGCCAGCGCGAGCACCGACAGCCACCACCAGCCCAGCGGGGCCTGACCGGTCGCCGCCAGCACGCCAAGCCCCCCGAACAGGCCCGCAAGGCGCAATCGCGCGCGCCATGGGCTGGGGGGGACAGGTTGCGTCATGGCGAGTGCCGGGGCTATTGCGCCGCGTCGCGCAGCGTTTCAGGCAGATGCACGCGCAGGCGGTGGATGCGGCGGGGATCGGCCTCGATCACTTCGAATTCCACGCCCGAGGGATGGGCGATAACCTCGCCACGCACCGGAACGCGGCCCGAGAGCAGAAAGACCAGACCGCCCAGCGATTCGATCTCTTCCTCTTCCTCGGCATCGGTCAGCGCGAAACCCAGATGCTCTTCCAGCTCTTCCGTGGGGGTGCGGGCCTCGACCAGCATGGTGCTGTCGCTTTCGCGCTGGATGTTCACCTCGTCTTCGGTGTCATGCTCATCCTCGATCTCGCCCACGACCTGTTCCAGCAGATCCTCGATCGTGGCCAGCCCGTCCACCCCGCCATATTCGTCGATCACAAGCGCGAAATGCGTCCGCTCGGCCTGCATCTTGCGCAACAGGACGGCCAGCGGCATCGAGGGCGGCACATACAGGATCGGGCGCAACAGCGCCTTGAGGTCAATCTCGTGATGGCCGTTGAACCCGTAATGCAGCGCCAGATCCTTCAGCAGCAACAGGCCCAGCGGCGTGTCGAGCGTTTCATCATAGACAGGAATGCGCGAATAGCCCGAATCGCGAAAGGCCGCGACGATGTCGGCAAGCCCTGCGCCCTTTTCCAGCGCCACGATCTCGGCCTTGGGGATGGCGACATCCTCGACCCGCAAATCCTGCAGCCGGGCAAGCCCCGGCAGGGTCTGCCCAAGCGCGCGCGCCTTGGAGGCGCCTTCGTCATCATCGGGGGTAAAGGCATCGAACAGGCGGCCCAGCAGGCCGCGGTTTTCGGTTTCTCTGGGATCATCCTGCGCGCGCTGCGCTGCAGTAGATCCGTCGGTTGTGTCGCCCATCGGTCCTTTCCGGGGTTAATCTGGCCAGATTGCCAGGCTAGCATATGGGTCCGCGACCCCTATCTGCGCAAGTATGGCGATTTCGGTTTCTTCCATCAACGCGGCATCTTTGTCACGGACATGATCATAGCCCAGAAGATGTAACACGGAATGAACAACCAGATGTGACAGATGCGCGTCCAGCGTCTTGCCCTGCGCGACCGCCTCTCGGGTGCAGGTCTGATGGGCCAGCGCGATATTGCCCAGACCCACCGGATCATCGCTATCCGCAGGCGGTGGCGGGGCAGGGCGCGCGCCATCCGCCTCTGCGGCCAGATCCCATTCGGGCCAGGACAGCACATTCGTCGGCTGCGGCTTGCCCCGGAAATCGGCATTCAGTGTGGCGATCCGCGCATCATCACAGGCCAGGATCACGATTTCGTATCCCGCCGCGCCATGGCCCAGATGCACCAGCGTCGCGGCTGCCGCGCGCTCGGCCAGCGGCGCAAGCATGTCGCTGTCCCAATCCGGATGCGCGATCACCAGCGCGACCAGCGGATCAGGCACTGGTGGTTTCATCCTTTTCATAGGCCCGGATGATCCGCGCGACCAGCGGGTGGCGCACCACATCTTCTGACGTGAAATAGCTGAAAGTGATCCCCTGAACCCCGTCAAGGATGCGTTCGGCCGCGCGCAGCCCCGATTGCACGCCGCGCGGCAGATCGATCTGGCTGCGGTCGCCCGTGATGACCATGCGCGATCCTTCGCCCAGCCGGGTCAGGAACATCTTCATCTGCATCTCGGTCGCGTTCTGCGCCTCATCGAGCACGATAAAGGCATTGGACAATGTGCGCCCACGCATGAAGGCCAGCGGCGCAATCTCGATCCGGCGTTCTTCCATCAGCTTCTGCAACTGCTTGCCGGGCAGAAAATCATTCAGCGCGTCATAAAGCGGCTGCATGTAGGGATCGACCTTTTCCTTCATGTCACCGGGCAGAAAGCCCAATCGCTCGCCCGCCTCGACCGCCGGGCGCGACAGGATGATCTTGTCCACCATGCCATCGGCAAACATCTGCACGGCCACGGCGACCGCGATATAGGTCTTGCCCGTGCCCGCCGGGCCGATGCCGAAATTCAGCTCGGTATCCAGCAGCGCGCGGGTATACTCCTGTTGCGCCTTGGTGCGGGGCGCGATCATCTTCTTGCGGGTGCGGATTTCCAGCTGCCCGGTGCGAAACATCTCCAACTGGCCTTGCGGGCCTTCGCGTGCCTCGGGCGTGCCCAGCCGGATCAGGGCAGCGATATCGCCTTCTTCAATGGCGCGCCCTTCTTCCAGCGACTGATAGAGCGCGGTCAGGATGCTGACAGCCTGGGCGCGCGCATCCTCTGCGCCGATGATGTCCAGAAGATTGCCCCGTCGGATGATCTGAACGCCAAGATGGCTTTCCAGATGGGTCAGGTTGCGGTCAAATTCGCCGCACAGATCCACCAGCAGGCGATTATCCGAAAATTCCAGATGCGACAGGCTTTGTCCGGTTTCGGGCGACGGGGGGGTCAAGGCGCTGATGCCCAAGCAGTTCTCCCATGCAGGCCAGAGGGGCCGTGAGTCGATATCGTCATGCTGCCAAGCGCGCAGCAATCGCGCAAGAGGTGATTTCGGGGGGCGTGAAAAACCTGCCATATCCGGGGGCATGTCGCGCGGCTGACACAAAATCTGGCGCGCTTACCCTCACGCTGCGATCTCGCCGCGCAGTGAATTGGGCCCGCTTTCGACGATGCGCACGCGCGCGATCTGCCCGACCTCGGCGCGGGGATCGGCCACATGCACGGCATGCAGATAGTCGGATTTGCCCACCATCTGTCCCGGCAGCCGGCCCGGTTTCTCGAACAGAACGGACACCTCGCGCCCCACCATCTCGGCCTGCAGGGCGCGCTGCTGTTCGGTCAGCAGCGCCTGCAGGCGGCGCAGCCGGTCGCTGGCCACGTCGTCGGGCACATCCTCGCGCTCTGCCGCCGGGGTGCCGGGGCGTGCGGAATACTTGAAGCTGTAGGCCTGCCCGTAACGGACCTCGCGCACCAGCGCCATCGTCTCCTCGAAATCCTGCTCGCTCTCGCCCGGAAAGCCCACGATGAAATCCCCTGACAAGAGCAGGTCGGGGCGGGCAGCGCGCAGCCGTTCGATCACGCGCAGATACTGCGCGGCCGTGTGCTTGCGGTTCATCGCCCTGAGGATCCGGTCGCTGCCGGATTGCACGGGCAGATGCAGATAAGGCATCAGCTTGGGCTCATCCCCATGCGCGGCGATCAGGTCTTCATCCATGTCATTGGGGTGCGATGTGGTGAAACGTATCCGTTCCAGCCCGTCAATGCGCGCCATCTCGCGGATCAGGCGCGCGAGTGACCACGCGCCCCCGTCGCCCGCGCCGTGATAGGCGTTGACGTTCTGCCCCAGAAGCGTGATCTCGCGCACCCCGCGTTCGACCAGATCGCGCGCCTCGCGCAGCACGCGGTCCACGGGGCGCGACACTTCGGCCCCACGCGTATAGGGCACCACGCAAAAGGCGCAGAACTTGTCGCACCCTTCCTGCACTGTCAGGAATGCCGCAGGCGCGCGCCGCGCGCGGGGCGCTTGCGGCAGGTGTTCGAACTTGTCTTCCTCGGGGAACTCGGTATCCACGGCGCGTTCGCCCGCGCGCACGGCGCGTTCCATCGCGGGCAGGCGGTGATAGGTCTGCGGCCCCACCACCAGATCGACCAGCGGCGCGCGGCGCATGATCTCCTCGCCCTCGGCCTGGGCCACGCAGCCCGCGACCCCGATCTTCAGATCGGGATTGGCGGATTTCAGGGGCTTCAGCCGCCCCAGTTCGGAATAGACCTTTTCGGCCGCCTTCTCGCGGATATGGCAGGTGTTCAGCAGGATCATGTCGGCCTGTTCGGGCGTATCGGTCATCGTGTAGCCCGATGCGCCAAGCGCCTCGGCCATGCGTTCACTGTCATAGACATTCATCTGACAGCCATAGGTCTTGATGAACAGTTTCTTCGCGTCCGTCATGAAACTCTCGCGCCGGTCAGTGGGGTTGGGGGTCACATAACCGCGCTTTGGACCTGGGGCAAGCTGAGGCTCGCGCGGATGGGCAGATGGTCCGAGGCCCGGCGCGCCAGCGCGCTGTCATGGGCGCGCAGATCACCGATCTCGGCGCGTCGGCAGCCGATGATCCGATCCAGCGGCAGCACCGGCATCTGCGCGGGAAAGCTGGCAATCGTCTGGGCCGAGCGTTTGACCGCGCGCAACTCGCGCCGCAGCGGCATGAGCGAACAGCCCGCGCCCAGCCGCCATTCGTTGAAATCGCCCATCACCAGCGACGGGCGGCCATCCCCGGCCTCGATCTCGCGCGACAGAAAGCGCGCCTGTAACAGGCGCGATTGATGCAACAGCCCCAGATGCGCCGCAATCACACGCAGCGGCTGGCCTGCGATGCGGATATCGGCCACGATGGCGCCACGCGGCTCCAGCCCCGGCAGGGTGACGGCGCGCGCCTCTTCCACCTCGGCACCGCGCAAGAGCAGCAGGTTGCCATGCCAGCCATGGGCGCGCAGGCCCAGCCGGTCAGTCAGCGCCACGGGCGTCAGCCCGGTCTGGTCGCGCAGCATTTCGGGGTCCAGCACACCGCGCCGGTCGCCAAAGCGGCGATCCACTTCCTGTAATGCCACGATATCCGCGCCCAGCTCGCCGATCACACGAACCGTGCGGTCCGGATCGCGCCGCATATCGGTTCCGACGGCTTTGTGAATATTGTACGAACTGACGATCAGATGCGACATTGGCCTCGGGTTTTGCTGTTTCTCAACATATGAGATGCGCCTGCGGCATTGCAATGCCTCACACGCCCGGAAGGACGGATATCGGAATGAAACTGGCGCAGGAACAGGCTCTGGATGCATTGGTGATCGGCGCAGGGCCCGCCGGGCTTATGGCGGCCGAGGTGATGGCGCGCGCAGGGCGCAAGGTCGTGATCTGCGAGGGCAAGCCCTCACCGGCGCGCAAGCTGCTCATGGCAGGCAAATCGGGGCTGAACCTGCTGAATGCCGCGCCTCTGCCCGACCAGATCGCAACCTATGCCGAGGCATCGGACTGGCTGGCGCCCATGCTCCACGCCTTTGGCCCTGACCAGATCGCCGCCTGGGCCGAGGGGCTGGGTGTTGCGCTCTTCACCGGCTCCTCGGGCCGTATATTTCCGCACGCGATGAAGGCCTCGCCCCTCCTGCGCGCCTGGCTCGCGCGGCTGGATGCGCTGGGGGTGGAACTGCGGCGCAACTGGCGCTGGCAGGGGGGCGCGTTCGATTTCGCAACCCCCGAGGGCGTGCAGACGCTTGCCCCGCGCGTCTGTGTGCTGGCCCTCGGGGGCGCAAGCTGGGCGCGGCTGGGCTCGGACGGGGCCTGGGCCGCGCATCTGGCCGCGCGCGGGGTGCCGCTTGCCCCGTTCCAGCCCGCCAATATGGGGTTCACTGCCAGATGGTCGCACCACATGACCCCGCATTTCGGCGCCCCGATCAAGGGCGCGCGCCTCTCGGCCGGGGGCGACAGCCTGCGCGCGGAATTCACGATTACGGCAAACGGCGTCGAAGGGGGCGGCATCTATGCGCTGTCGCGCCATTTGCGCGCAGGCGCGCCGCTCACGCTCGACCTTTTCCCCGATATCGATACCGATACGCTCACTGCGCGGCTCGCCCGCCAGCCGCGCAAGCTTTCACGCACCAACCGGTTGCGCCGCGCGCTGGGCCTGACCGGTACGCGCCTGGCCCTCCTGCGCGAGAGCGCCCACCCGCTGCCCGCCGAACCGCATATCCTCGCGCCCCTGCTCAAGGCCCTGCCCGTGCCCCTGTCCGGCCCGCGCCCGATGGATGAGGCGATCTCGACCGCAGGCGGCATCCCCCGCGCCGCGCTGACCGAGGGGCTGGAGCTGCGCGCCTGGCCCCGCACCTTTGCGGCTGGTGAAATGCTGGATTGGGAAGCGCCCACCGGCGGCTATCTGCTCACCGCCTGCCTGGCCTCCGGGCACTGGGCGGGCCGCCATGCCGCAACCCTGTGATTTCATCTTGCTCCAAATACTCTGGGGGGCAAGGGGGCAACGCCCCCAAACCCCGACCGCGGCACGCTCCTCCGCCCGATCAGGCGACCATCGTCTCCGCCTGCTGCAGGTCCACGCTGACCAACTGGCTGACCCCGCGTTCGGCCATGGTCACCCCGAACAGCCGGTCCATCCGGGCCATGGAAATCGCGTTGTGCGTGATGATCAGATAGCGCGTCTGGGTGCGGCGCGTCATCTCATCGAGCAGATCGCAGAACCGCGACACGTTGGCGTCATCGAGCGGCGCATCGACCTCATCGAGCACACAGATCGGGGCGGGATTTGCCAGAAACACCGCAAAGATCAGCGCCAGCGCCGTCAGTGTCTGCTCGCCCCCTGACAAGAGCGAGAGGGTCGAGAGCTTCTTGCCCGGTGGCTGGCACATGATCTCGAGCCCCGCCTCCAGCGGGTCGTCGGATTCTACCAGCACCAGCCGCGCCTCGCCCCCCGCGAAAAGATGCGTGAAGAGCGTGGTGAAATTCGCGTTGACCTTGTCAAAGGCCGCCAGCAACCGTTCGCGCCCCTCGCGGTTCAGCGCGGTGATCCCGTCGCGCAGCTTGGTGACCGCGGCTTCCAGATCGGCCTTTTCCTGCACCAGCATGTCATGCTCGACCCGGATTTCTGCGGCATCTTCCTCGGCGCGCAGATTGACGGCGCCCAGGGCATCGCGCGCGCGGCGCAGGCGCGACAGTTCCTCGTCCAGCTCGGATGCGTCGGGCATGGTGTCGGGGTCAATGTCCAGCCGCGCCAGCAATTCCTCGGGCGCGCATTCCATTTCGTCGCGCAACCGTTCGGCGGCGGCATGAACGCTGTCGCGCGCGGCATCGCGCAGTGCCTCGCGCCGCGCGCGGTCCTCGCGCGCCTCAGAGGCATGGCGCTCGGCCTGGCGTTCGGCATCGGCGCAGGCGCGGGCCTGCGCCTCGCCTGCCGAGAGCGCGTCGCGCGCGGTTGTGCGGCGTGTGTCGGCGCGCGCGATCTCGCCCTCCAGCGCCGCCTGCCGGGTTGCGAACTGATCCGGCGCGCTGCGTGCCTCTGCAAGCGCGTCCTCGGCTTCGGATTTGCGGGCCTCCAGCTCGGCCACGCGTTGGGCCGCACTTGCCAGCCGGTTGCGCCAGCCATCAAGCGATCTCGTCACCTCGCGCAGCCGCGTCGCCCGGCCCGAGGCCGCACGCCGCAGCTCATCGACGCGCGCCCGCGCAGCCAGCAGGGCCTGGCGCGCGCGCTCGACCTCGCTGCGCTGCGCGTCGCTGCGCGCGCGCGCATCGCTCAGCGGGGGCAGGTCAGCGCACTGCGCCTTTGCCTGATCCAGTTGCGTAGCCAGATCGTCCCGGCGTTCATGCAATTGCGCAAGCTGCGCGTCGGCCCCGTCCAGCCGGGCGCTGGCGCTGTCGCGCGCGCTTTCCAGCCGTGACAGGGCGCGCGTGGCCTCGCTAAGTTGTTGTTCGGCGGCGCGGCGGGCGCGGCGGGCATCGGCTTCGGCACTGGCCAGCGCGTCCAGCCGGTCCTTGTGTGCGGCATGGGCCGCGCGCGCCTCGACCAGCCGCGCCTCGGCCTGTGACAGATCGGCTTGCAGGCGATCAAGCTGATTGGCCTGTTGCAGACGGTGGGCCGTGGCGCTGGTCGCATCATCTGCGGCCAGATGCAGCCCATCCCAGCGCCACAGATCCCCCTCGGTCGATACAAGCCGCTGGCCCGGGTGCAGCGCAGGCTGCAAACCAGCGCCCTCCGCGCGCGGGACCAGCCCCGTCTGGGACAGGCGGCGCGCCAGCAGATCGGTGCCGCTGACATGCGGGGCAAGGGGCTGCGCGCCCGCTGGCAGGCCCGGCGCATCAGAGTAGGGCGCAAGCGCCACCCAGCCTGACCCGCCTGCGGCAGGTGGCGCGCGCAGATCATCGGCCAGCGCGGCCCCCAGCGCCTGTTCATACCCCGGTGCGACGCGCAAATCCGCCAACAGCCCTGCGCTATCCCCGCTGTCACGCGCCAACACCTTGGCGAGGGCGCTGTGTTCGGCGCGCAGGGTGCTGGCCGCGCCCTCGGCCTCGGCCAATATGCCGCGTGCAGTGCTTTCCTTGTCCTGTGCCTCGGCGCGGGCGGTTTCGGCCTGTGACAGCGTGTCATCGGCGCGCTCCAGCAGGGCCTGCGCGTCGGCTGCCGCATCGCTTGCCCCGGTCAGCCCCTCGGCGGCCTCTTGTACGCGCGCCTCGGCCTCGCGCCGCGCGTCCTGCGCGCTGCGCAATGCGTCCTCTGCGCGGGTATGGGTGCGAGTCAGATCAGCGATCTGGCGTTCTGCGGATTGGTGCTGCGCGGCCAGTTGCGCAACCTCTTCGGTCAAGGCGCCCGCCTGCGCCTCGTGATCGTTCAGCGCCTGACTGGCCTTGGTCGCCGTGTGCTCTGCGTCCGACAGCCGCGCGTCCTGACCGTCCATCGCCTTGTGCAGGCGCTCTTCCTCTGCCTCAAGCTGCGCGATCGAGCCCTGCGCGTCCTGATCAAGCCCCGCCTCGCGCGTGATGTCCTGCGCAAGCTGTGTGATGCGGGCGTTGAGCGTGCGCACGGCCTCGGCTGCGCGGGCCTGTTCAGCGGCGATGGTGTCGCGCTCCACCTCCAGTCGCTGCAGGATGGCGCTGGCAACGGTTTCTTCCTCGCGCAGGGGGGTCAGTGCCTCTTCTGCGCGGGTGCGGGCCGTGGCGGCTTGCCGGGCGTCGGCTTCGGCGCGTGCGCTGTCTTGCAGGGCGGTCTGAAACGCGGCATCGGCGGCCTGGCGCGCGGCATCGGCCTCGCGCCAGCGGCGGTAGAACAGCATCCCCTCGACCTGCCGCAGCCGCGCCCCGATCTGGCGGTAGCGCTCTGCCTGCCGCGCCTGCCGCGAGAGTTGCGCAAGCTGTTGCGCCATTTGCTCGATCACATCGCTGACTCGGTCCAGATTGGTCTCGGTCGCGCGCAGCCGCAATTCGGCCTCGTGCCTGCGCTGATACAGCCCTGCGATCCCTGCCGCTTCCTCGAGTATCCGGCGCCGCGCGCGCGGACGCGCATTGATCAGTTCGGAGATCTGGCCCTGCCGCACCAGCGCCGGGCTATGCGCCCCGGTCGAGGCATCGGCAAACAGCATCTGCACATCGCGGGCGCGGGCATCCTTGCCATTGACCTTGTAGGCACTGCCCGCATCCCGCGTGATCCGGCGCACGATATCGAGGGCGTCGCTGTCATTGAATCCGGCGGGCGCAAGGCGCTCGGCATTGTCCAGATGCAGGCTGACCTCGGCGAAATGGCGCGCGCCGCGCGTGTCGGTGCCCGCGAATATCACATCCTCCATCCCGCCACCGCGCATGGCCGTGGGGCGATTTTCGCCCATGACCCAGCGCAGCGCCTCCAGCAGGTTGGACTTGCCGCAGCCATTGGGGCCGACCACGCCGGTCAGGCCCGGATGAATCACCAGGTCGGTCTGATCGACAAAGCTCTTGAAGCCATTGAGGCGAAGCCGGGTGAATTGCACGAGAGGCCTTTTTGGTCTGCGTGATGGCTGCAATCTCAGGGTTAAAGCGGGGCGCTGTCAAGCGTGGCGTCGCGTATATGGGCACTTGGCGCGACTTATCCACAAGATATTGGTTGCTGCGCAATCAGGTGCGACAATCTGCCCAATGGTGATCCAAATAAAAATAAACAAATTGCAATTTATGAATATAAAGGAGAACGCCATGACACAGACTGCCCAACGCCCATCCGATACCTATGCGCCGCTCTACTTTCTCGCCTCGGTCGGGGCAGGGGGGATCGCGGTCAGTTTCTTCATGTGGCTGATGCACTGGGTGCCCCATCCCGGCCAGCCTGTGCCTGTGTTCGAAGATATCCATGCCGCCTTTCTGGGTGGTGGCGCGCTGATGCGCGGCATGATCGTGGCAGCTGTTGCCGGCATTGCGATCTTTGCCTTCATGAACCTGCGTCTGCTGGTCTGGAACCTGAAACGCCATGCGCAATGGCGGCGCAGCCCTGGATTTGCCAGCTTCAGCAAGACCAATGCGCAAAGCCAGGTGCTGGCGCTGCCGCTTGCTCTGGCCATGGCGATCAATGTGATGTTCATTCTGGGGATGGTGTTCGTGCCCGGCCTGTGGTCGGTCGTGGAATACCTGTTCCCGCTGGCGATGATCGCCTTTCTGGCCATCGGTGTGCTGGCTTTTCGCCTTTATGCCGGGTTTCTGGGCCGGGTGCTGACCGAGGGCGGATTTTCCTGCGCGGCCAACAATAATTTCGGTCAGGTCCTGCCCGCTTTCGCATTTGCCATGGTGGGCGTGGGGCTCGCTGCGCCTGCCGCGCTCAGCACTGTGCCAGCCTTCGCAGGTCTGGGCCTGATCCTGTCGAGTTTCTTCCTGATGACGGCCGCGCTGATCGCCGTGGTGGCAATGGTGCTGGGCTTTCGCGCGATGATGGAGCATGGCGCCAACCCTGAAACTGCGCCCACCCTGTCGATCATCGTGCCGCTTATTGCCGTTCTGGGCATCCTGAGCCTGCGTCAATCCCACGGGTTGGAGGCGCATTTCGGCGCGGCCAGCAGTGCGGGCGACAGCCTTGTCACACTGACGCGGCTCTTGTCGGTGCAGGTGCTCTTCCTGCTCTTTGCCGGGCTGATCCTGATCCGGCAGGGCTATGCGCAGCGCTTCATCTTCGGACGCGAGAACTCGCCTGGCTCATATGCGCTGGTCTGCCCCGGTGTGGGATTTGCCGTGCTGCTGCATTTCTTCGTCAACAAGGGCCTGGTCGAGGCCGGGCTGATCGCACAGTTCGGACCGGTGTTCTGGGCGGTGACCGCGCTGGCGCTGGTGTCGCAAGCGGCGATGATCTGGCTTGTGCTGCAGTTGAACCGCCGCCATTTCGGCGCGCCGCGCGCGCTCGATGCCGTGGCCGCTGAGTAAGCCGCGACACCGATCCCGACGCCGCCCCCTGTCCGTCATCGCGGGCAGGGGGTTTTCGTCTGCCGCTCAGCCATGTTCCTTCAGAAGGCGGCGCTTTTGCTTGTCCCAGTCGCGCTTGGCCTCGGTCGCGCGCTTGTCGGCCAGCTTCTTGCCCTTGGCGACGCCGATCTTCAGCTTCACCAGCCCGCGATGGTTGAAATACATCACCAGCGGCACCAGCGTCATGCCCTCCTTGGCCGTCGCCGCCCATAGCCGTGCAAGCTCGCGTTTTGACGCCAGCAACTTGCGCCGCCGCCGCTCCTCATGCCCCCAGGTCTTGGCGGGCGCATAGGGGGCGATGTAGGAATTCACCAGCCACAACGCGCCATCATCGATCGTGGCATAGCTTTCGGCGATATTGCCCTTGCCATTGCGCAGCGATTTGACCTCGGACCCCATCAGCATGATGCCGCATTCCAGATCGGATTCGATGGCGTAATCGAACCGCGCCCGGCGGTTTTCGGCGATCACCTTGTAATTTGGATCTGATTTTTCGGCCATGTCACGCCAGATAAGGGGCCATTGCGCTGCTGTCTAGGTCTTGAGCCGCACCTGCATCGCATTGCCTGCGGATTTGCGCAGCTCGAACACGCCGGCTTTCGCGACCAGTTCGCTCAGCTTCGCGCAGCCATAGTTGCGACTGTCGAAATCCGGGTTGGCCGCCACGATGAACTGCCCCAGCGGCCCCAGCGAGAACCATTCCTCATCCTTGTCAATGGCCTGCATCGCCGCCTTGATCAGCGGTACCGCCTGCGCGGGCGAGGCGCGGCTGCCCTTGGGGCCGGTGTCGGGCGCGGCCTCTGGCAGGATATTCTCGACAAAGATGAACCGCTTGCACGCCTTGCGGAACGCTTCGGGCGTCTTTTGCTGGCCGATCCCGTAAACATCCAGCCCCTGTTCGCGGATGCGGCTGGCCAGTCGCGTGAAATCGCTGTCGGAACTGATCAGCACGAACCCGTCAAACCGGCCCGAATGCAGCAGGTCCATCGCATCGATCACCAGCGCGATATCGCTCGAATTCTTGCCCACCGTATTGGCGGGCTGATGATGCGGTACCAGCGCCAGCCGGGGCAGCATGTCCTGCCAGCCCGACATCTGATTGCGCGAGAAATCCCCGTAGATACGCCGCACCGACGCTTCACCCAGGCTCGCGATTTCCTCGAACACGGCCTCGGCCCAGCGGGGCGAGCTGTTATCCGCGTCGATCAGCACTGCCAGCAATGGAATCCCTGCGCGCGCCATCGTCATTCCTCCATGTTCCGGGGTGACGGCACGGCCGGGGCGTCCCCGCCATACCTGTCATGACCCTGTTTCATCTTTGTTCAAATATCCCGGAGGGTTTTTTCGCAGGCCACGCAAGCTCGGATTGCGAGACGCTCAACTGCT
>REDZ01000035.1 GCA_007695345.1 Paracoccaceae bacterium | reverse complement strand
AGGCCAGTGATTCTTGGATACTTCTTGACCACTAGCGTATGCGCCTCTTAAAAAAATCTTCAATCATCACTGGTGTTGGCCTTCTTCATCCCCATAATCCATGCTCTCTATTGTTTGCAAAACTCACCCGTCTCTAACACGCCGAAACCCGGGCATCTGGATGCTCGCCTTGCACGAGAATTGAACAGATCGCGGACGGAGTGTAAAGCACGGCGTATGCGCGTTGTTAAACCATCAAGAATCGGGCCGGTTCCGCAACACAGTCATACACGAAGCCCGCAGCATCGGTCGCTTTGGGCTCAAAGCGACGATCATGCCCAGAGAAATGGCATGACTTTCGTCCGCACCCGACTCGGCGCAAACCCGCATTCCATGAGAACAGGATGGCTTGTCCTGCGAGATGGGGGAGCGGTGGTCTGGCCTTCGGCATCAAAAACACTGACTTTCACCGGAAAAGTCGCTGTTTACGCACCGGACGACAGCTGGAGGGTGACCCCTTGAGCATAAACAGATCAGAAATCGGATGCGGTCCGCAACCTGACAACCGTGAAAAGCGCGGCGAACTGAAAATACATTATTTTCAGATATTTAGGAAATTTTCGGCGATTCTTGAAATTAACGCTTGACACGGTGCGCAGCAAAAACTGCCCTTTTGCGCATTCATATGCCTCTTTTACAATGAGGAAAGTTTGGCGACCCCGGAAGGACTCGAACCCTCAACCTGGCGATTAGAAGTCGCCTGCTCTATCCAGTTGAGCTACGGGGCCACGGACGCACTGCTTCGACCCACCGGACAAACTGGGTGGGACGGGGTGCGCCGCGAATTCACGTCACGGCAAGTCACAAGTGGCATGATGGCGTGATCGCCAATAATGCGCAAGGCTTGGTCTGGTGGACGGCCAGCAGACGCAAAAGGCGACCAAGCTTTGGCCGCCATTGCACTCAAACCACACACGTCGCGTTGATCACGCAGCCGGTTGCTGTGCCTTTTTCAGATCGCGCTTGATCTGCAGGGCATTGGGCGACAGTTCATCATCCTTGGCGCGGGCCAGATAGGCGTCCAGCCCCCCACGATGATCCACCGAGCGCAGCGCAGCCGAGGACACGCGCAGCTTGAAGCTGCGACCCAGCCCTTCGGAATGCAGCGACACATCCTGCAGGTTCGGCAGGAAGCGGCGACGCGTCTTGTTGTTGGCGTGGCTTACATTGTTGCCCGTCATCGGGCCTTTTCCGGTCAGTTCGCAACGGCGCGACATGGGTATGTTCCTCGTCTGGTGGCTGCCGAAGATGGCTGACGGCAAGCGCAAAGCAAAAGGCATCGCCCGCGGCGATACCGGTCTTGACGGCGCGCTTCTAGGCGCAATGCGCGGGGGCGTCAAGCGATTCCGGCGCTTTGCGGGCCGGAATGATATGCGCCCTGCAAGGGCCTGCACGATCAGGGCGCGGCAGGGTCATCCTTCGCGATCACCTCCATCATCTGCGCCACGGCACGCGCCGAGGTCATGTTTCCATCCGCGACACTGTCGGACAGGACCTGCAACCGGGCACGCGCGGCCGGGGTGGTCAGCCGGGCAAGCAACGCCTCACGCAACTCAGCCTCGAACCAGAAGCGGGCCTGCGCAGCGCGCGCAGCCTCCAGATGGCCGCCCTCGCGCCGCCAGTCGACCAGATCGCGCGCCGCGTCCCAGACCGCTTTCAGCCCTGTCTGTTCCAGCGCCGAAACGGTCATCGCCTTCGGATAGCCCTCGGGATCCTGCGGGCGGCGACGCAGCAGGCGCAGCGCACCGGCATAATCGGCGCAGGTGCGGGTGGCCGCTGCGGCCAGATCGCCATCGGCCTTGTTGACCACGATCATGTCCGCGACTTCCATGATGCCGCGCTTGACGCCCTGCAATTCATCGCCCCCACCGGGGGCCATCAAGAGCAGGAAGATATCCGACATCTCGGCCACCATGGTTTCGGACTGGCCGACACCGACCGTCTCGATCAGCACGACATCGAACCCGGCGGCTTCGCAGATCGCCACAGCCTCGCGCGTGCGCCGCGCGACACCGCCCAGATGCGTCTGGCTTGGGCTGGGCCGAATGAAGGCTTGCGGCGCGCGGGCGAGTTGTTCCATCCGGGTCTTGTCACCCAGGATCGAGCCGCCCGTGCGCGCCGAGGTCGGGTCCACCGCCAGCACGGCCACGCGCAGCCCCTGTTCGATCAGCATAAGCCCGAAGCTCTCGATGAAGGTTGATTTACCCACGCCCGGCGTGCCCGACAGGCCAATGCGGATGGCCATTTGCTCGGGTTGGCGCAAGTGCTCCAGCAGGGCCGTGGCGCGCGCGCGGTGCTCGGGGCGGGTGCTCTCGACAAGGGTGATCGCGCGCGCGAGCGCGCGGCGTTTGCCTGCCTTCACATCCTCTGCCAGTGTCGTGATATCCATGGATGCCCCTGCCTGTCTGCGTGCCCGTTTCTGGACCATTGCAGCGCGGAATGTCCAGAGAAGGCAGGCGGCCGGAAAACAGTGTGTGGGGGCTTTGCCCCCGTCCCGCAAGCGGGACTCCCCCAGGATATTTGTCACAAAGATGAACTGGGGACGAAAAAACGCCCGCCGGAGAGGCGGGCGCTCGGTCAGATCGGGTCCGGCATCAGCGGCGGATGCCGAGTTTGCCGATCAGGTCGCGATAGCGCCCTTCATCCTTGGCGCGCAGATAGTCGAGCAGCTTGCGGCGGGTGGCCACGAGTTTCAGCAGCCCACGGCGGGAATGGTTATCCTTCTTGTGGGTCTTGAAATGCTCGGTCAGGTTCGCGATGCGCTTGGTCAGAACGGCGACCTGAACTTCCGGCGAACCGGTATCGCCCTCGGCGCGGGCGAAATCCTTGATCGTCTGGTCCTTGTCTTCTGCAGTGATCGACATCGGTATCTCCTTTTGCGAGGGGGTGACGGCACAGGCCGGGATGTCGTCCAGCAAGGCCCTTGAGAGATGTGCGAGCGCACAGGCAGGGTCTCTAGACCAGGTGCTGGCCGAAGAAAACCCCCTTTTCGGGCCTGCCCTTCCGCACGTGCCCTCGCGTGCGGATGCGTTAACCAGCCTTGCAGGTGGCAAGAGAAAAGGCGCACGGGATGTGGCATCATGCGCAGTGGTGGGATGCAGGCGTTTCGCCTGATATGGGGAAGGTCACGGGCCATGTGGTTATTCTTTGCATTCGTATCGGCCGCCGGGGCGGCCGCGATCATGGAGGGTTTGTCAGGAACCGCGCATGATGACGACCAGGACGAACGCATTCACAGCAGCGATGACGACCCGCGCGAAAAGCCGCCTGTGCCCCAGATCCTGTATGCCGGGGATGACGGCGGGGTCCTGCGCGGATCGGGCGCGGGGGACACGCTGATCGGGGGCGCAGGGGATGACACACTGATCGGAAATGGCGGCGATGTGAAACTGGTCGCCGGGTCAGGTGACAACCATCTGATCGGTGCAGAAGGCGAGGATACCCTGATCGGGGGTTCGGGCGATGACACGCTGCAAGGGGGCGCTGGCAATGACCTGCTGATCGGCGGTGGCGGGTCCAATGTCATGTTCGGTGGCGGGGGCGATGACACGCTGGTCGGCGCGCATCTGGACAAGGATGGGCGCGATACCAGCGGGCCGGGTTTTCTGAACGGGGGAGCAGGGGATGATCTGCTGATTGCCGGACAGGGCGACATGCTGAGCGGCGGCGAGGGCGAGGATATCTTTGCGCTGGGCGACTGGCTGGCCGGAGGGGAGCCTGCGACGATCCTTGACTATACGGCAGGTGAGGACCAGATCGCGCTGCACTATGACCCAGCGCATTGCGACGCGCCCGAGATCTCGGTGACGCATGATGGCGATGACCCCGACAAGGCCGAAATACGCCTGGACGGGCAGGTCATCGCCTATGTTGTCAATGCCCCGCATCTGACGGCGGGGGACATCGGGCTGGAATCGGGCCTGCCCGATGCGCTGATCGCAGCGCAATAGGGCACGGGCCCGATCTGTTCCGCGTTCAGCGAACCGACACGATCTCGACCGCGAAGGTGAGGTCCTGCCCGGCCAGCGGGTGGTTCGCATCCAGCGTCACGGCTTCTTGCTTGACCTCGGTGATGGTGACGGGGATGGCGCGGCCTTCGGGCGTCTGCATTTGCAGCCGTGTGCCGGGTTCCAGCGGGATATCGTCAGGAAACTGTTCGCGCGGCACATCCTGACAGGCCTGCGGCTGATACTCGCCGTAAGCTTCGGCGCTGGGGATGGTCACGGTCTTCTGTTCCCCCTCGGCCATGCCATCGATGGCGCTGTCCAGCCCCGGGATGATCGTGCCCGAGCCCAGCTCGAATTCCAGCGGCTCGCGCCCTTCGGAACTGTCAAAGACCGATCCGTCATTCAGGGTGCCGGTATAGTGAATTTGCACGGTATTGCCGGCCGTGGCCTGCGTCATGGGATATCCTTCCGATTTGGGGGGTGTGAGTGTGCAGAGGCGCGCAAACTCGCACGGTTGCTCTGTGACGGAACCATGCCCCGTCATGGCCCGATTGTAAACCCGGGCCCGGAAGCGGCGGGTTGACGCGGCTCCGGGCGCCCGGCATATCCGCGCCCGTCTGTCGGAGCATCGCATGACCTTACCGAATGAAAGCCGCAATTTCTATGGCCGCATCAAGGGCAAGGCGCTGAGACCTGCGCAGCGCCGCTATCTGGACGAGGATCTGGCCGCGTTGCAGCCCCAGGGCGTCAGCTGCGATGAGAACCCTGCGCGCGATCCGGTCGATCCCACGCGTTTCTTTGGCGATGCGCGCCCGCTCTGGCTGGAGGTGGGCTTTGGCGGCGGCGAACATCTGGTGCATCAGTGCCAGGTCCATCCCGAGCGCGGCTATATCGGCTGCGAGCCCTATATCAACGGGGTGGCCATGGCGCTGGGCAAGATCCGGCGCGCGGGAGTGACCAATCTGCGAATCCATCCCTGGGACGTGCGCGATCTGTTCGATGTGCTGCCCGATCGCTGCCTTTCGGGCGCATTTCTGCTGTATCCCGACCCCTGGCCCAAGGCGCGCCACCATCGCCGCCGATTCGTCACGCCCGAGTATCTGGACCCGCTGGCGCGGGTGATGCGCGTGGATGCCGTGCTGCATGTGGCCACTGACATCCCCGATTATGTGCGCCAGACGATGGAAGAAGTCCCGCGCGCAGGTTTCGACTGCCTGACCCCAGCGCCAGAGGATTGGGCGCAACCCTGGGATGGCTGGTTATCGACCCGGTATGAGCAAAAGGCTCTGCGCGAAGGCCGGAGCCCGCATTACCTGCGATTCCGGCGCAAGGCATAGCGCTCAGGGCGCATGAGCGTCAAACAACCCCACACTCCGGTCCAGAAACGGCGCGCGGATCGGATCACGTTCGAACAACAATTCGTGCAGCCCGCCATCGAATATATCCAGCGTGCCGCCGGGCCATGCGGCCATGCGCGCTTCTATGGCTTCTGATGCGACGATTCGCTCGCGCGTGCCCAACCCGCAATAGGCCGGGATCTCTGGCGCAGGGAGTTGCGCCAGAACAGCCGTTTCTGCCAGCGCCGCAACCAGCCAGCGCAGGCTGGGGGCGCCCAGCCGCAATTCGGGATGCGCGGCCACCTGTGCCTGCATCCATGCATAGCGGGCAGGGTCGGTCGTCAGTTCATTATCGTCAAACGGGTTGTCCCATAGCCGGAATTCGACTCCCGCGCCCGGCACCTCGCGCAGGTCCATCCGCGCCAGCCCCAGCACCCTTGTCATCGCAACCACAGCGCGGCGCGTGGCGGTACTGAGCCGCAACCCCCACATCGGCGCGCTGAACGCGACCGCGCGCGGCGCAAAGCCGTCGGTCAGTGCGCGCAGCGCGATGCAGCCGCCCATGGAATGCGCAAGCGCAAAGCGCGGCGCATCCGGGGCGACCTGATCCAGCATATCGCGCAACACGGCCACATCGCGTTGATAATGCGCGAAATCAGGCACATCGCCCAGCAGGGGCTTGCCTTTCAGCCGGTCGGACAGCCCCTGCCCGCGCCAGTCGATCACCACCGCGCCATAGCCGCGCGCAGACAGGTCTGCCACGACCGGGGCGTATTTCTCGATCACCTCGGTCCGGCCCGGAAAGACCGCGACCATGCCCTTCGGCCCTGCAGGCCAGATCGCCAGCCGCAGCCGCGTCCCGTCCTCGGCGTCGCGCCAGATCACGTCGGCCGGGGGCAGACCACCGGCCACCTGCGTGAAAAAGGGCGCGGACATCAGCTCAGGGCAGAGCCGAGCTTCATCGCCATGCCCATATTGCCCTCGATCTTCAGCTTGCCGGTCATGAAGGCCGCAGTCGGGTTTACATCGCCCTCGATGATACCCTGAAATGTCTCGGCGCTGGCGATCATGGTGACATCAGCATCTTCATCGCCCTCGCGCACACCAGTCTCGTCCACCATGATGGTACCTTCGCCCGTGATCTCGAACTTGGCCGTGCCCTCGAACCCATCCGACAGGCGTTCGCTCAGCGCGGTGATTGCGTGGGAAATGATCTCGCTCATGGATATGCTCCGATTTGTGATGCCGCAGCTCTGGAAACATACGGCCTTTGCGTTACACTCGGACTATGAAGATGCGCCGCGCCTTTCTCAATCCTGCCGTTGCGGCAGTTCTGCTGTTTTTGACAGCAATGCCCGCCTGGACGAGTGATGCAAGCTCCAGCGCCGAGGTGCAGGAGTTGCTGGAAGAGCTGAAAGACCCCGAACAGGAACGCTGGCAGCGCATCGAACGGCAGATCGCGCGGTTATGGTCGCGATCGGGCTCTGCCAGTGCCGACCTGATGCTCAATCGCGGGCGCGAGGCGCTGCAACTTGGCGACAGCGACGCCGCGATCGAGCATTTCTCGGCGCTTATCGACCATGCCCCCGACTTTGCCGAAGGCTATCACGCCCGTGCCACCGCCTGGTTCATGGCGGGGGATCTGGGGCTTGCGCTGGATGATCTGATCGAGACGCTGGCGCGCAACCCGCAGCATTTCTCGGCCCTTGCGGGGCTGGGCCGCATTTTCGAGGATTTCGGCGAGGATGCGCGCGCACAGGCCGCCTACAGCGAAGCGGCTGCTATACATCCGCACCGGCGTGACATAAAAGCAGCGCTGGAACGGGTCGAGCGGCGCCTGGTCGGCATGGCGCTCTGACCCTCGCCGGAAGAGGTGTTGATGAACATGCGCGCGCAATCGCGGGTCGTCGCCGTGCTTGGTCCCACCAATACAGGCAAGACTCATTACGCTATCGAACGGATGCTGGCGCACCGCACCGGCGTGATCGGGCTGCCCCTGCGCCTGCTGGCGCGAGAGGTCTATGACCGCATCCGTGCCATGCGCGGCCCCGATTGCGTGGCGCTGGTGACGGGCGAAGAACGGATCGTGCCCGACCGCACGCAATACTGGGTCTGCACGGTCGAGGCGATGCCGCTGGAAATCGGGGCCGATTTCGTGGCTGTTGACGAGATCCAGCTTTGCGGCGACGCAGATCGCGGCCATGTCTTTACCGAACGGCTGCTGCATGCGCGCGGGCTGCACGAGACACTGTTCATGGGCTCCGACACCATGCGCGGGGCGATATCGGCGCTGGTGCCGGGGGCGCTGTTCCAGCGCCGCGAGCGCATGTCGCAACTGACCTACTCAGGTTCCAAAAAGATAAGCAGAATGCCCGCGCGCAGCGCAATCGTGGGGTTCAGTGTTGAAAATGTGTATGCAATCGCCGAGCTGATTCGCCGCCAGAAGGGCGGTTGCGCAGTCGTGATGGGCGCGCTTTCGCCGCGCACCCGCAATGCGCAGGTGGAACTGTATCAGAATGGCGATGTCGATTATCTGGTAGCAACTGACGCCATCGGCATGGGGCTGAACCTGGATGTCAAGCATGTGGCCTTTTCGGCCACGCGCAAATTTGACGGCCGCCGTATGCGCCCGCTGGCCCCGGATGAACTGGCCCAGATCGCGGGCCGCGCCGGGCGCTACCAGAACGACGGCAGCTTCGGCGTAACCGGAGAGGCCCGCCCCCTGCCCGATGAGGTCGCCGCCGCCATCGAAAGCCACACGTTCCTGCCCATGCGCAAGCTGCAATGGCGCAACGGGCGGCTGGATTTCCGCACCGCTGACCGGCTGATCGCCTCGCTGGAACAGCAGACACAGGATGAGTGGTTGTCGCGCGCCCGCGATGCCGAGGATCTGACCGCGCTCAAGACCCTTGTGCCGATGCCCGAAATCCAGGACCGTCTGCGCGATTCGCGGGACTTGAAACTGCTGTGGGATATATGCCGTGTTCCCGATTTTCGCGGCATCTCGGCCACCGAACATGCCGGGCTTCTGGCGCGCCTGTTCGATTTCCTGCACGGCGCAGGGCAGATCGATCAGGACTGGCTGGCGCGCAACATCCAGCGCATCGACCGCACGGATGGCGATATCGACACGTTGTCCCGGCGGTTGGCACATATCCGCACATGGACCTATGTCGCGCAGCGCAAGGGCTGGGTGGCTGATGAAAAGCATTGGCGAGAGGCAACGCGCGCGGTAGAAGACCGCTTGTCGGACGCGCTGCATGCCCGCCTGACGCAGCGATTTGTTGACCGGCGCACAAGCGTGCTGATGCGCCGGTTGAAGCAGAAGGAGAGCCTTGTGGCTGAGGTGAACGACAAGGGCGAAGTGACCGTCGAGGGCGAGTTGATCGGACGGCTGGAAGGGTTTCGCTTCCGCCAGGACCAGTCTGCCTCGGCGGATGAGGCCAAGACGCTGCGGCAGGCATCCATCGCCGCGCTGACACCGCTGTTCCATCTGCGCGCGGACAGCTTCTATAATGCGCCCGACACCGAGTTCGATCTGACCGAACAGGGCGGGTTGATGTGGGGCACGACCGCCGTCGGCAAGCTGACGCGCGGCGATGACCCGCTGCGCCCGCAGGTCACGGCCTTTGTCGATGATGAGGCTGGCCCTGATGTCGCCGACAAGGTGCGCCGCCGGTTGCAGCATTTCATCGACCGGCGCATAGCGGCGCAGTTCGAACCCCTGATGGCCATGAGCCGGGATGAGGCGCTGAGCGGGCTGGCCCGCGGCGTTGCCTTTCAACTGGTCGAGGCGATGGGCGTTATCCCGCGCGAGACGATCGCGAATGATATCCGCGCGCTGGATCAGGATGCGCGCGGCCTGCTGCGAAAGCATGGCGTGCGTTTCGGCCAGTTCACGATTTTCCTGCCCGCGCTGCTGAAACCCGCGCCCACCCGGTTGCGGCTGGTGCTGCGGGCGCTGGCTGACGGTCTGGACGAATTTCCCGAAAGCCCGCCGGCCGGGCTGGTCACGATCCCGCATGTGTCCGACATTCCGTCCGCACATTACATCATGGCGGGCTATCGCCCGGCAGGCGCGCGGGCCATCCGCATCGACATGCTGGAACGTTTGGCCGACCTGTTGCGCGCCTGCGACAGCCGCGCCGGGTTTGAAGCGACGCCTGACATGCTGTCGATCACGGGCACCACGTTGGAGCAGTTCGCCGATCTGATGGCCGGGCTGGGTTACAAGGCCGAACGCGGCGAGCGCCACAAGGAAAAGCCTGTCGCGCCCGAAGCGATCATCCCGCCAGAGGATGCGCCTGCAACCGAAGCAGCAACCGACGCCTCCGCCACTGCCGCGGCACCGGAACCCATGGCAGAGGCCGACGCCCCCCCTGCCGCCGAGCACGACCAGCCCCCTGCCGCCACGCCCGAGCCGGACCAGTTGGAGGTATTCTATACCTTTACCTGGGCCCCGCGCCCCCGGCGCGATGCCCGCCCCGCGCGCAAGCAGCAAGACGCCCGGCCCAAGGGCGGCAAACCCAAAGGTGGCAAGCCGCAGGGCAAGAAACCCCCGCAAAAGCGCGAGCACAGCGCCGCACCGCCCCGCAAATCCGACCGGATCGACCCCGACAATCCGTTCGCAGCGGCCTTGATGGGGCTGAAAACGCGCGAGTGAGCATGGAGCCGCGCCCGACACTTCGACTGGACAAATGGCTGTGGCAGGCCCGCTTCGTAAAATCGCGCGCGCTGGCGGCCAAGCTGGTGGCGGGGCCAGGCATGCGCGTCAATTCCGTGCCGGTCGCCAAACCGGCCTTCGCCGTGGGAATCGGCGATGTGCTGACCTTTGCACTGGGCGCGCGCGTTGTCACGGTCCGTATCCGGGCGCTGGGCACCCGCCGCGGCCCGGCCCCAGAGGCGCGGATGCTTTATGATGACCTATCGCCCCCGCCGCCGCCGCCGGATCTGTCGCGGCCCAGGCCGGTTGCGGGCGGGCGCCCCGACAAGCGCGACCGTCGCCGAATTGCCGCAACCCTGCGTGATCCGCTTGATTGATTTTTGTCCGAGGGTTATCTGACCTCCGTCGGACATCGGGCCGACAGGACAGCAGCATTACAAGGACCGGGCTTCATGACCTATGTGGTGATCGACAATTGCATTGCCTGCAAATACACCGACTGCGTCGAGGTGTGCCCCGTGGACTGTTTTTACGAGGGCGAGAACATGCTGGTCATCCACCCTGATGAGTGCATCGATTGCGGCGTATGCGAGCCTGAATGCCCCGCCGATGCCATCCGTCCCGATACCGAGCCCGATATGGAGCCCTGGGTGGAGTTCAACCGCAAATACTCGATGCAATGGCCGGTCATCATCACCAAGAAGGACCCGCTGCCGGACGCCACCGAGCGTGATGGCGAGCCTGACAAGATGAGCAAGTACTTCTCCGAGGCGCCGGGCGAAGGCGGCTGACCTGGCCAGATAGCGCATATTTGTTATCCAAGCTCCGCCAAGGCGCTTTGATTCGGCGCGATTTTATGCTATACAATGTGAACGAAGTATGAAACCGTCCCGGATCGGCAGTGCTGCCAGCTGCCGTTTTTTTGTCGCCCATCGAAAATCGTATCGCAGGAAGTGTTCGTCCTGTGGTCGGTCTTTTTTGCTGCGTCGGGGCCAGAAGGGGAAGTCGTGAATGTCGAAAGCCAAGAAAGCCGAGTTTCGTCCCAATGATTTCGTGGTCTATCCTGCGCATGGCGTGGGCCAGATCGTTTCCATCGAGGAACAGGAGATCGCAGGGCTGAAGCTCGAACTGTTTGTCATTTCCTTCGAGAAAGAGAAGATGACCCTGCGCGTCCCGACCAACAAGGCAGTGACGGTGGGCATGCGGTCCCTCGCCTCGCCGGAACTGGTGGACAAGGCGCTTGCGACCCTGAAGGGCAAGGCGCGCGTCAAGCGGGCAATGTGGTCGCGCCGTGCGCAGGAATATGAACAGAAGATCAATTCCGGCGATCTGCTGGCCATTGCCGAGGTCGTGCGCGACCTGCATCGCAATGATGACCAGCGCGAGCAATCCTATTCCGAACGGCAACTCTACGAGGCCGCGCTGGAGCGGCTGACCCGCGAAGTGGCGGCTGTCGTGGGCGGGGACGAATCCATCGCCCAGAAACAGGTGAATGACGTGCTGGTGTCGCGCGCCGCCTGAATCTTTGCTGATAGCGCCAGAACGCCCGCACATCCTGCGGGCGTTTTTCATGTGCGGCGCTTTTGTGGCCGGGGGCTTGTCCAGTCCCTGCCCTCTGGATTAAGAGACATCGGAACAACGCACAGCCCCGGAGGAAAACCATGGCAGGCCATTCAAAATGGGCGAATATCCAGCACCGCAAGGGCCGTCAGGATGCCGTGCGTGCCAAGCTGTTTTCCAAGCTGTCGAAAGAGATCACTGTGGCCGCCAAGATGGGCGACCCCGATCCCGACAAGAACCCGCGCCTCCGTCTGGCCGTGAAAGAAGCCAAGGCTGCGTCGATGCCCAAGGACAATATCGAACGCGCCATCAAGAAATCGCAGGGCGGCGATGCCGACACCTATGAGGAAATCCGCTATGAGGGCTATGGCCCCCATGGCGTCGCCGTGATTGTCGAGGCGATGACCGACAACCGCAACCGCACGGCATCGAATGTGCGTTCGACCTTTTCCAAGAATGGCGGCAATCTGGGTGAGACAGGGTCGGTGGCCTTCATGTTCGACCGCAAGGGGCAGGTCGTCTACCCTGCGGCGGTCGGCGATGGCGACACGGTTCTGATGGCCGCGATCGATGCCGGGGCCGAGGATGTCGAGAGCGGCGAGGACGGGCATGTCATCTGGTGTGCAGACACGGATCTGGCCGCTGTCTCCACGGCGCTGGAAGCGGAACTGGGCGAGGCCGAAAGCACACGTCTGGTCTGGAAGCCGCAGACAGTGACCGATCTTGATCTGGATGGCGCGCGCGCACTGTTCAAACTGATCGAGGCGCTGGAAGATGATGATGACGTGCAGACCGTGACCGCGAATTTCGAGGTCACGGATGAGGTGATGGCCGAACTTTAAGAGCAGCATCGGGGCCTGCACGCGGCTTGGGGCAGGTGCGCGGGCGGGTGGGTGGGGCGTGCCTGACCCGAGCCGCGTGCAGGCCCCTTGCCCTCAACGGATCATGGTGTCGCGATCACGCGCCGGGTTTCCTTGCGCAGCATCGCCTCGCGCCAGGTGATGAACAGCACCGACCCCATGATCACGCCGCCACCCAGGATGACGAAGACATCCACCCCTTCGCCAAACACCACAGCGCCCAGGATCACCGCCCAGACCAGTTGCAGGAAGGTCACGGGTTGCGTGACAGTAATGGGGGCCGCGGCGAAGGCCAGCGTCATTGTAAAATGACCCGCCGTGGCAAAGGCCGCGATCCAGAACAGCCAGAAGATCTGCACAGGCGTCGGCGGCACCCAGACAGCATAGGCAAAGGGCGCAAGGCAGATCGTCACCGTGATCGAGAGCATGCCGACCACGACAGCCGCATTCACCTGCCCTGACATCCGCTTGGCCATCAGATACGAAATCGCGAACAGGATCGCCGTGCCCAGCATCGCGATATGGCCGGGCGAGACGTCGCGCAAGCCGGGGCGCAGGATGACCAGCGCGCCAGCAAAGGCGACCAGAACAGCGATGATGCGCCGCATGGCCAACCGTTCGCCCAGAAAGAGCGCTGCGCCCAGGGTGACATAGATCGGCGAGAGGTAGTTCATTGCCGTGACCTCGGCCAGCGGAATGCGGGTCATGGCGTAAAACCACAGGATCACGCCCAGCGCATGGACAAAGCCGCGCAACCCATAAAAAGACAGCGCGCGCGCCGAATAGGGGGCCGCGCGCAGGGATGAGAGCATGGGCAGCAAGAACACCAGCCCCAGCAAATAGCGCAGAAACGCCGATTGTGCGGCAGGCATGTCATCGCCCATATGTTTGACCAGTGCCGTGACAGCGACAAAACAAAACCCCGTCACCAGCATCCAGAATATGCCCGCCACAGGGCGCGGGGCAGCAGAAGTGTTTATCATGTTCACTATCTTGCACGCCCGCGCCGCGCAGGCAAGCGATGTCATCGGCAATGGCGGCGTCAGGTCAGACCATCTCGTCGCTTGCCAGCCGCGCATTCACGGTCGAGGTGAATTCGGCCAATGAAAAAGGCTTGCCCAGAAAGCCCGCATTTCCGATGCGCGACTGGGCGGCGACACGGCTGTCTTCGGCATAGCCCGACATGAACAGGACCGGCGTGTCGGGGAAGCGGTCGCGCACCTGCGATACCCAGCCCGGCCCGTCCAGACCCGGCATCACCACATCGGTCACAAAACAGTCCGGTCGCACATCCGGATCGCTGAGGATATCGAGCGCCGCCTCGGCGCTTTCGGCCTGCAAGACGCGATGCCCCTGCAATTCCAGCGCGCGCGCGGCAAATGACCGGACAGGCGCCTCATCCTCGACCAGCAGGACAAGCGCAGGGCGGTCCTGCATCGGGTTCGGCTGCAGGCGCGAAGGTGCGGGGCGCGCCTGAGGGGTGATTGCATCCTGCGCGGCGAAATACAGGCTGAAGGTCGTGCCCTCGCCCTCTGCGCTGTCGACAAAGACATAGCCGCCGGATTGCTTGACGATCCCGTAGACAGTCGACAGGCCCAGTCCCGTCCCCTCGCCTGGGCGTTTGGTGGTAAAGAACGGATCGAACACCTTTGCCCGCGTGGCTGCCGACATGCCGACCCCGTCATCCTGCACCCGGATACGCGTATAGCGGCCGGGGGGCAGATGGATCTCTTCGCGCGGCAGACCATCGGGCAATGCGCAGGTGTCGGTGATGATCCGGATCTCGCCCCCAAGCGGCATGGCGTCCCGCGCATTGACCACCAGGTTCATAAGCACCTGTTCAAGCTGCCGCCGGTCTGACCGGATAGGAGCGACATCGGCGCCATGATGCAGGGTCAGCGTGACCTTTTCACCGACCAGACGGTTCAGCAGATGGATCAGATCTCCCATCGTCTCGGTCAGGTCCAGAGTCACGATCTCCAGTTTCTGCTGGCGGGACAGGGCCAGCAACTGCCGCACCAGCGCAGCAGCGCGATTGGTGTTCTGCTGGATCTGGATCAGATCGGGATAATCGACATCGCTATAGTCATGTCGCAGCAAGAGCAGATCGCAATGCCCGGTGATCGCCGTAAGAAGATTGTTGAAATCATGCGCAACCCCGCCCGCCAGCAGGCCGATGGCCTGCATCTTCTGGCTCTGGGTGAATTTCGCCTCGAGTGATTTGAATTCGGTCGCGTCATTCAGCACGGCGACGACATGATCGGACTGGCCGGTGCCCGGATCGGGCTGCGCAAGGGTGACTTTCAGGAAGCGCTCACTCTCGGGGCGGTTCAGGCGCAGCACTTCGGTCGCGCTGGTCATGCGCCCTGTGACGATTTCACCCAGCCATTCCGCAACCGGTCGCCCCAGACCTTCGAGGATATCGCTGATGACCGGCAGGTCCGAGCCATGCAATCGCAACAGCCGCCGGGCCTCGGGATTGGCATAGCGCAACTGGCCATTCGCCGCAATATGGGCGATCCCGATGGGCAGGGTCTGCAAATCGGCATGCATGTCTGGCGCGCCGGCCTGATCCGGGTCATCACTGCCGCGTGGCGCAAGCAGTGCCACACCGGTGCCGCCTGAAGGGTCGGGCAGGGCAAGCGCATAATGGCGCCGCGCATTGATCTGCACGCTGCCGCGATGCCCTGCGGCCACAGGCGCGTCGCTGAAGACAGCCGACAGCGTTTGCGGCGCGTCGGCTGCGGCGAGATCGGGCGATGTCTGCGCCAGCCTGCCTTCTGCATCGTATTTCAGCCATGGTGCAGGCGCGCGCGGTGCGTCGGTTCCGGGCGTTGCGTCCGCGACGCTCCAGAAAAACACCGCAGGTGTGACAGCTTCGACCCGGATACAACGTCCGGTCATGGTCTGCACCTGCGCGTGTCCTTTCGCACGGGCGCGGTCGCAGATGGCGCGGACGGCACTGGCCGGATCGGCCTTGTGATCGGCAAAAAGCGCGGGCAGCCCGTCGGTCGCGATATCCGGAAGCGCCGTTTTCGCAGATGCATTGGCCCAGAGAACCTGCCCTTCAGACGTGCCCAGCAACCGGGGATCAGCGCTTTCGGCGTGTAATCGCGCAATCAGCGCCAGATCGCGCTGCCGCAGCAGGTGCCGCGTGGCGACAAGCCCGGCAGCCACAAGGCTGAGCGCCAGAAGCGCCGCGCCGGTTGTTGCGATGCTCAAGGCCAATGTCGAGGGGGGCAGCAGCAGCCCCAGCGCCGAGAGCGCGCTGCCGAGCATGGCCAGAAGCGCGATGTCACGCGACCGCAGCCTTGCGCTGATATCCGACACAAGGATGTGGGGCGCAGTCAGGGCAATCAGGGCCAAAAGGCACCTCCGGAACAACAGGTTTGTACCGACTATCGAGGAACAGGGTTAAACAATCCTTAAACCAGGAGCGTAGCATCCCGATCCGAATATGCAATCTATGCGAGAGCAGAGGTCAGGGCGTCCGCGCCATGAGCGCCATGTAGAACCCATCCCCGCCTGTCAGCGGGGTCAACCCGAGGGTATCTTGAAGGCGATAGGCCGGGTGGGCGTGCAGAAACGCAGTGATCTGGTCATCATTTTCACAACATAGCAGGGAACAGGTAGCATAGGCCAGCCAACCACCGGGGCGGACCAGCTCCGCGACATCTGCAAGGATCGTGGCCTGCGTGCGGCGCAGATCGTCAAGCTGACCCGCAGTCAGCCGCCATTTGGCATCGGGGCTGCGCCGCCATGTGCCGCTGCCCGAACAGGGCGCATCGACCAGAACCAGATCGAACGGGCCTCCGGGGTTCTGCGTCACGGTGATCTGCGCGCCCGCCCGCCGGGCGCGGGCGGGCAGGTCGGCCATGCGGCGGGGCGCAGCATCATGCGCCGTGACATCCGCGCCACGCGCCGCCATGGCCAGCGCCTTGCCGCCGCCGCCCGCGCAGTAATCCAGCACCCGCGCCCCTGTCAGATCCGGCAGCGCGGCGATGACCGCCTGTGATGACGCGTCCTGCAATTCGATCAGCCCATCCAGATAGGGTGCAGAGCGGTGAATGGCGCGGGCGTTGTGCGTGACCTCGAGCGCGGTGTCGGCCAGCGGATGAGGGTGGGCCGCGATCCCTTCGGCCTGCAGGGCGGCCATCGCCTCCGGACGCGTGATCCGCGCCGTGTTGACGCGCAGAAAGACCGGAGCGCGCGCGCGCAGGGCGTCCATGATGGGCGCGAAGTCGGACCCGAGGCTGCGGCGCAGTTCAGGCGCAAGCCAGTCGGGGCAATCCAGCGCCGCAGTCTCAGATATGGGGGCGGTGACCGGGGTGGCCTCGGCCCAGGTCAGGAGGGCGGGGGCGTGGCCGATGCCGGTGAACACCGCATCAGGGTCCAGCCCATCGCGACGCAAGAGGCCCAGTGTCAGCGCGCGGCCAGACATGCCCCCGCCCAGATGCGCAAGGGAACGCTTGCAGCGCAGCATGTCGAACACATGATCACGGATCGCGGCCCGGTCCTTGGACCCGGCAAACCGGCTGGCGCGCGCCCAGCCCGTCAGCGCCTGTTCGGCAGGGGCGCCCGCAAGGATCCGGTCGATGATGTCGGCTGCGGCCTGATATCGTGCGGCGGGGGTCATGGGTCCTCGAACTTGCGTCGGGCGGGTTTAGCCTGACAGCGCGGCACCCGGCAAGCCCGCGGGCCGCTGCACGCGGCGCCCCCCCCCCCCCCCCGAGGCACCGCCCCGCCCAGCC
>REDZ01000204.1 GCA_007695345.1 Paracoccaceae bacterium | reverse complement strand
CCTGCATCCGGTAACTCCATGCGCCCTCGATCAGGGCGCGCCGCGCAAGGCCACTGCCTGCTTTCGTTATCCCACCCCTGCGCACCGAGTTGCCACTGGAGTGCTCGGAAGGCGTAAGGCCCAGGTAGGCTATCAGCTGACGTGGATTGTCGAAACGCTGGAAGTCCCCAACCTCAGCCACCACCGTCACTGCGACGATGAATGCGACCCCTCGCATCGCCTGAACAGCCTCGACCACCGGCGCCAGCGACCAGTCTGGCAGCAGGTCGGTAATCTGGCCGGTCAGCCGCTCGACCCGGGCCTCAGCATCGGCAACTGCGTCGACATAGTCCTGAAATACGATCTGCTGAGCGGGATGCTCAAACCGCACTGTCGTCAGCCAGCGCCGATATGCAACCGTCCAGCCCTTCTTTCCGGGATAAATGCGCCCGTGACGCAGCAGAAACCCCTGAAGATGTTGTCGCGCCTTACCCACGACCCGCATCGCAGTCGCCCGGGCGCGAACCAGATCGCGCATCGCCTCATGCGCGGCGTCGGGCACCCAGATTGCGGTCAGTTCCCCGGCCCGATGCAGCTTCGCCAGCATTACCGCATCGCGGCGATCCGTCTTTACCCGGTCTCCGGCCTTCACCGGGATGAGTGATGGCGCCACCACGATGCAGTCATGTCCCATTTCGACAAGTTGGCGATACAGGCTATAACCGCACGACCCAGCTTCATAGCATAAATGCAACCGCCTTCGGTCTGCAGCCAGTTTCTCGACCAACTTTCGAACATGATCAGGTCGGTGTGGAACCTTGCCCCAGTGGCGAACCTCGCTGCGACGCTCCCCCTGCGCAACCGCAACCGATATCGTCGCCTTATGGACATCCAGTCCGATGAATGTGCTATCCTGCATATGGTCTCTCCCCCATTCTTGAGGCTCGGCACCGGCCCATCCGGCGCAACCCTCGAATGCAGAATGCCGCGGGAGAGACCACCGAGCCAGTCAGTTCAGGACTCGATCATGAGGTCTAAGACACGCGTTCTGGCTGGTCTCGGCCTCTTTGCCGCCCTCGGGCTTGCGCTCGCCTATATTCTCGCCACAGGCTATCTGGCGCTCAAACTCACCGGCAGTGCCGCCACGCTCGATTGGGGTATGCTGGTGCAGAACTGGCAAGCGATCCGGGTCCACCATCCCGATATCTGGCAGGTAATCGGGCTGATCTTCCTGTTTGCCACCCTGGCCACGCTGCTGCCATTGCTGAATTCTGCTACAGGCCGTGTTTTTCTTGCTTGGGGTGCGCCACGTGCGATCGGCCCCATGCGTGATGAACAACTGCGCAGGCTGGCGCGCCAACCGGGGTTGTCGCTTGATCTGGAGCCTACCAAGGTAAGCCTTGCCGCGTTGGTCGAGCGCACCCGTGCGCGGGGCTATGCATCGGTCGAAGGGCGCTATATTCCCGGTCTTGTGGCTGCGGCAGCGCCCATACTTGACTGGCAGGGCGAAGCGCAAGCTGCTGTGACGCTCGTGGGTATAGACCCTGCTTTAATTGCACCCGGACCGCTGCGCGAGTGGCACCATTTTTCACAAGAAATAACTATTCTGGATCAGTTTTCATGTGCTAGGAACGGAATTCATGGAAGCAAGGCTCTCCAGCACAAATTCACGCCAAGGAAACGAAATTCATGCCATCGGACCAGCAGGTACTTTTTTTGGGTCCGAGGATCGTTTTTCAGGAACGTCGTCTTCCGGAGATCGCCACCTTGGCAGGCTACAGCGCACTGATTGACGCCTACAGATTGTCGGTGCCCCTGCCCCGCAAACTTTCGGCAACCGGGAACCATCATAGGATCGTTGAGGATGAGGTTTGGCGCATCCTGACGCCTCGCCACGCCCCGAGTACAGATCTAGATGGCCACCTCACCTTCGCGCTCAAGTACGAAGGACTTGATCTTGCTGTCCTCACGAAACTGTTCGCGGCCACCGGGCCTGACGGCATTGTTGACATTGTGCGCAACAAGCCGACTGGCAGCTACGCAAGGCGCATCTGGTTTCTGTATGAATGGCTAACAGGCAGCCGATTGAACTTACCAGATGCAGAGGGTGGTCGCTACGTGCCTGTAGTTGATCCCGACCAGCAGTTCGCAACGGAAGGAGAAAACGCTCCCCGATATCGCGTTAAAAATAATCTGCCCGGAACCAGAGACTTCTGCCCGCTGGTCTTTCGCACACAGAAGCTAGACGAGTTCATCGCGATGGACCTGGCCAATCGAGCCCGTGCGGTCATCGCCGACGTCCCCCGGGACTTGCTCACGCGCACGGCTGCTTTCCTGCTGCTCAAAGACTCACGCTCCAGCTACGCAATCGAAGGCGAGCGTCCACCACAAGATCGAATTCAGCGTTGGGGTCGTGCAATCGGCGAAGCCGGTCGCCAATCGCTCGACCGCGATGAGCTACTACGACTGCAACGGATCGTCATAGGTGATGCACGGTTCATCAAGCTGGGTTTCCGCGACGAGGGCGGTTTCGTTGGCGAGCATGACCGCGAAACCAGGATGCCGTTGCCGGACCACATAAGTGCCCGACATCAAGATCTGCCATCTCTGACTGACGGGATCATCGCGTATGATCAGGGTGCATCTCGACATGCCGACCCGATAGTGTCGGCTGCAATCCTCGCATTCGGCTTCGTCTACATACACCCGTTTGACGACGGGAATGGTCGACTGCACCGCTACCTGATCCACCATGTTTTGGCGAAACGCGGCTTCAACCCACCGGGAATAGTCTTTCCGGTGTCCGCCGCGGTCCTAGAATGCATAGATGAGTATAGAGCGGTCCTTGAGAGCTATTCAGCACGACTGCTGCCGTTCATCGAGTGGGAGCCGACGGAGAAATTCAACGTTCGGGTCTTGAATGACACAGGAGATTTTTACCGCTTCTTCGACGCGACCCCACATGCAGAATTCCTATATTCATGCGTCCAAAAGACAATCGAAGAAGACCTGCCGTCCGAGACGGCATTCCTTCGAAATTACGATGCATTCCGCAACCAGGTCGAAGCCATTGTTGATATGCCTGACCGCACCATCGATCTGTTGTTTCGCTTCCTTCAACAGAACGGAGGCACGCTGTCGCGGCGCGCGCGATCCAATGAATTCAAGGCATTGACCGACGACGAAACCACGCGGATCGAGCGCGTCTTTGCAGAAACAATGATTTAGATTGAGGTTTCCTTGCATGCACTTGTCGGGAGCCGCGACGCGCGCAGTATATCCGAATTGATTACGAGGCAGGCACATCCTGCATTTGCGCGTGTTATGGAAAATGCCGACATGCCCGTTCTCGGGAATGCCAGTAACCTTGACGATATACCGTCCACATTTCAAAATCCTTGAAAAACCATATCGACCGCCCGAGTAATGTCGTCCTGATGGTCAGACAGGTCGCCCACCGATGGCCCGAGCGCAGAGGTGCGGACCGCCGCCATGGTCTGGACGATCAGCACGAATTGTCTGTCCTCCAGCGCAATCACCGGGTTGAGGTGCGTCGCAGGCGGCGGGCTATCCTCCAGCGGGATCAGGGGCGCGACGACCCGCGTATCGGCCCAGTCGAGGAAATCGCTTTGCAGGTTGACCA
>REDZ01000040.1 GCA_007695345.1 Paracoccaceae bacterium | reverse complement strand
GTCGCCATCATGCAGCCATTTCTTCGCGATCGAGGTGGTCAGCACCGGCCAGCCGTCCTGGGCATCGATCCACGCATCCAGCCGGTCGCGCAGGGTGGACTGACGCAGGAACAGGTGTCTGGTTTCGCGCACCTCCAGATCGGTGCTGCCGCTGATGGCCGAGCGCGGCGCGATCAGGTCGGTCGGGTCAAGCTGTTTGGTGCAATTCTCGCATTGATCGCCGCGCGCGCGCTCATAGCCGCAATTGGGGCATGTGCCCTCGATGTAGCGGTCGGGCAGAAACCGCCCGTCAGTGTTGGAATAGACCTGACGTTCGGACACAACCTCGATCAGGCCGGCATCGCCCAGGCGGGCCGCCAGATGCTGGGTCAGCGCGTGGTTGCGCGCGCTGGAGGAGCGGCCGTAATGATCGAAGGACAGTGCAAACCCGTTGGCAAGGTCGGTTTGCACGCCATGCATCTCGGCGCAATAGCTGTCCACGGGTTTGCCGGCCTTGGCCGCGGCCAGTTCGGCAGGCGTGCCGTGTTCGTCGGTGGCGCAGATGAACATGACCTCATGGCCGCGCGCGCGCATGTAGCGGGCATAAAGGTCGGCGGGTAGCTGGCTGCCGACCAGATTGCCCAGATGCTTGATTCCATTGATATACGGCAGGGCCGAAGTGATCAGGATACGCGCCATGTCTGTCCCCGGTTGAAACGGTGCGCCCCCATCTAGTCCAATTCGGACCCGAGGGGAAACCCTGTTTGCAAAACCGCGCCCACCCCCCAGGCGCGCAGACGCGCCCGGCGCGGCAAGCGGCGTGTCTTGCGCAGACCGGGCGTCGTGCATCGAAAGCACAGAGCATCCAACGCTCGGCGCACACCACCGCAGGCGCGCCAGCCCTGCACGGGCTATGCCGGGCGCTGTGCACGGGGACGTGTCACGGCCTGCCGGAAGGTCCCGCGCCGGAGCTTCGGTGCGCGACGCGCAGGACGCTGTCTGCGCCCTCAGGAACGATCCCGGTGCGCGGGCAGGGCGTACCGACCCCTCAGCGTTTGCCACTCTTCGCGGCGGGGGGTGCGGGTTCCAGCGCGCGGGCGAGGCGGGCAAAGGCGCCACGAATGCCCCTGGGCGCATCCTCGGCCACGAACCCGTCCAGCGCGGGCCAGAGTTGCACGGCGCGGTCCACCAGCGGGTCGGACCCTGCCTCATACAGCCCCGCCTGAATCATCATCTCGGCGCGCGCATAGGCCCCCAGATAGCGCCGCGCTTCCGAGATCCGCGCATTCTCTTCGGGCGTGGCGCACTGGGGCAGCGCGCGGCTGACCGAGCGCAACACATCAATCGCCGGAAAGCGCCCGCGCTCGGCAATCGCGCGGTCCATCACCACATGCCCGTCCAGCACGCCGCGCAGGATATCGGCCACCGGCTCCTCCATATCCGACCCGGCGACCAGCACGCTGAAGACCGCCGTGATCGCGCCGATATCATCCTGTCCGGGGCCTGCGCGCTCGGCCAGTGCCATGATCCGGTGGCCCAGCGAGGGGGGGTGACCGCGCAGGCTTGCCGCCTCTCCCGCGGCCAGCGCGACCTCGCGATGCGCCTCGGCCATGCGGGTGATGCTGTCGGCCAGCAGCAGCACATGCTTGCCCTGATCGCGGAAATGCTCGGCCACGCACATCGCCGCCTGCGCGCAGCGCCGCCGCGTCAGCGGCGGCTGGTCCGAGGTCGCCGTCACCACCACCGCCCGCGCCAGCCCCTCGGGGCCCAGCACATCCTCGATGAATTCGCGCAGCTCGCGCCCGCGTTCGCCCACCAGCGCGATCACGACGACATCGGCCTGCATATGCCGTGCAAACCTGCCCAGCAGCATGGATTTGCCGACGCCCGACCCCGCGAACAGCCCGATCCGCTGACCGCGCACCACAGGAAGCATGGTGTTGAAAACGGCCATCCCGGTATCCAGCCGCGCCCCCAGCCGACCGCGCCGTGCCGGGGCAGGGGGCGCGCTGTCCAGACTGCGCAGCACCGGGCCGGGCACCAGGGGGCGGCCATCCATGGGGCGGCCGTAAGGGTCGATCACCCGACCGATCCAGCCATCATCGGGGGCGATGCCGCGCGCGGGGCAATGTTCGGCCCGGTCGCCGATGGCCAGCCCGTCGCGCGGGCCATCGGGCAGGGCCAGCGCCTCATCCGCGTTTAGTCCCACGATCTCGGCGCCCATGCAGGTCTGCCCGCGCGTCCCGATCTCCAGCCAGTCGCCGATACGCGCCTGCCGCGTCAGCCCGGACACGGCGACCAATTGCCCCTCGATCCGGCTGATCCGCCCGTAAACCCGCACCGGGCGCAGATCCGCCACCTGCGCCTGCAACGCCTCCAGAATCTCCATCATGCTCTCCTTCCTGTCTCGTGGTTACCGAACCTTAAGCGAATCAGCCTTAAGGCTTGGTGTAGCGATTGACGGGAGAAGCCCTCATGTTCGACATACCAGACCTGATGCGCACGGCGCAGGACCTTGCGCGCCATTCCGGCGCGCGCCAGACCGTGATTGCGCAGAATATCGCGCAGGCCGATACGCCCGGTTACCGGGCGCGCGATCTGCCCCCCTTTCATACGCAAGCTGATCGCGCCCTTGCCGCCACGCGCCCCACGCATCTGGATGCCAGCGCCCGGCCTGCGGACCTGACACCGCACACGGATCGCAGCGCGCCCGCCCTCTCGCCCAATGGCAATACTGTCTCGCTCGAGGGGCAGATGATGCAGGCCGCCCAGACACGTCAGGCGCATGAAATGGCGCTGTCGACCTATACATCCGCCCGCGCGATCCTGCGCACGGCGATGGGCCGCTAGGGGGCGCGCAGTCATGTCCGATCTGTTTGCCAGTTTCGCGCTCTCTGCCTCTGGGATGGAAGCGCAGGCGCGCCGCCTGCGCCATGTCTCGGAGAATATCGCCAATGCCGACACGCCCGGATACCGGCGCAAGACGGTCGATTTCCGGGCCGAGATGGACCGCGCCACGGGGCTGGAGCGCGTGGCCACCGGGCCTGTCCAGCTTGACCCGCGCGACTTGCCCCGCGTCTACGATCCGGCGCATCCGCTGGCCGATGAGGACGGGTATCACGACGGTTCGGGCGTCGATCTGATGATCGAGATTGCCGACGCGCGCGAAGCCGGGCGCAGTTACGAGGCCAATCTGCGCGCCTTTGATCAGACGCGCCAGATGGCGCAGGGCCTGCTGGACCTGCTGCGCCGCTAAATTCTTGAAAGGAATATCAGATGACCATTTCTCCTGCTGCCGCGATACAATCCTACGATCAGGCGCGCCGCGCCGCCGCGCCCGCGCCGATCCCCGATGCGACCGGCCCACGCGCCGAGGGCGTCTTTGGCGCAGCACTGGGCCGCTTTGCCGACGGGCTGGCGAAGGACGAGGCCACGGCCACACAATCGCTTGCGACCGGGGCGGACCCGCAAGCCCTGGTTGAGGCGCTGGCCCAGACCGAACTCGCGGTCGAATCCGTAGTCGCGGTGCGCGACAAGGTGGTCGAGGCCTATCTCGAAATCCTGCGGATGCCGGTCTGAGCCATGTCTGAGGCCATCTTCTTCGACACGCTGCGCCACGGGCTGTGGGTTGCGACGCTGGTCGCCACCCCGATCCTGACCGCCGCGCTGGCAACCGGCATCGCGGTCGGCCTGTTTCAGGCGCTGACCTCGATCCAGGAAATGACGCTGACCTTCGTGCCCAAGCTCGCTGCGATCGTCGCAGTGTTCTGGATTTCGATGAGCTTCATGAGCACGACGCTGGTCACCTTCTTCCACCGCGAAATCCTGCCCCTTATCGTCGAGTTCTGATCATGGATAATGCCAGTTACGTCACCCTGACCCGGATGTCCGGGCTGAACCGCGAAATGCAGGTGATCGCCCATAATGTCGCCAATTCCGGCACGTCGGGGTTCCGGCGCGAAGGGCTGATCTTTTCGGAATTCGTGCGCGGGGGCGAAGGGCATGAACCCTCGATCTCGATGGCGCTGGGCAATACGCGCCAGACCTCGGATCTGCAGGGGGCGCTGGCACCGACCGGCGGCGCGTTCGACATGGCGATCGAGGGCGAGGGCTATTTCCAGGTCGAGACCGCCGCCGGCCCGCGCCTGACCCGCGCAGGCAGCTTCACCCCGAATGAAGCGGGCGAACTGGTCAATATGGATGGCCACCGCCTGCTGGATGCCGGGGGCGCGGCGATTTTCGTGCCGCCCGATGCCGGGCAGATCGCGATGTCGCGCGATGGCACGCTGTCCAGCGACGGGTTGCCCTTTGCGCAGGTGGGGCTTGTCCGCCCCGCAGACCCGGTCACCCTGTCGCGCGCCGCCGGCACTCTGTTCGAGGTCGAGGGCGATATCGAACCGGTCGAGGCGCCCGTCATCCTGCAGGGCTTTCTTGAGGACTCGAATGTCAATCCGGTCCTGGAGCTTGCCCGCATGATCGAGGTGCAGCGCGCCTATGAACAGGGTCAGCGGCTGCTGGACCGCGAGGATGAGCGCATCAAGAACGTCATCCAGACCCTTGGCCGGTAACGAGAAAAGGAAAAACGCATGAAATCCCTCCATATCGCCGCAACCGGCATGAGCGCGCAGCAGATGCGCGTCGATACCATCGCCAACAACCTCGCGAATATGAGCACGACAGGCTATAATGCGCGCCGCGCCGATTTCGCCGATCTGCATTATCAGCAATTTGCCCGCGCGGGCGCCATCAGCGCCCAGGACGGCACAGTGTTGCCCACCGGCGTGCAACTGGGCCTCGGGGTGCGCCCGTCTTCGGTCAGCATGCAGGTCGAGCAGGGCGCGTCGGGCTATACTGGCGGCGATCTGGACCTTGCGATCGAAGGACGCGGCTTTCTGGAAGTGGTGCTGCCTGATGGGCAGCCCGCCTATACCCGGGACGGCGCGCTGCACCGCACGGGCGACGGGCTGATCGTCAATGCCGAAGGGTTCGAGGTCGTGCCCGGCATCGTCATCCCTGATGACGCGCGGGCGCTCTCGATCAACGCCGAGGGTGAGGTCTATGCCTATTTCGTCGGCCAGGTCGAACCGCAGTTGCTGGGGCAGATCTCGCTGGTCGGCTTTTCCAATGAGAAAGGGCTGGAGGCGATGGGCTCGAACCTGTTTCTGGAATCCGCCGCCTCTGGCCCGCCGGTCGTCGGCGCGCCCGGCGCCGATGGACTGGGCACGCTGCGGCAGGGCTATCTGGAAGAAAGCTCGGTCGATGCCGTGCGCGAGATGACGGACCTGATCAAGGCGCAGCGCGGATATGAGCTGAATTCCAAGATCATCACGGCAGCAGATCAGATGCTGGCCGCCACGACACAGGTGCGCTGATGCGCTTTCTGATGCTGGCCCTGCTTATCTGGCCGCAGGTGGGGTTGGGCGAGTCGCTGGTGGCCACGCGGCTGATCCGCGCGACAGAGGTGATCGCCGAGGGCGATGTCACGCGCCAGCCGCAGGCGGTCAGCGGGGCCGCGCATCACCCTGATCAGGTCATCGGGCTGGAGGCGCGCGTCGCGCTGTATCCCGGCCGTCCGATCAAGCTGGCCGATCTGGGCCCCGCCGCCGTGGTGGAGCGCAATGACATCGTGCGCATGGTCTATCGTCGGGGTGGGCTGGTCATCCTGTCCGAGGGCCGCGCGCTGGCGCGCGCGGGTCTGGGCGACACGATCACCGTCATGAATCTGGGCTCGCGCCAGTCGGTTCAGGGCGTGGTCACGACCGCGGGTCTGGTTGAGGTCACGGGGTCCTCCGGGGCGATGGAGTAGGGGCGCGCCATGCAAGGAATGATACCATGTTGAACCGCCTGGCCCTTGTCTGTGCTGCGGGTTTGCTGCTGCCCGCCTGCGAGCCGCTGAGCGAGGTGGGCCGCGCCCCCGAATTCAGCCCGCCCGAACAGAGCGTGGAGCATGCCGCGCTCTATCGCATCCCCATGCCCGAGACGACGACGCGGGCACGCGATGTCGATCAGGCCTCGCTCTGGTCGGCCAGCCAGCGCTCGCTTCTGGGTGACCGGCGCGCGGGGCGGCCCGGTGACATCCTGACCGTGGTGATCGAGATCGATGACCGCGCCGAAATTTCGAACAACACCGCGCGCGGGCGCTCCGGGTCCAGCACCATGGGTGTTCCGAACTTTCTGGGCGTGCCGCAGGCCATCGACCGGCGCCTGCCAGGCGGGCTGAGCATCGCGGACGGGATCGACACCAGCGGATCGAGCGATTTCTCGGGCAGCGGATCGGTGCGCCGGAACGAGAGCCTGACGCTGCGCGTTGCCTCGACCGTGGTTGAACGCCTGCCCAACGGCGTGCTGCGCATCGAGGGGCAGCAGGAAGTGCGCGTCAATCACGAATTGCGCCAGTTGCTGGTCACTGGCCATGTCCGGCCCGAAGATATCTCGCGCCAGAACGAGATCACCTATGACAAGATCGCAGGCGCACGGATTTCCTATGGCGGGCGGGGCATCATCTCGAATGTGCAGCAGCCGCGTTACGGCCAGCAGATCACCGATATTCTGGCACCGTTCTAGAGAGGGCTTGAGGGCATGGGCAAGCTGATTGCATTGGTGCTGGTCGTGCTGGGCGTTGGCGCAGGGCTGGGGGCGGGGCTGTATCTGCGCCCCGTGCCAGAGGTGGATGCGGCAGAGCCACCGCCAGAATCCCCACAGTCGGAAATCACGCTGGGCAGCTATGAGTTCGACAGCCAGTTCGTGGTGCCATTGGTCACTGACGATCAGGTCGCGCAACTGGTCGTGATCAAGCTCGCGCTGGAAATCGATGACGCAACGCGCGAGGCCGTTCACGCAAGCGCGGCACGTCTGCGCGACAGTTTCCTGCAGGTGCTGTTCGATCATGCCAATAACGGCGGGTTTCAGGGCGCCTTTACCACGCAGGACAATCTGTCCCGCCTGCGCCGTGCCCTGCGCGAGGCGGCGCAGCACCGGCTGGGCGCGGGCGTCGTGCAGGATGTGCTGATCACGGATATCCTGCGTACCAATGCCTGACGGATCGGCGGGTGTTGACTGTCCGGCATGGCTGGCGCAGCCTGCGCGCGAACCCAAACAGCGCGCAGGACCCAACGCATGCATCATGACCCGACCTCCGAACTGCCCGATGATCTGATGACCGGACTGGCCGATCTGGGCGTCCATGTCGGGCTGAACCTGCAGCCGGGGCAGGACCTGGTGATGACCACACCGCTGGGCGCACTGCCGCTGGCGCGTGCCATCACGGCAGCGGCCTATCGCGCGGGGGCCGGGCTGGTCACGCCGCTGATCAATGACCCGGCGATGACGCTCGCCCGCTATCAGAACGCGCGCGCCGACAGTTTCGACCGCGCGCCCGGATGGCTGTATGACGGGATCGCGCAGGCATTTGATGACGGGGCCGCGCGGCTGGCGCTGGTAGGCGATGATCCGATGCTGCTGGCCGGGCAGGATGCTGCGCTGGTCGCGCGCGCCAACCGGGCCAATGCGACTGCCTATCGCCCGGCGCTGGCGGCGATTTCCGGCTTTGCGATCAACTGGTCGATCATCGCCTGCCCGAGTGCCGCGTGGGCTGCGCGCATTTTTCCCGATCTCGCGCCCGATGACGCGCTGGCAAAGCTGGCCGCAGCGATCCGGATGACCGCGCGGTTGGACCATGCCGACCCCGTCGCGGCCTGGGCGGCGCATAACCGCAATCTGGCCGAGCGCTGCGCAATGTTGAATGCCGCGCGCTTTGACGCGCTGCGCTTTCGCGGGCCGGGCACCGATCTGCGCGTGGGGCTGGCACAGGGGCATCTGTGGCAGGGCGGCGCGGCACAAGCGAAGAATGGTGTGACCTGCAACCCGAATATCCCCACCGAAGAGGTCTTTACCACCCCCGACGCCGCGCGGGTGGACGGGCATGTGCGCGCCACCAAGCCGCTCTCGCATCAGGGCAGCCTGATCGAGGAGATCGAGATGCAGTTCGAGGGCGGGCGCGCGGTCGCGGCCCGTGCGGCACGCGGGCAGGATGTCCTGCGCGAGATGCTGGCCACGGACACCGGCGCCGCACGGCTGGGCGAGGTGGCGCTGGTGCCGCATTCCTCGCCCGTGTCGCAAAGCGGGTTGTTGTATTTCAATACGTTGTTCGATGAAAACGCCGCTTCGCATATTGCGATGGGGCAGTGCTATGCGTCCTGCCTGGAAGGTGGGGACCGGCTGACCAAAGACGAGATTGCGGCGCGCGGCGGCAATGAAAGCCTGATCCATGTGGACTGGATGATCGGATCGGGGCAGATGGATGTGGACGGGCTGGATGCGGATGGTCAGGAACACCCGCTCATGCGCGGTGGCGAATGGGTCTAGCCGCGTTTTCTCTGCGTCTCGCGCAAGCGTGACAGCGCCTCGACGCGGCCCAGACTGCGCGCCGTGCGGCGGCGCTGTTCGATCAGATCGGCGGTCTGACGCGCAAGTATCTGGTTCAGCCGCATACGCTGCCCGCTGGCCCAGGCCAGATGGGCCTGCCTGACCTGCAACATGGCCGGATCATCGGGCGCGGGACGGGGCGCGGACAGCCGCGCTATCTGGTCGGTGGTCGCATCACGCGCGCGGGCCATTCGTGCCGTGCGGGCGAGTTCATGATCATGCACAAGCTGCGCCAGATCGCCAAGCGCCTGCAGGCGGCGGGTCGTCATGACCGGCCTTGCCGTACGGCCTTGCGGCGCATCGCTTCGGCAAAGCGGATCGCGGCGGCCACAGCGGCAAAATGCTGCGCGTCGATTTCCTGATCCAGATCGACCGTGGCATGCAGCGCGCGGGCCGTGGGCGGGTCGGAATGGATGGGCACGCCCGCAGCCTCGGCCCGTTCGCGGATGCGCGCGGCAATCTCACCGACGCCCTTGGCCACACAGACCGGCGCCCCCGGATCGCTGGGCGCCCATTTCAGCGCAACTGCATAATGCGTGGGGTTCACGACAACAACCGTGGCATCGGGCACGGCATCGAGCATGCGGTTTGACGCGATCTCGCGGCCCCGGCGGCGGCGCTCACCCTTGGCATGGGGATCGCCCTCGGATTGTTTGTGCTCATCGCGCATTTCCTTGTGGGTCATGCGGTTGCGGCGCAGATGCTCGGCGCGCTGCCAGAAGAAATCGATCGCGCCGACCGCCAGCTTGACGATGAAGACCAGCAGCAGGAATTGCAGCACCAGATCCAGCAATGCCCGCGCCGCGAGTGCCGGGCTCAGATGCATGCTGTGCAGGATGACCGGCAATTGCCGCATCAGGAACACCCATAGCGCGACCGAGATCACTGTCAGCTTGACTGCGCTTTTTGCGAATTCGAACAGGCCCTTGCGCCCGAACTTGTTCTTGGCATTCGCGATCACCGATATGCGCGAGAGTTTCGGCTTGAGCTTTTCCGGGGCGAAGATGACCACGCGCTGCGCGAACAGACTGGCCCAGACCGCCAGGAACGGAAAGGCGAAAAGCGGTAGCATTGCCAGCCCGACCTGACCGATCAGCCCGCCTACCAGCGGGGTGCCCCGCTCGCTGAACAGGACCGACAGCCGGTCGGAGTGCTCCAGAAGCACGGTTCCGGTCTCTCCGATCCGGGTCAGGGCGACCTGGCCTGTGGTCAGCGCCCCGGTCAGCAGGCCCAGAAAGGCCGCCGCCGTGTTCAGATCGGTCGAGCGGGGGACCTCGCCCTTGCGCCGCTGCTGATCGAGCTTTTTCTGGCTGGCCTCGAATTCCTTCTCGCCGCTCTGGTCGTCCGCGCTCATGGTGGCATGGCCCCCGGATCGGCCAGCAGCAGTTCAAATGCCTGATACCATAGTGGCAGCGCGAGCGGTGCAGTCAGCATCAGCACGGCAAGCCCGCCAAAGGTGATGGCGGGCGCGCCGACAAAGGCGACCATCAGTTGCGGCATCGCCTTGTTGATCGCGCCAAGCGCGATGTAATACAGAAGCGACAGGATCAAGAAGGGCATCGCCAGCGTGAAGGCCAGCGTGAAGGCGCGTGCAGAATGCGCCAGCCCCCATTGCGCAAGGCTCGCGCCATCGGGGAACGCGCCGGGCGGGAACAGCGTGTAGGACATGACGATCAGTTCGGCCAACCGGATATGCAGCCCGTTCATCAGCGCCAGCGCCAGCCCCGCCATGACCAGCACCTGCGACATGGCCGGTTGCGGATCCGCGCCCGCGCCGCCGAAGAATTGCGACAGCGACGTGGCCTGCGCGGCCATGGTGCCCGCGATCTGCAGCGCCATGACCAGAATTCGCAGCGCCGCGCCCAGCACGAGCCCGGCGAGTGATTCCGTCGCGATCAGCAGGATCAGCGGGCCGGGGGCCAGGCTGAAAGGGGGCATTTGCGGGGCGATGGCCGGGGCCGTGACGGCGGTAAAGGCCAACGCGACCCCCAGCCGCACGCGGACCGGGACGACCTGTTCGCCCAGCGCGGGCATCAGCGCCATCATCGCGCCCACGCGGATGAACACGCCGATGCTGCCCTGCGCCCCCGCAGCCAGATCCAGCGCCAGCGCTTCGAGCATGTCGATCAGCGCGATCAGGGTCATGCCGCGACAGTGCCCACCAGGGCGGGACGCGCATCCACCCCGATTTCCTCATAGGACAGGACGGCAGCGCCCAGACCCCGCGCGGCCAGCACCGTGCGCAGAAAGCGCCGCCGGCGCGCCGAGGTCACCAGCGCCGGGCTGATGCCGGATTTGCCCAGATCGCCGAGGGTCTGCGCGATATGTGTGCCCAGGCGGCCGAAATCCTCGGGCGGCAGGGCGACATCGCTGCCATGATCGCCGGTCATCTGATAGGTGCCGAACACCTCTTCCCAGTCGGGGGCAAGCTGGACCAGCGGCAAGGTCCCGTCCTCGCGTTTGAGCGGCGCGACAAGCTGAAAGCCCAGCCGCTGGCGGACATGTTCGCACACGGCCTCGGGTCCTTGCAGCAGGGTGCGGACCTCTGCCATCGCTTCGAGGATGAGGGGCAGGTTGCGGATCGAGACGCGTTCCTCCAGCAGCAGGCGCAGCACCGCAAGCAGCAGGTCGGGCTGCACCTTGTCGGGGATCATCTCGGAGATCAGGCGGCGATTGGCCTCGGCGCGCGTGCTGTCGGACAGGCCGGTCAGTTCATCAAGCAGGCGGTGCAGGGATTTATGCGTCAGCAGGCGCCCGAAATTGGCCTTGAGCACTTCCAGCAGATGGGTGGCCAGAACCTCGATCGGGCTGACGACAGTGCTGCCGGCGAGCGCGGCATCCTCCTGATGGCGCGGGGCGATCCAGCGGGCGGGGGCGTGATAGACGGGTTCCTTCACATCCTCACCCTCGAAATTCAGGTCCGTGTCCTCCTGCACCAGGGCCAGCACATGGTCGGGGCGCAGCCGGTCGCGGGCCTGTTCGACGCCGTGGATCAGGATGGCATAGCAGCCCTCGGGCAGGCGGCTGTCATCGGTCAGCCGGATCTCGGGCAGGATCAGGCCGAATTCGCGTGCGACATGGGCGCGGATATTCGAGATGCGCCCGTCCAGTCCCAGCCCCGGATCCAGCACCATCGGCACCAGATCGGCGGCGAACTGGACATGAATCTCGTCCAGATCCAGCACGTCGCCCATGCTCTCGCCCGGCGCATCCTCAAGGGGGGTATCAGGGGCGGCCGCCGCCTCCGTGGCGCGTTTCTGCGCCGTGACGGCCAGCACCGCCAGCCCGATCAGCACAGCGGCACCGATCACGAAGGGGACAAAGGGCAGGCCCGGCACAAAGGCAAAGAGCGCGAGCAACAGGCCCACGGTCGCCAGTGCCGCCGGATAGCGGCCAAGCTGTTCGAAAAGCTGCATGTCGGTCGCGCCATTGGCCCCGCCGCGTGCCAGCAGAAGGGCGGCCGCGATCGAGATGATGACCGCCGGGATCTGACTGACCAGACCATCGCCCACAGTCAGGATGGCATAGGTTTCAAACGCGGCGGCCAGCGTCATGCCATGCATCATGGTGCCGTTGATCAGCCCCATCACGATATTCAGCAGCGTGATCAGCAGCCCGGCCACGGCATCGCCCTTGACGAATTTCGACGCGCCATCAAGCGAGCCGTAGAAATTCGTTTCCGCCTGTTCGGTTTCGCGGCGGCGCTTGGCTTCCTGATGGTCGATGGCACCGGCGGACATGTCGCTGTCGATAGCCAGTTGCTTGCCCGGCATCCCGTCAAGCGCAAATCGCGCGCCCACTTCGGCCATCCGGCCCGCGCCCTTGGTGATGACAATGAAATTGACGATCAGCAGGACCAGAAAGATCACCACGCCCAGAAATACCGACCCGGACATCACGAAGCTGGCAAAGCCCTGGATCACCCCGCCTGCGGCATGGGTGCCTGTATGCCCCTCGCCGATGATGAGCTTGGTGGAGGACACGTTGAGCGACAGACGCAACATCAAGGACGCCAGCAAAACCGTTGGAAAGATGGAGAAATCCAGCGGACGCTGAATGAAAAGCGTGACCGTGAACATCAGGATGGCCAGCGCGAAACTGGCCGCGAGGCCCAGATCCAGCATCCAGGCGGGGATGGGCAGGATCATCATCACGATCACGGCCATCAGTGCGAGTGCGAGCAGGATCGTGGGGCTGAACAGCGCCTTGGGCGACAGGGCCATCATCGTGCCACGCGCTCCATGTCGATCAGGCGTGCGCCGCCGGTCATCATCGCGTGCGGCACCAGTGAGCCGCGCGCCCCCTGGCCACCGGGCTGCAAAAGCGCAAAACGGTTTTCAGCGGGCGCGCTGAGAACAGCAGGCGCAGTGGGTCCAAGCGTTTTGCGCGCCTGAGAGAAGCGCGCGATGTAGCGGCTGGCATGCTCGGGCGTGGCAGAGTGATAGGCGCCTGCGGCCAGATCCCAGCGCCCCAACCGCGCCTTGTGGCCGCGCAGCAGGCGGGCGGCATAATCGGCATTCTGCGCAGGGTCGATCATATCCTCCAGCGTGGTGAACTCATGCCCGTGCCAATGCCAGTTGACCTGAAAACACCCCAGATCGATATTGCGCCGACCCGTGGCCAACGTCTCGCGCACCAGTTCCAATGCAGCATCGCGCGTGGGCAGCCAATGGCCCCGCCCTTGCGCATGGATCGCCCAGGGCCAGGGCGTCATCTGCCCGTCGCGGTTGCGCCCGGTTTCCACCAAGGCAATGGCGCGCATCACGTCAAGCGGCACATCATGCGCGCGTGCGGCGCGTTGCGCGGCGGCCTCGCAGAGTTGCGCGGGGCCGGATGCGCGTGCCAGTGCGGGCCAGAGCAGGATTGTGGCGATCAGTGCCAGCCCGGCGGTGATACAGCCCCAGGGCAGCAATTTGCGCGTTCTCGCGCGGGTGCGGTCAGGCATCGGGTCCTCGCATACGGCGTGTTGCGCCACACTGGACCGATTCTGGTTGATATTCCGTAACCCGGCAGCGGGGTCAGGTCACTCTGGCGCGGGTATGGTATTCAGGCCGGTCCCACGCGCCGTTTTGCATGATGCGGCACAGCGTGTCCGCCGCCTGCGCGACATCCTTGGGCGACAGATAGAGCGGGGTGAATCCGAAGCGCAGGATGTCGGGGGCGCGGAAATCGCCGATGACCCCCTCGGCGATCAGGGCCTGAATGATCGCATAGCCATGGGGGTGGCGAAAGCTGACCTGACTGCCGCGATGTGCCGCCTCGCGCGGCGAGGCGAGCGTCAGTTCGGGGCATCCGGCCTCGACCTGTGCGATGAACGCGTCTTGCAGCGCGATGGAACGCGCGCGCAGGTCGTCCATATCCACCCCTTCCCAGACATCAAGCGCGGCATCGAGCGCGGCAAGCTGCAGGATGGGGGGCGTGCCCACGCGCATGCGTTCCACCCCGCGTCCGGGACGGTAGTCCAGGTCAAAGGCAAAGGGCGCCTCATGCCCCAGCCAGCCCGAAAGCGCGGGGCGTGCGCGGTCCACCAGATGGGGCGCAACATAGATAAAGGCCGGACCCCCGGGCCCGGAATTGAGGTATTTGTAGCTGCACCCGACGGCGAAATCGGCCTGCGCGCCCGTCACATTGACCGGGATCGCCCCTGCCGAATGCGCCAGATCCCAGACCACAAGTGCACCGGCCTCATGCGCGCGGGCGATCAGGCGGGCCATGTCATGCTTGCGGCCGGTGCGGTAATCGACCTCGGTCAGCATCAGGACAGCGACGCGCGTATCAATGGCGTCCCCGACCGCCTCTGGCGCGACGGTTTCCAGACGATACTCCGGCCCCAGGGTGCGGCACAGCCCTTCGGCCATATACAGATCGGACGGGAAATTGCCGGTGTCAGAGAGGATAACGCGGCGGTCGGGCACCATTTCCAGCGCCGAGGCCAGCGCCTGATAGACCTTGATCGAGAGCGTGTCGCCCATGGTCACCGTGCCGGGCGCGGCCCCGATCAGGCGGCCCACCCGGTCGCCCACGCGCGCAGGCAGGTCCATCCAGCCCGCGCGGTTCCAGCCGGTAATCACCATCTGGCCCCATTCATCCGTGACTGTCTGTGCCACGCGCGCGGCCACATTGCGGGGCAGCGGCCCCAGTGAATTGCCGTCCAGATAGATCATGCCCCTGGGCAGATCGAACATGGCGCGGGTGGCGGTGAAATCGGTCATGGGAACCTCTGGCTGTGGGTCGGGCATCGGTGCCGCGCGGCCACGCAAAGGTCAAGAGGGCTTGCGCAGCGCGGCACAAGCGGGCAGGGGCGTGGGATGGAGATATGCGCATGTTGAAACACCTTGATTATCCACCTGTCTGGCTGCTGGCCGCGCTGGGGATCGCGCGGACGGAAACATGGGTCTTGGGCCGGGTGCATGACGTTCCCGCGCTGACCATGTCAGGCGATCTGCTGTTCTGGCTTGGACTGGCGATTCTGGGCGTGTCCGCGCTGTCCTTTCTGCGCGCACGCTCGACCATCGTGCCGCATCAGAACCCCAGCGCGCTGATCACCACGGGGCTTTACCGGTTTTCGCGCAACCCGATCTACCTGGGCGATGTGCTGATCCTTGCGGGGCTGGCGCTGTCCTGGGGGTCGTTTTCGGGGCTGGTTCTGGTGCCGGTACTGGCATGGGTGCTGACGCGGCGCTTCATCGAACCGGAAGAGGCACGGCTGCGCGCGGCATTCGGCCCGCAGGCGGATGCCTATTTCGCGCGCACCCGCCGCTGGCTGTAGCCCGGACCGCTGCGACACGGTTGCGCGCGCCTGCCAAATGCGTCAGCGCTAATGAAACAAGGTCACCTGGCCGCATCCATGGTCCCTTTGGCCGCTTGTGGATCGGGCGGGCGCGGGTTATGAAGCCCGGCATTCACAAGCCCGTGCGCCTGCGCAGGGCCGAACGCAACCTGAACAAGAAGGGGGCTGCACTTGAAAATCGGGGCGTTGAAGGAAATCAAGCCCGGTGAGGCGCGGGTCGCGCTGACACCGGACAGTGCCACGCAGATCGCCAAGCTGGGACATGAATGTTTCGTCGAGTCCGGCGCCGGGCTGGCGGCCGGGTTCAGCGATACGCTGTATGAGGCGGCAGGCGTGACGGTCGTTGCGGATGCAGATGCGCTGTGCGCGGCCACGGATGTCGTGATCAAGGTGCGCGAGCCCGAACTGCCCGAGATCGAACGCCTGCGCGAGGGGCAGACGCTGATTTCCTTCTTCTGGCCCGCGCAGAACGAGGCGATGCTCGAGGCCGCCAAGGCCCGTGGCGCGACCGTGATCGCGATGGACATGGTGCCCCGGATTTCCCGCGCGCAGAAGATGGATGCCCTGTCATCCATGGCCAATATCGCAGGCTACCGCGCGGTGATCGAGGCAGGCAACAATTTCGGCCGCTTCTTTACCGGGCAGGTGACGGCGGCGGGCAAGATCCCGCCGGCACGCGTGCTGGTCGTGGGCGCGGGCGTGGCAGGTCTGGCGGCGATCGGCACCTCGACCAGCCTGGGCGCGATCACGCTGGCCTTCGATGTGCGCCCCGAAGTTTCCGAACAGATCGAGTCGATGGGGGCCGAGTTCGTCTTTCTCGAGTTCGAGGAGGACACGGCTGACGGTGCCGAAACGGGGGGCTATGCGGCCCCGTCCAGCCCGGAATTCCGCGAAAAGCAGCTTGAGAAATTCCGCGAACTGGCCCCGGATGTCGATATCGTCATAACCACGGCCCTGATCCCCGGTCGCCCCGCGCCCAAGCTCTGGACCGAGGACATGGTCCAGATGATGAAGCCCGGCTCGGTGATCGTGGACCTTGCCGCCGAGAAGGGCGGCAATTGCGACCTGACTGTGGCCGATGAGCGTCTGGTCACGGAAAACGGCGTGGTGATCGTGGGTTACACGGATTTCCCCAGCCGGATGGCGGCGCAGTCCTCGACCCTTTATGCCACCAATATCCGCCACATGCTGACCGATCTGACGCCCGACAAGGATGGGGTCATCAACCACAACATGGAAGATGACGTGATCCGCGGCGCGACGGTCACGCATGAAGGGGCTGTCACATTCCCGCCGCCGCCGCCCAAGGTCAAGGCGATTGCCGCCAAGCCCAGGGAAAAGGTCAAGGAACCCACGGCAGAAGAAAAGCGCGCGGCGGAAATCGCGGCCTTCAAGGCGCAGACGAAAACGCAAGTGGCGCTTCTGGGCGCGGGCGCGGCCTTTGTGCTGGCGGTGGGTCTGGTTGCGCCCGAAAGCTTCATGCGTAACTTCATCATCTTCGTGCTGGCGGTCTTTGTGGGCTTTCAGGTCATCTGGAAGGTCAGCCATTCGCTGCACACCCCCCTGATGGCAGTCACCAATGCGATTTCCTCGATCATCATCGTGGGCGCGCTGTTGCAGATCGGATCAAGCTCGGTGCTGATCACGCTTCTGGCCGCACTCGCGCTGTTGATGGCGGCAGTGAATATTTTCGGTGGTTTCCTGGTGACACGGCGGATGCTCGCCATGTTCCAGAAATCCTGACCGAGGGAGGTAACGAGAGATGGATTTCGGTTTCACAGTCGCGGCTTATGCAGTCGCAACAGTTCTCTTCGTCCTCTCGCTGGGCGGGCTTTCGGGGCAGGAAAGCGCCAAGCGCGCGATCTGGTATGGCATTGCGGGCATGACCGTCGCCGTGCTGGCAATGCTGGTGGGGCCGGGCTCTGGGCTCTGGGCGCTGACGTTGGTGCTGATCGCCATTGGCGGGGTCGTGGGCTGGCAACTGGCCACCCGCGTGCAGATGACGCAGATGCCCGAACTGGTGGCGATCATGCACAGCCTCGTCGGGCTGGC
>REDZ01000018.1 GCA_007695345.1 Paracoccaceae bacterium | reverse complement strand
CACCGATCACCAGCCAGAACAGCGTCTTGACCGTAAAGACCAGCGCCAGCGCATCATAAAAGGCATCAATCTGCATCCGCAGGGCCCCACAATGTAGAAGTCAGAAAAAGCCCGCGAGGATCCCGCGCGGCAGGCGGACACCCAGCAGGGTGAAGAATGCGAAAACGACAACAGGCACAAGCACGGCCAGGATCATGGCAAGCCGCACGGGGCGCAAGCCGAACCATAGCATGAAGGCCAGCAGGAAAGGTGGCGCGGCCAGAACGAAGCCCAGCCGCGACATGGCCCAGAAACACAGCGCTATGCCCCCCAGCATCACCACCGGCAGCCAGGCATCACTCGCGCGGACATCGTGCAGTGTTTCGGGTATTTCACGACGCAGCGGATCAACCAGCATGGCTGCGGCGCAAAGCAGCATCAGCCCTACGCCCATCATTGGCATCATGCCCAGCAGAAAACCGTCGCGCATGACCCGATGCGCCCAGGGCTGCCACCAGATATAGGCGAAGAGCACGCCGATCATAAGCAGCAGATACAGGCCGATTGCCTGATTGCTGCGCCACCAGTTGCTCATGCCCACCCCCTTTGTCCGACGCAGGGGCAATGGCAAGACGCCACTGCCCCGCACGGATTACTGCAACAGGCCGATGGCGTTGCGCATCGTATTGACCATCGCCTCGTAATCGGCGGCGGCGGCTTCGCGATCCAGGAAGATGATCGGCTCGCCCGCAGCCTCGAATACGGCCTGAACTTCGGGATCAGTGGCGGCGGCTTCGAACATTTCGGCAAAGCGCGCCTTGATCTCTTCAGGCGTGTCGGGGTGCATGCCGACCCAGCGCGGGAAGGCAAGGCCGGAATAGCCAAGATCGGTGACCATGGGCGGATTGCCCAGTGCCTCGTTCACGTCATCCGGCAGGGCGATGCTGGATGTGTTCATCAGCGCGATGCCGTTTTCCGGCACGATGGTCAGGGCCGTCGATTCGGTCACCGCCGCCACGTCGATATGCCCGCCCAGGAAATCGGTGACCGACTCGCCCGTGCTGCCATAGGGGACATAGATCGCTTCGGCGCCGGCCTGATCAATCGCATTCGCGGCCCCGAGAAGCAGTGCATTGGTGCCGCCAATGGTAATGGGGCGCTCATTCAGGGCGGCGACGAAGCTGTCCCAGTCGGGAAACTCATCTTCGCGCACCACCAGCACCGAGGCGAAGGCCGCCAGATAACCGAGGATGTCGATTTCAGACGGGTCAACCGGCGCGTCCTCTTCGCTGAGCAGCGTGATGATGGGTGTGGGGGTTGCATTGAAAACCGTATAGCCATCAGCGGGTTGATCAAGCACATGCATCCAGCCGGTCACAGCCCCGGCGCCAGGGTGGTTTTCGACATTCAGAGAGGCACCACCGAAATGATGCTCCGCTTCGGCAGCGAACATCCGCGACAAACGGTCAGAGCCGCCACCGGCACCGAATGGAATAACCCAGTTAATCGTGCGCGTCGGGTAGTCGCTGGCGACAGCCGACGATCCCAGCCCGAATGTCAGTGCTGCAGCGAAACAGGCTGCTGTCGTTGTCTTGAAGCTCATCTTGCCTTTCCTCCCGTTTGTATTCCCGATGTCGCCACACGTCCCCCCGCTATGATCTTCCCGGTAATGGCAGCGTAAACGAAGCCGAAGTGTTGCCTCCACACCGCTGGCTGTCAATCCCTTGCTGGTCATGGCATTTTGCTGATAACCTGCACCTCAGGGGGGCTTATGACGACAACTGTTCTCGTTCCATCCGGCGTGCTGGGTCTGGGGTTTTCGCAGGCCGCTCTTGAGCGTGGCATCGCGCAAGGCTGCGATGTTATCGCCATTGACGGCGGCTCGACCGATAGCGGGCCGCATTCGCTGGGCACGGGGCTGTCGAAATATTCGCGCGCAGTGTGCAAGGCCGAGTGGCGCGCGCTCATGCAGGCGCGGGCCGAACTGGGCGTGCCCCTGATCATCGGAACAGCAGGCACAAGCGGCACTGACAGTACTGTCGACTGGATGTATGAGATCACATGCGAACTGGCGGCGGATCTGGGGCAGACCCTGCGCGTGGCGCGGCTTTATTCCGGTCAGGACGCGGGGTTCGTGGTCTCGAAGCTGGCGGCAGGTCAGGTCACGCCGCTATCGCCTGCGCCAGAAATCGATGCAGAGCGCCTGCGCGAAATGACCAACATCGTGGCGCTGGCCGGGGCTGAACAGGTACAGGCTGCGCTGGATACCGGCGCGGATATCATCATTGCCGGGCGCACGACGGATACCGCGATCATTGCGGCGCTGCCGCTGGCACGCGGCGAACATCCCGGTGCCTGCTGGCACGGGGCGAAGATTGCCGAATGTGGCGCACTGTGTTCCACGCATCCCGGCACAGGCGTGATCCGCGTCACCTTCGATGAGAGCGGATTCGAGGTGGAACCCATGGCGCCAGAAGCTGCCTGTACTCCGCATTCCGTGTCTGCCCATATGCTTTATGAAAACAGTGACCCGTTCCGGCTTTATGAACCAGGCGGCTATCTGGATGTCAGCGCAGCGCGCTATAAGGCATTGAACGGGCGGCGCGTCCGCGTCGACGGCTCCGACTGGGTGTCTGGCCGCTACACGGTGAAGCTGGAAGGCGCGCGCCTGGTAGGTTATCAGACTATGCTGCTAGCCATTTTGCGAGAGGCGCGTTACGTCGCGAATGCGCAGGCTTGGGCCGACAAACTGGTCTCTGTGCTATCCGCGCGGGCGGCGGACCAGATCGGGCTTGCAATCGGTGATTTCAGCATCGAATTGCGCCTGATCGGAGTTAACGCCGCCCTGGGAGCGCTGGAAACCCGCGAAAGCCAGCCCGCCGAAGTGGGCGCACTTTGCCTGATCACAGCGCGGGATCAGGCTATGGCGGATGAAATCGGGCGGTTGGCCAATCCCTTCCTGCTGCATATGCCCCTGACCGAAGACGAACCACTGCCGACCTTTGCCTTCCCGTATTCACCCGCGCAAACCAGTCGGGGGGCTGTTTACGAATTCGCCCTCAACCATGTGATGGGACTGAACACCCCGATGGAGGCCTTCCGTCTTGAACTCAGCGAGGTAGGCACCCGTGCCGATGTTGCGTGATCTGGTTCGAAAGGTTACCGCAAAGAATGCAGGACCGTTCCAAATTACGGTCGATGTGTTTTGCGGCTCTGCCGAAGCTTACGAACATGTCACAACTGCCCTGTCGACCCGAGCAGTTTCCGATCTGTTCGGCATTGAGCCGCAATTGTTGACCCGGTTTGACATCCCCGACCTGCATGTCATCAAGTTCTCCATGCCACGGACTGTGGTGCAGGGAAGCCGTTTTGACCGGGATATGCATGGCGCGCAGTTTGGGGTTATGTTGGAAGAATTGTTGGTATGAAACCTGCCGAATTGCCGTTTTGACACGACATGATGTATCGCTATCCGGCGCAGGGGCTTACCTATAGTAGCAAAGAATGAGTTTGTTCACTGTCACGTGCTTGCGGGTCAGGTCGGCGGTGCGGAACCCGATGCCCCGGATGTCCTTGGCCAGCCGCCATGGGTTCTCGCTCCTCACCTGCACGGCATCCGTGCCATAGGTGGGGTCTGATGCCGGAGGGGGCAGGATCCTACGCTAAGGTGTGATTTTGTCGC
>REDZ01000095.1 GCA_007695345.1 Paracoccaceae bacterium | reverse complement strand
ACCTGGACATTATTGTTGACCTCCTCCAGTGTGAGACCAGCTAAATTGACTAATGCCCGACAATGCGATGCGGCACCATCCCCTTGATCGGGGTTCCGGCGATACGGATATCCCCTGCCGATGCCTCGCGCCCGTCGGCAAGGCATTTCATCAAGGTGGTCTTGCCCGCCCCATTCGGCCCGACAAGGCTGACAAGCTCGCCGCGCCGGGCTGTCAGGTTCACATCGCTCAGCACTGTCAGGGCGCCAAAGCTGCGCGCCACGCCCTGTGCCTCAAGGACCACTGCATCAGGTGCGCCCTCGCGGGCCTTGGGCGCGCTGTCTTCAAGCCGGGTCGCAGGTGCCGGGGCAAAGAGCCACGGTGTCCAGCGCTGCGCCACTGCCCGCAACAGGCCGAACAGCCCCGATGGCATCAGCACAATCACGGTCACAAAGGCTATTCCGACCAACAATTCCCAAGCATAAGGCAGGATGCCGGACAGATACGCACTGGCAAGTTCGATGGACAGCGCCCCGACAATCGCACCAGTCAGCATCCCGCGCCCGCCAAGGGCCACCATGACCACCAGTTGCGTGCCAAAGATAAAGCCCGCATTCTCTGGCGCGGCTATCCCGCCAAAGGCGGCATAGCCAGCCCCTGCCAGCGCGGCGATGGCTGCACAGATCGTAAGCAGGGCAATCCTGATCGCTGCGGTGTTGATGCCCAGATAGGCGCAACGCATCTCGTTGTCGCGAAGCGCGCGCAACAAGCGCCCGGCATCGCTGGATACGGCGATATGGGCCAGAACTGCGACGGCCAGCATACTGATCCCGGCGACGCGGAACCATGTCTCGGTCATCAGCGGGAACGAGAAATACCCGACCACACCGCTGGATGCGCCGGTGAAATTGCCGCCTGAATAGATCAGCTGCACCAGCACGATCGGCAGGACCAGCGAAATGATCGTTGCATAAAATGGTGACGCACCGGGATAGAAGGACAGCCAGCCGACAAGCGCACCAAGCAGCGCCGCAAGGACAATTGCAGCCCCCAGCGCCAGCAGGGCCTGCCCCGGACCAAACCCGAGCTGGCTGAAAGTGATCGCGAGCGTATAGGCGCCCAGCCCGAAAAAGGCCGCCTGCCCAAAGGTCAGATAGCCGCTGTACCCCCACAGGATATCGACTGTCACGGCAACAATGGCGATGAAGAATGCGCGCACCAGAATGTTGACGGTATAGGCATCCAGAAACCACGGGGCCACCAGCACCAGCGTGCCGAAGATGACCAGTACGGCAACGCGACGCGCGATGCGTGACGACCACAGGCCGGTTGCACCGAATGCCGCGCGCGGGTGTTCCTTTGCAAGTTCAGACACGGGCAAACCCCTCCGGACGAATACGCAGTGCCACAGCGGCACACACGGCGATGGTGAGCCCGCCCAGAACGGATCCGACATATGTGCTGACGATGGCCTGCAACCCGCCAAGCACCAGACAGGCCAGTGCCAGTGCAGGCAGCGATCCGCCCGATACCATGACCAGCATGAAGGCCCCGATCAGGAAGGGCAGACCCATCGCGGGATCGAGGCTGGTCAATGGCGTGATCAATGCACCGGCGGCGGCGGCCAGACCGCAGCCAATGCCAAAGGTGATCAACCGCACGCGGGCGCTATTGATGCCAAGCCCCTGGGCGAGCTGCTCGTTCATGATCACCGCACGGGTCGAGAGCCCCAGTCGCGTGCGAGTCAGCAACGCAGTGAAGGCCAGTGCGATCAGGATGGCCACCCCGACCAGAACAATGCGATACAGCGAATACTCGGCCCCCAGAACCTTGACCGTGCCACTGACTGGCGGGGGCAGGAACTGCACGCCACGGCCAAAACTGGCGGTGATCAGCTGTGTCATGATCAATCCCAGCCCCCAGGTCGCAAGAATGGCATCCAGGGGACGCTCATAAAGGCGTCGCACGATCACTGCTTCGGCAATGGCCCCAAGCACGCCGCCGACAATCAGAGCGAATATCGGGGCCAGCAAGGGTGGCAGCCCTATCTGATGGGCCACAAGCGCCGCGAAACCGCCAACAGTAATGAAAGCCGCATGGGCGAAATTGATGATCTTCATCACGCCGAAAATGATCAGCAAGCCAGCCGAGGTGATGAACAGGATCGCTGCAGTCGTCAGGATGTCCAGAATGAGGTTACCCATCGGCCATGCTCCTATTGCGGGTCGCGGCGGGACAATCTGCCCCGCCGCCAGGAGAGAGAGAGCTTACAGATCCGGGCATTGATCACCCGGATCAACAGCGTCAAAGGCGGCAATCACATCGACATCGCCTTCCGCCGTGACCTGGCCAAGATACATTGTCAGCGGTGCATGGCGCTGATGGGACATGCTGATCGACCCGCGCGGGCCCTCGACCGTCACCTCGGCAAGGGCGTCTATCACGGCAGCCGTGTCTGTCGTCCCGGCCTGTTCTGCTGCCGCGGCATAGGCGAGCACCGCTTCGAATTGAGGCACGGACAGATCGTTAGGGGTCCGCAAGTCATCGCCGAAATGCGCTTCCATCGCGGCGAGGAAATCGCGATTGGTATCGCTGTCGATCCCCGTCACGTAAGAGGCCGAGATATAGATCCCCTCGGCGACGCTGCCCATACTTGCAGCGGTGCCTTCATCAACCGCCAGATTGCCGTATGGCAAATCGATTCCGGCGTCACGCAGCTGCCGGGTAAGGGTGACATTCGGCGCGCCGCCAGCGGTCGACGTGATGATGGCGTCCGCACCCGACGTGCGCAGGTTTGAAATGATCGGGGCCCAGTCGGTGCCATCCATGGGCAGATAATCCTCGCCCACGACCGTGCCGCCCTGTTCTTCGATATACGCCCGCGTGAATTCCAGCATGCCACGGCCAAAGGAGTAATCCGACCCGATCAGAAAGTAGCTCTGCGCGTCATAGGTGGCATTGAAGTGGTCCACCAACGGCGGCACCTGTTGTTCCGGCACCCAGCCGTTCACATACATGTTCGGATGGCATGACCGGCCTTCGTAAAAGGACGTGTAGATATAGGGTACATTGCCCCGCGACAGGATCGGCAGGCCCGCATTCCGCGCAGCACTTGTCTGCATTGAAATAAGCGCATCGACCTGCCGCTGGAAGATCAGCGTATCAAAGGCGCGCTGCGCCCCCGCCGCGCCAGAGCCGTCATCGGCAACGACCAGTTCCAGAGGGCGGCCCAGCACGCCGCCTGCAGAATTGATCTGTTCAATGGCAAGTTCGGTCGATTGAACGACTGACGGCGCCACGACCGAGTTTGCCCCGGAAAGACCCACAGGCACCCCGATCCGAATGGGCGTGTCTGCAGCGGCAGCGCTGGCGAGCATGGCAAAACTGGCGACACTTGTAAGCAGAATGCCGGTTTGACGTTGTTTCATTGTTACTCTCCTGTTTCTCGCGGTCTTCTTGATTGGTCTGTTTGCAGGTCAGTTTACGGCCAAGGCCGCGCAACCCGCCCCCGGGCGTCAGTACCAGCCGCGTCTGGCGCCACTGCCCAGCATTTCGTCATAGACATCGGTGCGGCGGTCCCGCAGCACCTGATTGAAGGCGTTCCAGTTGCGCTTGCGTCTGGCCTTGCCCAGATCGACATCCGCCATCAGGATTTCGGTCTGATCGGCGCTTCCAGGCCCCACGACAGGCCAGCCTGTATAGCTGACGATCACGCTTTTCCCGATAAAGGGCTGACCGCGTTCCGTCCCGACGCGATTGGCGCAGGCAATGAAAAGAGAGTTGGAATGCGCGGCGGCTTGCGCAAGAATCGTTGCCATCGGGGGCTGATTGTCGCGCTGCCCCGGGATCGGGACCCAGTTCGTGGGCACGCAGACAATATCGGCCCCCTGCAGCGCGAGCATCCGGAAGGTTTCGGGAAACCACCCATCATAACAGATCGCCAGTCCGATACGGCCAATCGGCGTATCAAAGACGGGAAAGCCGCAATCGCCAGGTTCGAACCACAGGTTTTCCTCGTTCCACAGATGCGCCTTGCGGAATGTCCCGATAAAACCCTCAGGGCCGATCAGCACCGCGCTGTTGAACAGGCGCCCACCATCGCGTTCGGCAATGCCCGCAGCGATATAGATACCGCGCTGCACCGCAAGATCACACCATGCCCGCACGCTTGGCCCGTCGGGCACTTGCTCGGCGCCGGCGAACGCCTCGGCGCGCGTGCGAAAGACGTAGCCACTATTGGCGAGCTCCGGCAGGACAATCAGCCCGGCCCCCTGCTTTGCTGCCTGTTCGATATGATCGCAGGTCAACGCGATGTTGCGCTCGTTTTCTCCGACCCTGGGTTCCATCTGGACGCATGCAACCCTCACACGGCCTTCATCCACCGCCCCTGCGGAGCCTCCCTGTTCATGCGGCTTCATGTATTTCCTTCCCGTAAACGCAAAAAGCCCCCGACCAGCGCTCGGAAAGAGCGCCGTTCGAGGGCTGCACAGCCTGATATGTGACAAGGCCAACCTGGCCATAGAACGTGTGCGGACTGCCCAGTCCACGTGACGTTGTCAGGGAGCGAAGCAAATCATGTGCGGTCTGTCAATGTTTTCTCTGCCCACACTGCCGCAATGGTAACCGGCACATGCGCGTGCATGTGTTTTCATCGCTCGGCCGCACGGTGCCGCCAAAATGTGCAGTTTCGGTCTGGAAGCGGAGGCGCGGGCGGACCGGCGCCCACCCCCCGCTCAGTCCCCGCCCAGCAGCCCCATTCCGTCCAGAACATCCCTGGCGCCCAGTATCGTCGCCGCCACCCGCGCCATGGAGATCCGTTTCTGCGTGGCTTGCCTGCGTAGCATTTCATACGCCTCGGCCTCGCGGATATTTCGCAGGGTCATCAGGTATTTCACCGCTTTTTCGACATCGCGACGTCCCTTGAGCGTGTCTTCCAGCTTCTGGACCTTGGTTTCCAGCCTGCGCGTATATCCGTTGAGCGAGCGCGCCAGAACCAGCGCCGAAAGAATGCCGAAAGGCCGGATGGGTTTGGTAATCACGCCATGCGCATTGTGATCCAGCAACCGCTTCAGCACTGAAGGATTCTCGTAATCGACTATCGCAAGAAAGGTGGGGCCGCCAACCTGAACCGGCGGAGGCGGCTTGGAATCTTCGCTGGCATCGACAAGCTGAAAGATCGCATCCACATCGCCGATCGCGTCCATCGCGGGTGGCCAGATGTCGCGGACCTGGCAGCCAAACCGCCGAAGCTGGTTGATCAGTGCCTGCCCTTCGGCATCCTGAGGATGAACGACAAGAACACGCATGTCACGCATGTCGTTGATCAGCTTGCGGGTGCCCGGTTTCATCCCACGGCCTCCGGGTGGTCGATCCAGCTTGCCCCGAAGGGCGAGACAGCGACATAGGGGTCGGGTTTGACCGGTCTGGCGTTCTGCCACAGGATTTCGAACTCTCCATCAGGGCGCACACGACCGATCCGTGGCTGCACCCAGCAGTGATTATTGTCCGCATCGATTGTTATCGGGCCTTCGGGCGCCAGGATGGTCAGGTCCTGCGCGGCCTCGACCAGCCGCTGGGTGTCCAGTGTGCCGGCAATGCGAAGGGCTTCGGCAAACAGCATCACCTGCGCATATGCGCTGGCGCTATAGATACTGGTGGCACGGTCACTGCCGAATGCCGCACGATAATCGGCCACGAACTTGCGGTTCTCTTCGCTGTCCAGTGACCCGAAATACCCTGCCGAGGTCAGATGTCCGGCGCATAACTCTGGGCCGATGGCGGCGATTTCACCTTCAGCCATGGTCAAGGATGCAATCGGCGTGCTCTCCGGATCAAACCCTGCCTCGCGGTACATGCGGTAGAAGCGGCGCGCAGTATGGCCCACAACTGTCGAGAACACTGCATCCGGTTGATGACGTTTCAGCCGCGACAGCACCCTCCGCAGCTCTGCATCGCTGGCTTCCATCGGGACATAGATTTCGTCGACCACTTCCCCGTCGAAGGACTCGACCAGGTCACGCATGACCCGGTTCGATTCGCGCGGGTAGACATAATCCGACCCCACCAGAAACAACCGTGGCCCGACATGGCGCACAAGATACTCGGCCAACGGAAAACTGTTCTGGTTCGGGGAAGCACCAGTATAGATGACATTGGGTGAGTATTCGAAACCCTCATAGGGCGACGGATACCAGAGCAGGCCATTACGCCTCTCAAGGGCAGGCAGCACGGCCTTGCGTTCGGCGGAAGAGCTGCATCCGAAAATGACGGATATGCCATCATCCGTCAGCAGGCGATCAGCAAGATGACGAAAAGCCTCCGGCTCCGAAGCCGGGTCATAGGCGACAACCTCGATCTCGCGCCCCAGCACACCCCCGGCCTCGTTGATCTGGCGGATGGCCAGCTCGGTGCCCAGAAAATGTTCGCTCTGCGTGATCTTGAGGGCACCGCTTCGGGAAAACAGCACACCGATGCGCCAAGTGCGCGCGTCGCTCGATGCATGTCCAGCCATGGCCTGTCCTTCTTGCTGCCTATCCGCGTGGCACCTGTGTAGCGGCATTCCGCGGGTCCTGTCACCCATCACATCGCCCGGACAGAACCGGCTGGACATGACAGAGAAAAGGTTCGGAGAGTGATGATTGAGTGACCGTAAGACCATCTGCAGGATGCCACGGTCATTGGGCTGGATGTGCACAAGGCGACCATATCGGTTGCGGTTGCGCAGGGGGAGCGTCAAGGTTCCAAAGCGACCTGATCATGTTCGAAAACTGGCGGAGAAAATGGTTGCAGACAGAAGACGGTTGTTTTTCTTCTGTATCTCTGAGGTCTTGCGCTTCTTTCGACCGAGGGTGGGTGACGACAAGAGTTGATCCAGAGGATCGAAGCAGCTCCGATCGGCCTTCATCTTCTTGGCTTTCAGCGCATCTCTGAACCAGTCCGCTTGCTTCGGTTCACTCGGATCGGTGACGTTCACCTGCGCAGCACCCACGATCCGCGATCAGCCAGTCGGCTTGTGGCAATTCCCTCAGCAAAGCCGCCGCGCCGGTGACGTCGCTGATCTGCCCAGCAGACATGAAGAAGGTGATGGGGCGGCCAATCGGATCGGTGACGGCATGCAACTTGGTGTTCATTTCGCCTTTCGTGCGACGGATCAGACGGCCGGCCCCCTTTTTGCCCCGCAGGCTCGAAGCCGTGCGATGCGCCTTCAGATAGGTGGCATCGATCATGATCGTCTTGGTCACGGTCCTTTCGGCGGCCAGGCCAGCCATGATGCGGGCGATCACGCTCATATCACTCCACCGCGTTCAGCGGTTGTACAGGGTCTTGTGCGGGCCGTACTCCTTGGGCGCATGGCACAAGCTCAACCCATTGCGATTGAGAAAAATTGGTAGTGCCCCACCGGATGATGTACGAGAACCGAAGCAAGATGTTGAGCAGCACGTATGACGACCCTGGTCAGAGCGTGATCCAACCAGGTGGAACGTCTTCCCACTGCCGTTTTTTAAGCTATACTCCGCGGAATGCCCTCTACCCCACCTGACCTAAGCAATGATAACCATGTTTCCTTCCAGAAACACCATAACAACGCTTTGTGATGCCAACAGAACAAGCACCTCGAATGGCGCTGGATCAAGATTCCAGAAAGCAAAAGATCACCGGAAAAATTCAATCGCTGCGCTCGCATTCGAAAAGCCTACGACGTCGCTTGCGGGAACTCAGAGTTCAAGATACCAGTCACTCTGCGTCATATAGGGTAACGAAGTGATGATAGACGCAGTAATTACTTGGGTAGATGCGTCTGACCCAGAATACGTTAGCCGCCGAAAACATCACTCTGATCCGACCTGCGACGGAAATGCAGGCGATAACGCTTCATTACGGTGGGAGAATAATGATGAGGTTTCAATCTGCATAAAATCTATGGAGCTTTACGCACCATGGATCAGAAAAATATGGATCGTGACAGATAGACAGACCCCAAATATTTCAGGCGTTTCCCCGCGCTTTCGAGAAAAAATTGCAGTGGTGCACCACGATACTATTTTCAGGGAATATTCTGATATACTGCCAGTTTTCAACTCACTTTCAATAGAAACACTTCTATTCCGGATCCCAGGCTTGGCTTCGAAATTTATTTATTTTAATGATGATTTCTTCCTTTTAAGGCGAACAGAGCCGCTCGACTTTTTTTTGGCAGACGGGACGCCAGTATTGCGCGGGCGCTGGATCAAAGGGACAGAGTTAACCAGATCCGGCGCCTTAACTCCACACCGAGGATATCAGCTCCGAGCCGCATCAATGGTTCAGCCGTTAGAGAGCGAGGTTTTTTTGCCTGCACACGTCGCAAATTCTTTCTGTCGAGACACTCTGGAAATGCTGTTTCAAAATTTCAGGGTAGAATTTGAACGCAATCTTGCCTTCAGGTATCGTGACAGTTCGCAGTTCAATATCTCGTCACTCTTTGCAGCTCACAAAATCGTGAATCAGGGCGCAGAGCCCTTATTAAGAAAGGATTTCGCGCAGGTATCCGCAGGCACATGCCAATCCGGGAGCTTGCGGAAAATAAATTCAAGATTACGCAGGCTGAAATCTCCTCGTATAAAACTTGGTTGCATCAATGATGTCGGGGCGTTGAGACGTCGGTTTCCGGGTTTATATGAACACTTCCGAGAAATATTCAGTGATTCTACTGCAAACAGGTTCTGGGCCAGGCGAACGCTTGGGTGGCGTTTCAGGTATTAGATATGATCTCGATTTCTGTTATTATCCCAACCTGTGATCGTCCCCCAGCCTTTTTGCGCACGGCAGTTGACTCGGTTTTGAAACAGAACCTGCAAGCAAACGAGATCATTGTTGTCGACAACGGCGTATGCGATGCTGACCTCTCGTCAATGCCGAAATGGGTCAAGCATTATCGCCTTCCACCAAGGGTTGGTCCCTCACGCGCTCGTAATTTTGGTGCGGCAATGGCGCGCGGCACCCACTTGGCTTTCCTTGATGACGATGATTGGTGGGACATTGATTTCTTGTCTGAAGCGTCAGTGGCGCTCCACGCAGCGGGAGCATCGTGTGTATACGGCCGCAAGGACATTCACTCTGGCACAGAGACGAAAAAATATAAGTGCCCAACACCAGAGACATTGTCCGTAGCGACACTGCTCAAGCGCAATCCCGGAACCGGTGGCCAGAATATACTGATCGAAAAGGCTCTTTTCTGGAAGGTTGCAGGTTTCGATGAAACGTTGCGTACTTCTGAAGACAAAGCTTTGGCGCTTGAGCTTTTATTGTATAATGAAGTGATTGCAATCGCACCAAAGGCTGCAGCCGTGGTTCGTAGTCATGACGGGGATCGTGCGCGACATGCCATCTTGTATAAGCTGCGGTTCGCATGGAAGTACCGAAGGCTACTAGGCGTTACAGGTCTGCTTCAAGAAGTTTTTCGCGTTTCAATTCGGCAAGCGCGACACAGATCTTCGCGGCTGCTGTGGCGCCGTTCTATTAATTAAAGTACGAGCTAAGGGACTGACAGCCTCTATGCGTAAGATTAATGAACTTATTTTAAGTTGCCTGAGATCTCGCTCACGCCAAATTAAACCATATTTTGTTATACAGACAGCATCAGTCACTTCGAAATGTGCTGGATTCGCCAAGCGCGAAAGAACAAAAGGCAGGTTTTTTCGGGATGGCGACTGGGATAAACACACACAGTCCATCGAAGATTTCTCCCTAATTGATCCACGATACCTGTTTTACAAAGAACATATTTTTGACAGCATCCCGATTAAACAGACAACGGCCTATGCCTATCACCGAAAGCGCCAGGCGCTTGGCAGGTCGCGTCGTGGCTTTGAGACGGAGGACACCATTTTCGCGCAGTTGGAGCGCTATGTTCAGATTTTCCGAAGTATCGAACACGCTGGCATGGTGACTCCGAGCTACAAAATGAAGGGGCACCGCGGCGACGAAATCGGCTGCGTTCTGGGACGCGAGGGCCAAGTGCTGAAGCTTTCGAATGGAAACAATCGGTTTGCTATTGCCTCAATACTGCAGATTCCGGTGATCCCGGTTCAGTTCCACTTCATACATAAGGACCTTCTGAAGACAGTCTGCTCCCAACCTGGTATTCTGCCTGGGCAGAAGGTGAATCAGTTCCTTCTGGACAGGGTCTGCGTGACACTTTAGACCCGTGCTGCCATCCAGTGTACGGCGTCAAGATATACGTCACGCTCGATGTAGGTCAGTAGAGGTGTCGGACATGGGGCTTGGGCAGATCCTGGCGCGCGCCAAGCAGAGGCTAAACCGGAACCTCAATATCGGGCATAGCCCCAGCGCTTTCGGATTTGAAGATATTCGGCCCATTGGAAACTCACAAGGCAGTTCAATAGCGAACAAGGCGGGGCGAATTGTTTTACGCGCCCGTCACAAGGGGCAAACAGTCAAGATATATGAAGCATTTTCACCTGAACATGCGCAGTTTATTTTAGCGGTTAGTGCAAAGCTGCCTGATTTATTTCCTCGGGTGCTGGAAGTGCGCGACGCATGGATCGTGACAGAGTGGATCGAGGGCCAACGCCTGGCTGAAGATATTGGATATCATCAGATAAAGGTACTGCGCAGAATTCATGGCGTGGCGGTGGAAGGTTTACCACCCGCAGGTTTTTGTTATATTAAAGACTTTATTCTCCCTCGGTGCAGACGTGCGATGTCACTGGCTGCAACGCAAGAGAAAATAGATTTTCGATGTCTCGAAATCGATAATGGCGCCACATGCACTACTGTCATGCATCCAGACATCTCGCCGAACAATCTGGTACGCACTCCGGAGGGTGAAATCAAGTGCATTGACAACGAATTGCTGTGTTTTGGCTCAGCCCCACTCCTGGATTTTTGTAACGCTGTGCGAAATATGCCCAAAGATCAAAGAGACGAGGCAGCAAAGAAATGGCTTTCGGTGTCATCCACCACCTCTCAGATGATTGAAAATACTGCAAAGCTTTGGATCCTGCGAGAGGCAGGAGCCGCGTTTACCAAAGGTGATTTCACTCATAGTAGTAGAATGATAGCCGATCTGGAGCGCTGCGCTGAACGGTGGCTTCCCTTTCCAGCCCATATGGCAAGGGGGTCCGAGTGAATTCACTGTTTTATATCTCAAGGTCAACGCTTCCGTCTTACGCCGCCAATTCGGTTCATGTCATGAAGATGTGTCAGGCGTTTTCGCGACAGGGTATTCGCGTAGGTCTTTCGGCGACCCATCCGCGCGGCGGAGAATACGCGAACGACGATTCCATTTTTCAAACATATTCAGTTCAGCCTTTGTTTGAGCTTTTCATGTTCAAATACTCTAATTTACCTGCGCGTACGGAATTTCATATTATGTCTTCTTTCCGAAATGCACGGCGTTTTGGTAGTGATCTGATATATACGCGACTTCCGCGTGCGGCATTGATGGGGGAGCTTTTGGGCTGGCCATCGGTAATCGAACTTCATCACCCGGGCTCTGACATCACCATGAAAGCATATCTGCGCGTGGCGCGGAAGCCAATCATCGTTGTCATTACAGAAGCTCTCAAGACGCAGATAATCGCTGATCTTGGCTGTAATCCGGATTGTGTGATCGTTGCGCCTGATGGCGCGGATCCGATGCCTGACGGTATTCAGCCGATCCTTCCGCCAGCTGGAAGACGTCGTCTGAGGGTAGGGTATTTGGGCCACCTTTACAAGGGTAAGGGGATGGAGATGATTTCCTTACTCGCGCCCCGCTGCCCATGGGCAAATTTTGAAATCGTTGGAGGCCGGCAAGGCGATGTTGAAAAGTGGAAATCCAGCCTGGGCGAGGAGCCGAACGTTCGTTTTCACGGCCATATTCCGCATAGCAGAACTGCCGAGTATCTTTCCAGTTTTGACGTTGCATTGCTGCCCAATCAGGATTTTGTCGGTGTATCTGCCGGAAACAATTTGAATATCAGTCGCTGGACCTCACCCCTCAAGCTTTTCGAGTATATGTCGGCCGGTTTGCCGATTGTCGCATCTGACCTGCCCAACCTGCGTGAGGTCCTGACCCATGATGTGGACGGGTTGCTTTGTCCTGCGAGCGATGTCGACGCGTGGTGCAACGCTTTGGAGCGTCTTCGCGCCTCCACTGAGCTGCGATCTCGCCTAGGGAAAAACGCAATCAGTATTTTCAAGCGTAAATATTCCTGGGACGCTCGTGCTCGTAACTTACTTGATGCCATCAATCAGCGTTTGAATTCGGGCTGTTAACGGACCGATCAGGCAATGATCAAACCGGCTGCCCGAGGAGGCAAGGGCGTGGAGCGCGATAGTGGCAGGGAAGCATCCCGGTGCCTGCCTCGCGATCTTCCAGACCTGTGTCTCATGCAGAGAGACATTGTGGTGGTGTTGCCATTTCACAACATGTGCCGATTGGCCGCGCGTGTAGATGATTCCATTCACGCGGGCAGACGCGCCAATGGCAGCGTCCTCTGCCAGCCATGTCACCAGCGCCACGATACCCCGGTCTCTGCGGGTGCCGCACAGCAGAAACGATGATCCAGTTTCGCCCGAGAACTGCGAACCGTGCTCCGGTGCGTGGCGATAATTCCGAACGAATTCCTTATTTTACCCGATAATATGGCCAATACTTGGGAAATTGTTCTAAATTGCGCTGAATCAGAGGAGTCGTCGCATGCAGTTCTACCCGGTATTTCTGGATATGGCCCGGACGCGTGTCGTCATTGGCGGGGGGGATGAGATCGCTCTGGCCAAGCTGCGCCTGCTTTTGAAGACCGACGCCAAGATCACATTGCATGCCGAAAGCTTCATTCCTCAGATCGAGGCATTGCAACCGCGTGTGACGCTGGTGCCGCATGCCTTGCGCGATGGCGACCTGCAGGGCGCGCGCGTGGTTTATGCCGCCACAGGATGCGACGCCGAGGATGCCCGCATCGCCAGGATTGGTCGCGACGCAGGCGCGCTGGTGAATGTGGTGGACAATCTGGACGCATCGGATTTCCTGACCCCGGCCATCGTGGATCGCGCGCCACTGGTCGTCGCCATCGGAACCGAAGGCGCAGCGCCGATGCTTGCGCGCAAGGTCAAGGCGCATCTGGAAGAGGTGCTGCCAACCTCGCTGGGGCTGCTGACACAGATCGCCAAGCGCTTTCGCAAACTGGCCGAACATCTGCCGCAGGGCGCGCGCCGTCGCGCGTTCTGGTCCGAGTATTTCGACACGTCTGGCCCGCGTGCGCTGGAACAGGGGGGGACCGCGCAGGTCGAACAGGCGCTGGATTCGTTGCTGAACCGCCATCTGGCACAGGCCGCGCCCGCAGGGTTGGTCGATTTCGTCAGTGCGGGCCCCGGTGCCGCCGATCTGCTGACACTGCGCGCGCGCAAGCTGATCGACCGCGCCGATGTTGTCATCCATGACCGGCTGGTCGCGCCCGAAATCCTCGAACTCGCGCGCCGCGAGGCGCAGGTGATCTGCGTCGGCAAGCAGGGGTTCGGCCCTTCGACTCCGCAAGCAGAAATTCACCGCCTGATGATCGAACATGCGGGCCAGGGGGCCCATGTCGTCCGGCTGAAAGGTGGCGATGCCTCGGTCTTTGGCAGACTGGAAGAAGAAACCAACGCCCTGGATGCCGCGGGCATTGACTGGCAGGTGGTGCCGGGCGTCACCGCAGCCTCTGCTGCGGCGGCCAGCATTGGCCGCAGCCTGACCCGACGCGGGCGCAACCAGTCACTGCGCCTGATCACGGCGCATGACATGCAGGGCTATGCCGAACAGGACTGGCGCGCGCTGGCCGCCCCCGGCGCGGTCACAGCGATCTATATGGGCAAGAAAGCGGCCCGCTTCGTGCAGGCGCGCTTGCTGATGAATGATGCGGCCCCGGACACGCCGGTGACGCTGGTCGGGAATGCCTCGCGCATGGACCAGCGGATAGAGACGACGACCCTTGCCGAACTGCCCCAGCGCGCAGGCGCTTTTGCCGGACCCACGGTCATCCTGCTGGGGCTGGCACCTACGGGCGCGGCGCAACGACTGGCGCCGGAATTACAGGAGCACGCCGTATGAGTCGCCGCTTTACCCCCTCTGTCGTGACCGCCAATGACCTGTTCGAAGGTGATGTCGTCTATCTGACCCCGGATCAGGGCTGGTCGCGCGACCTGTCCCATGCGCAGCTTTTCACAGACGCGCGCGCCGCCGAAGCGGCGCTTGCACAGGCTCAGGCGCAATCTGACCGGCTGGTGGGGCCCTATCTGGCCGCTGCGCGTTCCGGTCCGAACGGTCCCGAACCCGCCCATTTCCGCGAGGCGTTTCGCGCACGCGGCCCGTCGAATTATCCGCATGGCAAACAGGAAGCAGGCATGTGTCGCCCCTGACCCGCAGCCCCCAATGCCACTCAGATAAACGGACTGACACCCATGTATGCCTATTCAGAATTTGACCGCGCGTTCCTTCGCACCCGCAACACCCAGTTCCGCGCGCAGGTCGAGCGCCGTATCGCGGGCAACCTGACCGAAGAGGAATTTCGCCCCCTGCGCCTGATGAACGGGCTCTATCTGCAACTGCACGCCTATATGCTGCGCGTGGCCATTCCCTATGGCACGCTGAACAGCGCGCAGATGCGCCAGCTTGCCATGATCGCGGATCGCTGGGACAAGGGCTATGGCCATTTCACCACGCGCCAGAACATCCAGTTCAACTGGCCCCGCCTGAACGATGTGCCCGACATGCTCGACGCGCTGGCCGAGGTGGGGATGCACGCCATCCAGACCTCGGGCAATTGCGTGCGCAATGTGACAGCGGACCATTTCGCAGGGGCTGCGGCAGATGAAATCGCCGATCCCCGCCCTGTGGCGGAACTGTTGCGCCAGTGGTCCACCGACCACCCCGAATTTCAGTTCCTGCCACGCAAGTTCAAGATCGCGATCACCGGCAGCCCCAATGACCGCGCCGTGACGCGCGCGCATGATATCGGGCTGCGCACCGTGCTGCGCAATGGTGCGCGCGGGTTCGAGGTGATTGTGGGCGGCGGTCTGGGCCGCACGCCGGTCATCGGCAAGGTGCTGGCCGACTTCATCCCCGAGGCCGATCTGCTGCCCTATATCGAGGCGATCCTGTCCACCTATAACAGCTTTGGCCGCCGCGATAACAAATACAAGGCGCGCATCAAGATCATGGTCAACGAACTGGGCCTGGATGATGTGCGCGCGCGGGTCGAAGCCCGGTTCCGCACGCTACGCGCGGAATGGCAGGGGGTGGATCAGCATATCCTGAATGATCTGCGCCGCGCCTTTGCGCCCCCGGCCTTTCGCGTCGCGCCGACCGACGGGTTCGACACTGCTTATCAGCGCGATCCGGGTTTTCGTGCCTTTGCCGACACCAATCTGGCGGCCCATTGGCAGGATGGCTATGCCATCGTGACCATCAGCCTCAAGGCGCATGGCGCGACACCGGGCGATGCCAGTTCCGATCAGATGCGTCTGATGGCCGATCTGGCCGAACGCTATGGCCATGACGAATTGCGCATCAGCCATGAACAGAACGTGATTCTGCCGCATGTCCACAAATCCGACCTGCCCGCGCTGTATGCCGCGCTGAAAACCGCGCAGCTTGCGACCGCGAATATCGGGCTGGCCTCGGATATCATTGCCTGCCCCGGCATGGATTACTGCGCGCTGGCCACCGCCCGGTCAATCCCGGTCGCGCAGGATATCGCGCGCGCCGTGGCCGCACGCGAGCATGATATCGGCGGGTTGAAGATCAAGATTTCGGGCTGCATCAATGCCTGCGGCCATCACCATGTCGGCCATATCGGGATTCTGGGCCTCGACCGAGCCGGGGTGGAAAACTACCAGATCACGCTGGGCGGCGATGCGACCGAAACCGCAGCGCTTGGGGAACGGGCCGGCCCCGGTTTCGCCTATGACCAGATCGTGCCGGCCATCGAGCGGGTGCTGGATGCCTATCTGGACCTGCGCCGTGGCCCTTCAGAGGATTTTCTGGCCACCTTCCGTCGCCTTGGGGCGCAGCCGTTCAAGGATGCGCTCTATCTGCCAGAGGTGAGCGCCCATGCCGTATGATGTGACCCGCCTGAGCACAGCGTTGCTGAACGATCATGCAGACACCACGCCGCAGGACTTTCTGGCCGATGCGCTGGACCGGATCGCGCATGTGGCGATGGTGTCCTCCTTTGGCGCGGATTCGGCGGTCCTGTTGCATATGATCGCGCAGATCGACCGGGCGCTGCCAGTGCTGTTCATCGACACGCTGGCGCTGTTTCCCGAAACCGTCCGCTACCAGAAGGATCTGGCCGCGCATCTGGGCCTGAGCAATGTCGTGACGCTGTCACCCGACCGCGAGGAATTGTTTCTGACCGATCCCGACGGGCTGCTGCACCGCTCGGACACGGAAAGCTGCTGCCAGTTGCGCAAGGCCCGCCCGCTGGCGCGCGCGCTGCAGGGCTATGACGGCTGGATCACCGGGCGCAAGCGCCATCAGGCCGCGACCCGCGCCGATCTGGCACGGGTCGAGGTCGAACCTGAAACCGGTCGGATCCGTCTGAACCCGCTGGCCGATTGGGGGTCCGAGCGTATCCGCGCCTATCTGGATGAGGCCGAATTGCCGCGCCACCCGCTGGTCGCGCGCGGCTACCCATCCATCGGCTGCCAGCCCTGCACGACACGGGTCATTTCCGGCGAGGACGAACGCTCGGGCCGCTGGCGCGGCACGGAAAAGACCGAATGCGGCATACATTTCATCGGCAAGGGCATCGCCCGGGCCGGACAGGAGGATGCGGCATGAGTGTCATTGTCACCGATCACGGATTCACGCGGGATGACTGGCCCGCAGCTCCCGTGAGCTTCGACAATTTCAACCACGACCCCGCCACACGGGACGCCACCGCGCTTGACCTGCCGGGCGACACCCCGCCCGAGGAGATAGAGGGCCGTCTTGCGGCGCTGACCCATATCCGCATCGCGATCCCCGGCTTTGGCGACGGGCGCGGCCTGACCCTGGCGCGCCAGTTGCGCCGCATGGGGTTTCAGGGGCGGCTGCGCGCCCAAGGCCCCGTGATCGCCGATCAATACACGATGCTGCGCCGCTCGGGCTTTGATGAGGTCGAGATCCCTCAGGCGCTTGCGGCACGCCAGCCCGAAAGCGACTGGCTGGCCCGTGCGGACTGGCGGGCCCCCAGCTATCAGGCAATTCTGCAAGGCACGAAAAAGAAGCAGGTCGCAAACACATGACCCTTGTATCCGAAAAGACCAGACCCAGCCCGACCCTGCCGGATGCGCAGATTGTGACCTCGGTCCGGCACTATACCGACCGGC
>REDZ01000041.1 GCA_007695345.1 Paracoccaceae bacterium | reverse complement strand
GGCGCCGATGCGCTGCGTTTCACCAATGCAGCCATGGCAAGCCTGGGCGGTGTGCTGAAACTCGATACGCAACGCATTGCCGGCTATCGCAATTTCACCACCAAACTCTGGAATGCCTGCCGCTTTGCCGAGATGAACGGTGTTTGGGAGGGCCATGCCACCTCGGCGCCGCCGCGCCCGCAGGCCACGGTCAACCGATGGATCATTGCGGAAACCGCGCGCGTGCGCGAAACGGTCGATGCGGCGCTGGCGGAATACCGCTTCAATGACGCCGCCAGCGCGCTCTATGCCTTTGTCTGGGGGCGGGTCTGCGACTGGTATGTGGAATTCGCCAAGCCGTTGCTGGATGGGGAGGACGCCGCAGAAACCCGCGCAACAATGGCCTGGGTGCTCGATCAGTGCATGATCCTGCTGCATCCGTTCATGCCGTTTGTGACCGAGGAGCTGTGGGGTCTGACCGGCAGGCGCGACACGCTTTGCGCCCATGCTGACTGGCCGGATCACGGCGCGGAGCTGGCCGATCCCGATGCCATGCGCGAGATGCGCTGGGTGATTTCCCTGATCGAGGGGATTCGTTCGGCCCGCGCGCAGGTGCGGGTGCCCGTGGGGTTGAAGCTGAACATGGTGCAACTGGACCTGGATGCGGCCGGGCAGGCCGCGCTGGCGCGCAATCAGGCGCTGGTGATGCGGCTGGCGCGGATCGCGTCGCTGGAGCAGGCAGCGGCGCTGCCGCGCGGGTCGATCACCGTGACGGTCGAGGGGGGCAGCTTTGGCCTGCCGCTGGAAGGTGTGATCGACATTGCCGCCGAGCGCGCCCGTCTGGAAAAGACCGCCGAGAAAGCGCGCAAGGAATTGGGCGGGATCGAGGGGCGCTTGCGCAACCCGAAATTCCGCGCCTCTGCCCCCGAAGAGGTCGTGACCGAAACCGAGGACCGCGCCGAGGTGCTGCGCGAGGATATCGCGCGGCTGGACAAGGCACTGGAGCAATTGGCGGCGGCGTGACGCCGCCTATTGCCGCAGGCTGACCGGGCGGAACTCGACGCAGAAAGAGGCCATCTCTTCGGCATCGAGCTTGTTCTGCGATTTGCGGCAGATCACGCCCTGCGGGCCGCGGTCGCAATGTATGCAATCCACACAACTGCCAAAAACCGGAACCTCGCGCAGTTGCGCCATCTCACCGACCGACTGGCGCAGTGCCGCGCCCATCGCGGCGCGCTGGTCGGGGTCCAGCCTTGCCAGCACGCGGCGCAGATCTTCCAGCGGATCCATGCGCAGCATGGCATGCCCGGCCTCTGTCACATCCAGCAGCGTACTGCGCCCGTCAGTGCCGTGGCTTTCGCGTGCCAACAGCCCCATCGCGACCAGTGATTTCACTGTTTGCGAGGCCGTGCCCCGCGTGGTGGCGTGAAAGCATGAAAAAGCGGATGGCGTGCGCGACGGGCGGCGGGCGCGCGCGAAATAGCGCAGCGCTGTCCATTGCGCAGCCGTCAGCCGCGTGGAGGTCGTGCTTTGGCCCAACCGGGCAAGATGCACGATCAGATCGGCCAGATCGGGCGTTTGGGGGGCGGTCGTGTCACTCATGCCGGGGCAGATAGTCCTGCCTGACGTGATTGACAAGCGGCCGCGCAAGATGGTAGCGATTCGAAACAATATCGACTCGCTACTATTTGGACAGATTGCCATGACACCCCGAGACCCGCATACAAGCCGCTTCATCCGTACCGCCATGTCGCGCGAGCTGCTGGCCGCCGATACCGAACTGGAACTCGCCATAGCCTGGCGCGATCATCGCGATGAACAGGCGCTGCACCGGCTGATCACTGCCTATGGGCGCCTGGCGATTTCGGTGGCCGCGCGGTTCCGCCGCTACGGGATCGGGATGGATGACCTGATCCAGCAGGGCAATCTGGGCCTGATGCGCGCAGCCGAGAAATTCGACCCCGAGAATGGCGCGCGCTTCTCGACCTATGCGGCCTGGTGGATTCGCGCCTCGATGCAGGAATATGTCATGCGCAACTGGTCAGTGGTCCGCACCGCGACCAACGCCAACCAGAAGAAACTGTTCTTTCACCTGCGCAAGATACTGGCCAGGATGGAAGATGGCGAAATCCGGCGCGAGGCGCTGTCGGCCACGGTCGCGCGCGAACTGGATGTGCCCGAACATCAGGTCGAGATCATGCTGGGCCGGATGGCCGGGCAGGACCTGTCGCTGAACACCCCTCAGTCCGAGGGCGAGGACGGGCGCGAATGGCTGGATGCGATCGAGGATGATGGTGTGGCCACGGAAAGCACGGTGCTGGACCGGATGGAGCTGGATCACCGCCGCCAGCTTCTGCATGACGCCGTGCGCACGCTGCCCGCGCGCGAACAGCGCATCATCGCCGAGCGGCATCTGCAGGACACTCCGCGCACGTTGTCAGAGATCGGAACCGATCTTGGCATCTCCAAAGAGCGTGTGCGCCAGTTGGAAGACCGCGCCATGACGCGCATCCGCGCGCAGATGCACCGCGCCGAGCCTGCCGCAGTTCCTGCTTGAACCCCCTTCGCAGCCGTGCAAGGGCAGGCGGTCGGCAGATCGTCAGTCAAGGGGCAGGGGCAGTGCGCGCAGAAAACCGCAGGCGAATAACATATGGGGCGATGGGATCAGCGGTCCTGGCGATCATCGTGCTGGTGCTGTTGCTGATGCCATCGCCCGAAGCGCCCTCTTCTGCGCCAAGCTTCATCGACAAGGTGGCGCATTTCCTGCTGTTCTTTGCGTTGGTCCTGCCGATCCTGAGTGTCCGGCCCCGATGGTGGATCTGGGTGGTGCCGCTGGCCATTGGCTACGGGGCATTGCTGGAAGTGATCCAGCCCTATTTCGGGCGCGGGTTCGACTGGTTCGACATGCTCGCGAATGCCGTGGGCGCGATCGCGGCAGTGCCGGTTGCGCATCAGATTAACAGCCGCTGGTTACAACGGCGGTAGCTGGACCAGCGTGAACGGGCCAAAGGCCAGCGCCGAACGGGTCAGGTCCAGATCCAGCGTGATTGCGGTTCCGCCAGCCTCGGCCTGCGATCCCAGCAGCATGGCGGCCAGTTGCGCCTCATCCGGTGACAGCAGCCCGGTTTCGCGCAGCAGCCGGTGCAGGACCTGCCAATCCGACAGGTGCAGACGGATCGTGCCATCCAGCAACCCGGCGGTATCGCGCTCAACGGTGCCTGACAGGCCGATATCCAGATCGCCCAGTTGCAGCACCATGTCCGACAGGTCCAACTGGCGCAGATCACTGGCGGGTGCGCCGATCTGCAGCGCCTCTGCCAGCGTGATCTGCCCGTCGATCCGCAGCGTCCCGGTCAGATCCGCGCTGTCGGGGTCGGCAAAGAGCGGCAGCGGCGGCAGGTCCAGTCCATCGGCCCGCAGCGCAATGTCATAGCGCGCATCTTCGACATGGGTCAGGCGCGCGGTCAGGGGGCCAAGTGCGGACAGACCCAGCGGCGGGTCGAACCGGGCGCTGGCCATATCCACCGTTGCAGCCCGAACGCTGCGGTCCAGCCCCAGCGTCATCTGCCCGGTCATGTCCTGCGCTTCAACAGCATGGGACAGCCCGCCAAGGGTCAGGTCCTGCATGGGCGCGACATCGGCGCGGATTGTCGTGGGGCGCAGGGTGGCAGCGTGCAGCCGGATCGCCCCGGTCTGCCACGAGATACCCTCACCCTGCCAGCGCGGCTCTTCCAGCGTCACCTCGATGCGCTGCGGGAACCCGCCAAGCGAGGCCACACGCCCCGACAGTTCCGGCGTGCCCTGCAACACGGCAGCCGCCTGCGTGCCGCCCAGATAAGCCCCCAGTGACCAATAGCCGCCAAACAGCGACCCCAGCGCGACAAGGCTCAGAACCAGCAGGCGCATCGCATCCCTCTCTTTCCGTCACTCGCTTTGGCCGTTACATACCGCCCCATTACACCCGCAACACGGCGAAGGGCCAGTCACACATGCAGGATAATGGCGCGATATGGGTCTTTGGCTATGGCTCTCTGGTCTGGCAGCCAGGTTTTGCCTATGCCAGCCGCCATATCGCGCGGCTGAACGGGTATGAGCGGTCTTTCTGCATGCGCTCCATCCACCATCGCGGCACGCCCGACGCCCCCGGTCTGGTGCTGGCGCTGGATGCCGGTGCCGGGGGGTGCGACGGGGTCGCGTTCGAGGTGCCCGCCCCGATTGCCGATGAAACGCTGGAATATCTGCGCGCGCGCGAACTGATCTCTGCCGCCTATCTGGAAACCCGCCAGACGATTACGCTTGAGCATGGCCCGCAGGTCGCGGCCGTGGCCTATGTGATCGACCGCGACCATAACCAGTATTGCGGCGGCATGACACTGGAAGATCAGGCCCAGATCATCGCCCGCGCCGTGGGCGGGCGGGGGCCGAATGCGGCCTATCTGTTCAACACGGCCGCGCATCTGGCCGATCTGGGCCTGCGCGACCCGCAGCTTGACTGGCTGGCCGCGCGGGTGCGCGAAATCCTAGCGGCGGGGCAAGTGTGACAGGAATTGCGCGACCTGTCCGGGCGTGGTGGACCAGGACGTGACCAGCCGCGCGCTGGCAGTTTCGTGCTCTGGTCCCTCCAGCGTCTCGGAATCGGGCCACAGGAAATACTGCGCATGGGCGGCTTGCAGCGCGGCATGGGTGGCGCGGCTGAAGCGCGCGAACAGCATGTTGCCGCCGCGCGGGAACATCAGCGCCCCCTCTGGCAGGCCCGCTTCCAGCGTGGCGGCCATGTCATTGGCATGGCGCGCCAGACGCAGCCACAGATCATCCTCCAGCCAGGCCAGCATCTGTGCGGCCAGATAGCGGTGCTTGGACCACAGATGGCCCGCACGCTTGCGGCGCAACTGGAATTCCCAGGCGCGCGCCGGGTCGAACAGGATCACGGCCTCGACCCCCATAAGCCCGTTCTTGGTGCCCCCCAGAACCAGCGCATCAACGCCCGCGCGCCAGCTCAGATCTGCGGGGCTGCACCCTTCGGCGACCAGCGCGTTGACAAAGCGCGCGCCGTCCAGATGCACGGGCAGCCCGTGATCATGGGCGATGCTGGCCAGCGCGGTGATCTCGGCCACCGAATAGCGGGTGCCGCATTCGGTCAGGTTTGTCAGGCTCAGCGCGCCGGGCTGCACGTTATGGACATTGCCGCGCCCCGATGCCGCCAGCTTTGCGTTCAGCGCATCGGGCGCGATCTTGCCATCCGCGCCCGCGACATGCGCCAGCTTCGCGCCGCTGGTGTAGAATTCGGGCGCGCCGCATTCATCGACCTCGATATGCGCGAGCGGGTGGCAATAAATCGCGCCCCAGGGCGGGGTCAGCGTGGCCAGCGCCAATGCGTTCGCAGCACTGCCTGTTGTGACAAGAAAGACCTCGGCCTCGGGCGCCTCGAAGATGCTGCGCAGGCGGTCGCGCAGGCGCCTTGTCAGGTCATCGCCGCCATAGCCCGCGGCAAAACCATCGTCGGCCTGGCGCAGCGCATCCCAGATTTCAGGCGGCAGGCCGGACGTATTGTCAGAGGCAAAAAACATCCCCCGCCAATGCGCGAGCGCGCGCGCGCTGTCAAGGCAGGGGGGCTTGGGTTGACAGGCTTGGGGGCAGGGCGCATATCCCCTTCAAAGACAGGAGTATGCGCCATGTTCATCCAGACCGAATCCACGCCCAACCCGGCCACGCTGAAATTCCTGCCAGGGCAGGAGGTTCTGGGCATGGGGACCGCGGATTTCCCCAATGCCGACGCGGCGGCCCCATCACCGCTGGCGCGCAGGCTGTTCGGCGTGTCGGGCGTGACCGGCGTGTTTCTGGGCAGCGATTTCGTGACCGTGACCAAGGACGATGCGGTGGACTGGGCGCATATCAAGCCCGAGCTTCTGGGTGCGATCATGGAACACTTCCAGTCCGGCGCTGCGGTGATGGAGGGTGAGGCCGAGGAGGGCCATGCCGCCCATGACGGCCCTGATGGCGAGATTGTTGGCCAGATCAAGGAATTGCTGGATACGCGCGTGCGCCCCGCTGTTGCGCAGGATGGTGGCGATATCACCTTTCACGGGTTTGAACGCGGCGTGGTCTATCTGCATATGAAAGGGGCCTGCGCGGGCTGCCCGTCTTCGACCATGACGCTGAAGATGGGGATCGAGAACCTGCTGCGCCACTATATCCCCGAAGTGACCGAGGTGCGCCCGGTTGCCGTCTGACCCGCTGATCCTGGCGTTTGACACATCGGCCGCGCATTGCGCGGCCGCTTTGCTGCGGGGTGACGATGTGCTGGCCCAGCGACAGGAGGCTATGGCAAAGGGCCAGGCCGAACGCCTGATGCCGCTTCTGGAAGAGGTGTTGGCCGAGGGCGCGGCGGATTGGCGCGATCTGGATGCGCTGGCCGTGGGCGTGGGACCGGGCAATTTTACCGGGGTGCGCATTGCTGTATCCGCCGCACGCGGGCTGGCGCTGGGGCTGGGCTGCCCGGCCATCGGGGTGGCTGTGTTCGACGCACGGGCCTGCGGTCTGCCGCGGCCCGTCTGTGTGGTGGAAGAGGCGCGGCGCGGGCAGGTTTATCTGCAGGGCTTTGGCGCACACCCCGTCGCGCCGGTTCTGCAGGACGCAGCCACCCTTGATCTGCCGCGCGATCTGCCCCTTGTGGGCAGCGCAGCCGATGCGATCAGCGCGCGCACGGGCCAGCCGGTGCGGGCCGCATGCTATCCGCTGGCCGCGGGGATTGCGCGCGTCGCCCGCACGCGGCTGGGCGATGCAGCGTATACGCGCCCTGCGCCGCTCTATCTGCGCGGCCCGGATGCCGCGCCGCCTTCGGATCCGCCGCCCGTGCTGCTGCCATGAGCGCGCAGGCGCTGGCCGCATTGCATGCGCGCTGCTTCACCATCCCCCCACCCTGGAGCGCCGAGAGCTTTGCCGCATCTCTCGGCGATCCGGCCTGCCATCTCGAGGTGACAGGGGCCGCCCCCACAGGCTTTGCGCTGTTCCGGCTTGTGCTGGATGAGGCAGAGTTGCTGACGCTGGCCGTCGCGCCAGAGGCCCGGCGCGCAGGTCTTGGCCGCGCCGTGCTGTCGCGGGGGCTGGAGGCGATGCGCAGCAAAGGGGCGCGGCGCTGTTATCTGGAGGTTGCGGCCAGCAATGCCCCGGCCATCGCGCTCTACCACGCGACAGGCTTTCGTGAATGCGCACGCCGTCCGGGGTATTACCGCAGCGCGGGGACCACGCCCTGCGATGCGCTGGTCTTTCGGGCAGAGCTGGGCTGAACCTGCCTGCGCGCACATCCTTCACGCGAATTTGGTGTTGACCATGGCAGGCATTCGGGCGTTAATCGAGTGGTATTGCGGCGCTTTTCGCTGCGACGCGTCACAAGCCCCGAACCCGGCACCGACCTGAATGACCGGGCCCCAACAGGAGAGATGACAGATGACAGCCCTCAAGCCCCTTGCCCTGTCCGCATCGGCGCTGGCCCTGACCGTTGGCATGGCGCAGGCCGACTCGCCCGCGCTGATTTTCGACCTGGGCGGCAAATTCGACAAATCCTTCAACGAGGCGGCCTATAACGGGGCAGAGCGCTGGCGCGAGGAAACGGGCGGCAGCTATCGCGAGATCGAGATGCAATCGGCCGCGCAGCGTGTGCAATTCGCCCGCCGCATGGCCGAGGCGGGTTCGAACCCGATCGTGGTGATGGGCTTTCAGAACGCGCCCACGCTGGAAGAGGTCGCGCCCGATTACCCGGACACATCCTTCGTGCTGGTCGATGCCGTGGTGGACCTGCCCAATGTGCGTTCGGTCATCTTTGCCGAGCATGAGGGGAGCTTTCTGGTCGGCATGCTGGCGGCCATGGCCAGCGAAACCGATACGATCAGCTTCGTGGGCGGGATGGAAATTCCGCTGATCACGGCCTTTGCCTGCGGCTATGCCCAGGGCGCGCGCGCCGTGAATCCCGATATCGAGATCATCGTGAACTACACCGGCTCCACGCCCGAGGCGTGGAACGACCCCGTTCGTGGCAGCGAGATTGCATCGGGCCAGATCAGCCAGGGCTCTGATGTGGTCTTTGCGGCAGCTGGCGGCACAGGGCTGGGGGTGTTGCAGACCGCCGAGGATGAAGGGGTGTTTTCCATCGGGGTGGATTCGAATCAGAACCACCTGCACCCCGGCTCTGTCCTGACCTCGATGCTGAAACTGGTGGATCAGGCGGTCTATGACGCCTTTACCGAAGGCCCGGACATGGAAACCGGCGTTGTGCTGATGGATCTGGCCTCAGATGGTGTGGGCTATGCGGTGGATGAGCATAACGAGCATCTGATCAGCGCCGAGATGTCGGAAGCGGTCGAGGAAGCACGGGCCGCGATCATCTCTGGCGAGTTGACGGTGCATGACTACCGCACAGACAGCACCTGCCCGGCATTCTGAGCGCGACCGAGCATGGCGCACCCTGCACTGCGCGCCCGAGCTGCGTAGTGTAGGGTGGGTTTCACCCACCTTACCTTTTCCGTAGCGTAGGGTGGGTGAAACCCACCTTACCCCTGACGCAGCCGGAGCATTACCCATGGCAATCCGCAAGTCGCTGCCCGTCAGCCTGTGTGCAACCTTTGCCGCAGCATTTGGCGCGCAGGCCGACACGGCCCCTGCGTTGATGTTCGATCCGGGCGAGAAATTCGACGGCTCGTTCAACGAATCGGCCTTCAACGGGGTCGAACTCTGGCGCGAGGAAGCAGGGGGCAGCTACCGCGAGATTCAGATGCAATCGGCCGCGCAGCGCGTGCAATTCGCCCGCCGTCTGGCCGAATCCGGTGCCGATCCGATCGTCGTTCTGGGCTTCGAGAATGCCCCCACGCTGGAAGAGGTCGCGCCCGAATACCCCGATACGGCCTTTGTGCTGATCGACACAGTGGTGGAGCAGCCCAATGTCCGCTCGGTCATCTTTGCCGAGCATGAGGGCGCCTATCTTGTCGGCATGATCGCTGCCATGACGACCCAAAGCGATACGATCAGCATTGTGGGCGGCATGCAGATACCGCTGATCACCGCCACGGCCTGCGGCGATGCGCAAGCAGCGCACGCCGTGTCCCCCGAAATCGAGGTGATCGTGAATTACACCGGCGACACCTCCGCGGCATGGAGCGATCCGGTCCGCGGCAGTGAAATCGCCCTGGGCCAGATCAGCCAGAGCTCGGACGTCATCTTTGCCGCGGCAGGCAGCACAGGCCTTGGCGTGATGCAGGCCGCGGCGGATGAGGGGGTGTTTTCCATCGGGGTGGATTCGAACCAGAACCACCTGCATCCTGGCTCTGTCCTGACCTCGATGCTCAAGCTGGTCGATCACGCTGTCTATGACGCCTTTGCCGAAGGCCCTGTGCTGGAGACCGGGATCGCGCAGATGGATCTTGCTGCAGGCGGTGTGGGTTACGCTGTCGATGCGCATAACGAGCATCTGATCTCGGATGCGATGGTTGAGGCGGTCGAGGCGGCAAAGGCTGCCATAATCGCAGGCGAGATCATCGTGCATGATTATCGCAGCGACAGCACCTGCCCGGAATTCTGAGGGATCATGACGACCACTGACATATCGCCACGTACACAGACCAGTGATTACGCGATCGAATTGCGCGGCATCTCCAAGGCGTTCGGGCCGGTACAGGCGAACAAGGATATCTCGATCAAGGTGCGGCGCGGCACGATCCACGGGATCGTGGGCGAGAATGGCGCGGGCAAGTCCACGCTCATGTCGATCCTCTATGGGTTTTACCGGGCGGATGCGGGCGACATCCTGATCAACGGGCAGGCGACCGAGATCCCCGACAGCCAGTCCGCGATCCGCGCGGGCATCGGCATGGTGTTCCAGCATTTCAAACTGGTCGAGAATTTCAGCGTGCTGGAAAATGTCATCCTCGGCGCCGAGGCCGGGGGCCTGCTGCGCCCGTCACTGTCGCGGGCGCGGGGGCTGTTGAAGGATCTGGCGCGCGAGTTCGAACTGAATGTGGACCCGGATGCCAGGATCGAGGATCTGTCGGTCGGCCATCAACAGCGGGTCGAGATCCTCAAGGCGCTCTATCGCGAAGCCGATATCCTGATCCTGGATGAGCCGACTGGCGTTCTGACCCCGTCCGAGGCCGACCACCTGTTCCGCATTCTGCGCGGGCTGAAGGAACAGGGCAAGACCATCGTGCTGATCACGCATAAACTGCGCGAGATCATGGATGTCACCGATGATGTCAGCGTCATGCGACGCGGCGAGATGGTCGCCACCCGCCCCACGGCCCAGACCAGCCCGACTGAACTGGCCGAGTTGATGGTGGGTCGAAAGGTGTTGTTGCGCGTGGAGAAACCGCCAGCCAGACCGGGCAAGACCGTGTTGCAGGTGGATAATCTGCGCGTGGTGGACAGCCAGGGGGTGGAGCGGTTGCGCGGCATCTCTCTCAATGTGCGCGCGGGCGAGATACTGGGGATTGCAGGTGTTGCGGGCAACGGGCAGTCGGAACTGCTGGAGGTGCTTGCCGGGCTGCGCGAGGCCGAAGGGCAGGCGCAACTGCGCGGCGAGGATCTGCCACTGGCCGGACCGGGCGCAGGCGCCATTTCGCGGCGCAGGCAGGGCGTGGCCCATGTGCCCGAGGACCGGCATCGGCGCGGGCTGGTGTTGCGCTTCATGGCGTGGGAGAACATGGCGCTCGGCTATCACCATGACCCGGCGTACAATTCCGGACCATTGCGCATGAACAACGCGGCCATCATACACGACACCGAAGCCAAGATGCAGCATTTCGATGTCCGTCCCCCCGACCCGATGCTGCAGGCCGAAGGGTTTTCGGGCGGCAATCAGCAAAAGCTCGTTCTGGCCCGCGAGATGGAGCGCAACCCCGAGATCCTGCTGGTCGGCCAGCCCACGCGCGGGGTGGATATCGGTGCGATCGAATTCATCCACCAGCAGTTGATCCGGCTGCGCGACCAGGGCTCGGCCATTCTGCTGGTGTCGGTGGAACTGGACGAGATTCTGGCGCTCTCGGACCGGATTGCGGTCATGTTCGATGGCCGGATCATGGGTGAACGGCAGCCCGATCAGACGAATATACAGGAACTGGGGCTGTTGATGGCGGGCATGACATGAAAGCAACGGACCGCATCCCGCATTGGGCCGATGTGACGCTGGTGCCGCTGGTTTCGGTCGCACTGGCTTTTGCGATCTCGGCCATCCTGATCTGGGCGATTGGCGAGAACCCGTGGGAGGCCGTGAAGCTGATGGTCGAGGGGTCGTTCGGGTCCAGCTATGGCTGGGGCTATACGCTGTTCTACGCCACCAATTTCATGTTCACCGGGCTGGCCGTATCGGTGGCCTTTCAGGCGCGGCTGTTCAATATCGGCGGCGAGGGACAGGCGCTGCTGGGCGGCCTGGGTGTCGCGCTCGTCTGCCTCTATATCCCCTGGCCGCACTGGACGCTGGCGCTGATCGGCGCGATGGTGGGGGGGGCGGTCTTTGGGGCGCTCTGGGCGCTGATACCGGGCTGGCTGCAGGCGAAACGCGGCAGCCATATCGTCATCACGACGATCATGTTCAACTTCATCGCGGCCTCGCTTCTGGGCTACATGCTGGTCAATGTGCTGCGCCCGCAGGGCACGCAGGATCCCAGTTCGCCACGCTTTCCACCGGAAACGGCTTTGCCAAGCCTGCATGACATCCTGGCTCTGGTCGGCATCCCGTTCAGTCGGGTGCCGCCCGTGAATATCTCGCTGCTGATCGCGGTCGCGATGTGCTTTGCGGTCTGGTATCTGCTGTGGCGCACACGGCTGGGCTATCAGATCCGCGCCTTTGGCGAATCCGAGCCTGCGGCGGAATATGCCGGGATCAGCCCTGCGCGCATCACCATCTATACCATGCTCATCTCGGGCGCTCTGGCGGGGCTGATGGCGGTCAATTCGGTGCTGGGTGAACAGCAACGCCTTGTTCTGAATGCGGTCGAGGGGGCGGGCTTTATCGGCATTGCCGTGGCGCTGATGGGGCGCAACCACCCGTTCGGGGTGTTTCTGGCCGCGATGCTGTTCGGGTTCCTGTATCAGGGCGGGGCAGAGCTTGCGCTCTGGACCGGCATCCCGCGCGAATTGATCGTGGTGATCCAGGCGCTGGTGATCCTGTTCACCGGCGCACTGGACAACATGGTGCGCATTCCGATCGCGCGACTGTTCGCACAGGCAAGGGCAAGGGGACGCTGATGGATTGGATCATGGTGGTTCAGGTCCTGGACTCGACGCTTCGGCTGGCCACGCCGTTGTTGTTCGCCTGTCTGGCGGGGCTGATCTCGGAACGCGCGGGCGTGTTCGATATCGGGCTGGAAGGCAAGATGCTGGCGGCGGCCTTCATGGCCGCGGCGATCGCCTATGCCACGGGCAATGTCTGGCTGGGGGTGGCCTCTGCCATTGTGGCCTCGGTCGGGATATCACTCTTGCACGGGGTGGCGGCGATCACGTTTCGGGGCAATCAGCTTATCTCGGGCGTGGCGATCAATTTTCTGGCCGCCGGGCTGACTGTGGTGATCGCGCAGAACTGGTTCAGCCAGGGCGGGCGCACGCCGTCGCTTTCGGGCGGGGGGCGGATGCCACGGCTGGACCTGCCCTTCGCCGATGCCCTGCGGGATGTGCCGGTGCTGGGGCCCATCTATAGCGGCATCCTGTCGGGCCACGCGCTGTTGGTCTATATAGCGTTTCTGTGCGTGCCGGCGACATGGTTCCTGCTGTTCCGCACGCGCTTTGGCCTGCGGCTGCGCGCCGTGGGCGAAAACCCGGCGGCAGTGGACACGGCTGGCATATCGGTCGTTGGTCTGCGCTACGGCGCAGTCGCGATCGGGGGCGTGCTGTGCGGGCTGGCGGGGGCGTATCTGTCCACGGGCCTCTCGGCCGGATTCGTTCAGGAGATGACAGCCGGGCGCGGGTTCATCGCCCTGGCGGCCATGATCTTTGCCAAATGGCGGCCCTGGCATGCGATGGGGGCCGTTTTGCTGTTCGGTTTCCTGGAAGCTGTGGCCAACAGGTTTCAGAGCATCGAGATTCTGGGTGTCGGCCTGCCAGTTCAGGCCATGCAGGCCTTGCCCTATATCCTGACTGTCGTCATTCTGGCAGGGTTCGTGGGCAAGGCCATTCCGCCACGTGCGGTGGGCACGCCCTATGTCAAGGAACACTAGCCAGCCCCGAGGGGCGGAAGTCGGGGCATGCAGGTCTATCTGCCCATCGCCGAAACCTCGGTCAATGCGTTCACGCTTCTGGGCGTGGGCGGCGGCGTGGGCATGCTGTCGGGCATGTTCGGGGTCGGCGGCGGCTTTCTGATCACGCCGCTTCTGTTCTTCATCGGGGTGCCGCCCGCAGTGGCTGTTGCGACGGGGGTCAATCAGGTCGTTGCCTCTTCCATCTCGGGGGTGCTGGCGCATCTGAAACGCAAGACGGTCGATCTGCGCATGGGGCTGGTGCTGCTGCTGGGCGGTCTGATCGGGTCCATCATCGGCATCTGGTTCTTCAACCTGATGCAGCGTCTGGGCCAGATCGATCTGATCGTGCAGCTGTCCTATGTGATCTTTCTGGGCATCATCGGCGCGCTGATGTTCAATGAATCGCTGCGCGCGCTCTTGCGCGCGAAAAACCCCAATGCGCCGCGCCGCAAGCTTCATACGCATATCTGGGTGCATAACCTGCCGCTCAAGATGAAATTCCGCGCCTCGGGGCTGTATATCTCGGTCTTTCCGCCGCTTCTGGTGGGGGTCGGCGTGGGCATTCTGGCCGCCGTGATGGGCGTGGGCGGCGGGTTCGTTCTGGTCCCGGCGATGATCTATCTGCTGGGGATGCCCACCAAGGTGGTGATCGGCACATCGCTGTTTCAGGTCACATTCGTGGCCGCGTTTACCACCATGGCCCATGCCGTGACGAACCAGAGCGTCGATGTCATGCTGGCGATCTTCCTGATCCTGGGCGGGGTTATCGGGGCACAGATCGGCACGCGGGTCGGGCTGCGGCTCAAGGCCGAACAATTGCGCATCCTGCTGGCACTGCTGGTGCTGGCGGTCTGCGGCAAGATCGCGTTCGACCTGCTCTGGACCCCGTCAGAGCTGTATTCCATCACCATTCCGGGACGGTTCTGATGCGCGCGCTTGTCCTGATCCTGCTGATATTCGTGGCACTGCCGGCGCGCAGCGAAGAGGTGATTGCCGGGCTCAGCCAGAACCGCGTGTCGCTGACAGTCAATTTCGAGGGCTCGGAAATCCTGATCTATGGCGCTGTGCGCCGCGACGCGCCCCTGCCCGAAGGGCCGCTGGATGTCGTTGTTTCGGTCGAGGGGCCGCCCATGCCCGCTATCATCTGGCGCAAGGCGCGGCGCGCGGGCATCTGGGTGAACACCGAAAGCCAGGAGGTCCGCGCCGCACCCAGTTTTTACGCTGTCGCCTCGACCGCGCCGCTGCGCGACATCCTGTCGCCCGACGCCGATCTGACGCATCGCATCTCGACCCGGCTGGCGATATTCGAAGCGCGCACAGCCCCCGAGGCCCGCGATCCCGCTGCCTTTACCGAAGCGCTGATCCGTATTCGCGAGGATGAGGGCCTGTACCAAAGCCGCGAGAATGCCGTGGCGCTGGAACGCGATACGCTGTTTTCCACCCGGATGACCCTGCCCAAGAACATCGTCGAGGGGCGCTATGCCGCGCGGGTCTTTCTGGTGCGCGAGGGCGAAGTGGTCGATGTGTTTGAAACCGTGATCGATGTGCAAAAGGCCGTGCTGGAACGCTGGTTGTTCAACCTCGCCTATCAGCAGCCGTTTCTTTATGGCCTGCTGGCACTGGCGCTGGCGGTGTTTTTCGGCTGGGGCGCGTCTGCCGCGTTCCGGCTGGTGCGCTGATCGCATGCGCGAGACATTGCCGCAGGGCGCAGACAAGGCTTGTCGGTGCGCGTTGAGGGGTTACTCTTTGCACGTAAAGCAATGGAGGCGGTCATGCCCAAGCTGATCAAGGTCTATCTTCAACAAATCGCCATCGGTTTCGCCCTCTCGGCCCTGTTCACGGCGTTGCTTGTCTATTTCGATGTTGTCGGGCTGCGCGGGCTATTGCTTGGGTCAAGCGATGGTCTTCTGGGTCTGTTCCTGATCTTTTTCTTCAACGGGCTGGTATTCGCCGGAGTGCAGTTCGCCATTCGTATCATGCGGATGGGATATGAAGACGATGATGACGACGACGATGATCGCGGCATGCCCGTGCGCGGGTTTGACCCCGTTCCAGTGCGGATATCCGACAGGGGATAAAGGCGGCAGGCCCGCAGCGACCGTGGTGGCGTGAATTTCCCGAGAGCCTGAAACATCAGGTGGGCGCCAGATAACAAGGCCAGGACCATGTCAGAGCCAGCTCCCTCGGACAAACTTATCGGCCACTGGAAAAGGGCCACGCACGCGAAGAGCAGAACCTGCCTGACCCACAGATAGGACGCACGCGGCCGCTCTGCAAGTGACGCTTGACCTGCGTTCACTTTTTGTTCACATTTGTCCCATGCGTTGTGACCCAGGCCCCCCGCCAACCTTGACGCCCGGTGCCGAGCTGGCCCGCGGGGTGTGCCGGTGCCTTGCCTCGATGGATTTTGCGCCGCTGGTGGAATTCGTGCCTGCGCGGGGGCTGCGGGTCGATGTGATGGCGCTGGGGCCAGGCGGAGAGGTCTGGGTGATCGAATGCAAATCCAGCCGCGCGGATTTTCAGTCAGACCAGAAATGGCAGGGCTATCTGGATTGGTGCGATCGTTTCTTCTGGGCCGTCAGCCCCGATTTCCCGACTGAATTGCTGCCTGCTGATGCCGGGCTGTTTCTGGGGGACAGCTATGGCGCGGAACTTGTGCGCATGTCACCCGAGGCGCGGTTACCCCCCGCGCGGCGCAAGGCGCTGACCCGCGCCTTCGCGCGTCAGTCAGCCTGGCGGCTGCAACGCCAGATGGACCCTGCGGCCATGTCGGGCGGGGCTTAGCCCGCGCGCCAGTCGCGTGGCGCGCGCAGGAACCCTTCGACCGCGTCAAGCGTATCGGCGTCGAAATCCTCGCCGCGCCGCGCCTCGGCCAGCACATCCCACCATGTACACAGATAGTGCAGGCGCACCCCATGTTCGGCCAGACGCGGTTCGGTTTCCGGAAAGATGCCGTAATAGAAGATCACCGCCGTATCGGCGCAAGCCGCGCCGGTGTCGCGGATCGCATCGACAAAGCTGAGTTTTGATCCGCCATCGGTGGTCAGATCCTCGACCAGCAGCACGCGCTGCCCCTCGCGCATCGCGCCTTCGATCCGGGCGTTGCGCCCGTACCCCTTGGGTTTCTTGCGCACATAGCTCATCGGCAGGGCCATGCGCTCGGCCACCAGCGCGGCAAAGGGAATGCCCGCTGTTTCACCACCCGCGATATTGTCGAACGCCTCGAACCCCGCATCTTCCATCACGCGGCAGGTCAGAAAATCCATCAGCGTGGCGCGGATACGCGGAAAGCTGATCAGCTTGCGGCAATCGATATAGGTGGGGGCCTGCAGGCCGCTGGCAAAGGTAAAGGGCTCTGTCGCGTTGAAATGCACGGCCTTGATGTCCAGAAGCATCCGCGCAGTCAGGCGCGCAACCGTGGCGCGGTCGGGATAGGTGGCAGGGATCATGGCGGTCCTCTTGGGCGTCTGGCCCGATGCGCGGGCCGGGAAAGTGAGTATTTCTGGCAAGATGAAGCACAGGGCGTTTGGTTCAGCCCGCTTGCGTCACCTGCCAGTAGAGCGGGATACCGGGGTTGAAAACCGTGACCGGGCCTGCGCCCGTTTCGATCTTGTCGGGGTAGGAGACGGGGCTTTCGGTCTTCTGAAGCGTGATGGTCGCGCTGTTGACGGGCAGGTGGTAGAAACCGGGGCCATTGCGCGCGACAAATGCCTCCAGCCTGTCCAGCGCCCCTGCCTCCTCGAATATCTGCGCCAGGATCGACATTGTATTCGTGGCGGTGAAGCAACCCGCGCAGCCACAGGCCGATTCCTTGGCATCATCGGCATGGGGCGCGCTGTCCGTGCCCAGAAAGAACCGCGCATCGCCCGAGGTCGCGGCCGCAACCAGCGCCTGACGATGGCTTTCGCGCTTGGCGACCGGCAGACAATAGTAATGCGGGCGAATGCCGCCGACCAGGATATGGTTGCGGTTGATGACCAGATGATGCGTGGTGATCGTGGCACCCAGCCCCTCTGGCTGGCTGCGGACATAGGCCACTGCGTCTGACGTGGTGATATGTTCCATCACCACGCGCAGCGCGGGTGTCGCACGGCGAAGGGGCTCCAGCACGCGGTCGATGAACACGGCCTCGCGGTCGAAGATGTCGATCTCGGGGTCGGTGACC
>REDZ01000019.1 GCA_007695345.1 Paracoccaceae bacterium | reverse complement strand
CCCGCCTTGCAGTCATTGTCGCTTTGGCGCCGTTTCTGATTACCGGGCTTTGGGGCGTGCCACTGACCGACGCCCCGGGTGAGCCTGCCGCAGACATGGCATTGGATCAGATGGCGCTGATGATCTTTGCCGGGATTGTAGGCTGGGGGATCGCCAAGCGTATCGGCTTGTTTGGCGCGCCCATTCTGGGGCCACTGATCGTTTCTGGTATTCTGTCCATATCTGGGTTTCTGGCAACGCGCCCACCTGCCGAAGCAATCATCGCAGCACAATTTTTTATCGGCCTTGGGATAGGGGCGCAATATGTTGGCGTAACCTGGCCGGAATTACGCCGCGACGTGCTTGCGGGCGCAAAGTTCATGGTCGTCTTGGCCGTCATGACCCTCATATTCGCCGAGAGTGTTGCGCTGACGGGTCTTGCTCCATCACTTGAAGCATTTCTGGCCTTTGCCCCAGGAGGTCAGGCCGAGATGGTGGTGCTCACTCTTGTTGCGGGCGCTGATCTGGCCTTCGTTGTCACTCACCATCTGGCGCGGATCATGCTTGTGATCCTTGGCGCACCGCTTGTAGCCTACTTGATGCGGGATCGCTCAGATTTTGACAAATGATAATTCCCGCCAACGCGGCTTCGCTATTGCGTGGCTTTGGGCCTGATCATGGCCGGGCGGAACTGGACGGTATGGCAAAAACTGCCTCCCCCACCAGTCGAACAAGCCGTCGCATCGGTCGGCTAACCCACTTCGTTCGTCCTGAATAAGACCCAACGCTCTGATTTTGTGTGTGAAATGAGCGTTTTCTGTCGCCTCTGATTGCAAGGTTTTGTATGGTTTCAGTCGAAACCTTGCAATTTCGGGGGAGGCGATGAAGGCGAAGCCGAAGGGGCCTGAGCAAGATGATCTGTTTCGCGCGCGGTTGGTCGAGATCATCGACATGCGACATGAACTGGTGCAGCTGGCCGCGTTGATTGACTGGGAGTTCTTCGCGCGCGAATGAGCGGGTTTCTTCCCCTCCGAGGCTGGCAGGCCCGCGACACCTTCGCACCTGGTCGCGGGGCTTCTCTATCTTCAACACACTTATCATCTGCCGGATGAGGCCGTGGTCGCGCGCTGGGTGGAGAACCCTTATTATCAGCATTTCTGCGGCGAGACCTTCTTCCAGCATCGCCCGCCCATCGATCCGTCATCGCTGACGCGCTGGCGCAATAGGATCGTGTGTGTATGCGCGCGCGATGTTGGGCTCTTCGGTACTGGCGATATCACAGACACGCGTCGAAGAGGGCGCGGGTGTTGTCGCGTGTCATCTTGACCGGGTTGCCCCCACAGGACGGATCGAGCAATGCCATTTCGGTCAACGCGTCCAGACGGCTGGCCTCGACCCCCAGCGCACTCAGATTGGCAGGGATCGACAGGCTGGCGCGCAATTCCGTGAGATGCGCGGCAAATCCGTCAAACCCGCCTGAGATGCCCAGATAGGCGGCGGCGCGCGTGATGCGGTCCTCGATGGCGGGGCGGTTGAACTGCAGCACCATCGGCATGACCACAGCATTGGTGGTGCCGTGATGCGTGTTATAGACCGCGCCCACCGGATGGCTGAGGCTGTGGATCGCGCCCAGGCCTTTCTGAAACGCCACAGCGCCCATCGCGGCGGCAGACATCATCTGCGCGCGCGCCTCCAGATCATCCGGCGTGGCATAGGCGCGCGGCAGGTTTTCCAGAACCAGGCGCATGCCTTCCAGCGCAATGCCGTGGCTCATCGGGTGATAATGCGGGCTGCAATAGGCTTCCAGACAATGCGCCAGCGCATCCATGCCCGTGCCTGCCGTGATGAAGGCAGGCATGCCGATAGTCAGGGCCGGGTCACAGATGGTGACAGCGGGCATCAACCTGGGGTGAAAGATGATCTTCTTGCGGTGCGTGGCGCTGTCGGTCAGAACGCCCGCGCGCCCGACTTCGGACCCGGTGCCAGCCGTAGTCGGCACGGCGATGATCGGCGCGATGGTGTCGGGGTTGGCGCGGGTCCACCAGTCGCCCACATCCTCCAGATCCCAGACGCCCACCGGCTGGTCCACCATCAGCGCGATCATCTTGCCCAGATCGAGCGCCGAGCCGCCACCAAAGGCCACAACCCCGTCATGCCCGCCCGCGCGGTAAACTTGCAGTCCGGCCTGCATGTTGGCCTCGGTCGGGTTCGGGTCCACTTCGCTGAACATGGCGCGCCCCAGACCGGCCGCATTGAGGATATCGAGCGCCTGTGCGGTGATCGGCAATGTGGCCAGCGCGCGATCCGTGATCAGCAAGGGCCGCGCGATCCCTACGGCCTTGCAGTGTTCGGCAAGTTCCGAAATTCGCCCCGCCCCGAATTTGATCGTGGTCGGATAGCTCCAGTTTGCATGCAGTCCCATGTCTCAGGCCTTTTTCAGATGGTAGGATTTGACGCGCGTCAGCGCATGATAGCCAAGGGTCGAGAGCGCTGTGCCGCGCCCGGTATCCTTGCACCCGGTCCAGCACAGCGCCGGGTCCAGATAATCGCAGCGGTTCATCAGCACGGTGCCAGTCTGAAGCTGCGCCCCGATGGTTCGCGCGGCCTGCGCGTCGCGTGTCCAGATCGAGGCCGTCAGCCCATAGGCGCAATCGTTCATCAGGCGGATCGCCTCGGCATCATCGCGGACTGGCATGATGCCCACGACAGGGCCGAAGCTTTCCTCGCGCATGACACGCATGTCATGGGTGACATCAATCAGGATCTGCGGTGCCAGATAGGCTGCGCCATCATCAGCGGGGAACTCTGCCACGTCGATCAGCGCCTTTGCACCCGCCGCCACAGCATCAGCGATCTGCGCGCGCACGATCGCCGCGAAACGCGCATGGGCCATCGGCCCCATCGTGGTGTCCTGTTCCAGCGGATTGCCAAGGCGCTGCCCGCGCACCCAGGCCACCGCCTTCTCGACGAAGGCACCATAGAGGCTCTCATGTACATAGATACGTTCGATCCCGCAGCAGCACTGACCCGCATTGAACATCGCGCCATCCATCAGCCCGTCAACGGCGGCGTCCAGATCGGCATCCGCGCGCACATAGCCCGGATCCTTGCCGCCCAGTTCCAGCCCGGTGCCGGTAAACGTGCCTGCCGCCGCCCGCTCGATCGCGCGCCCGCCGCCGACCGAGCCAGTGAAATTCACGAAATCGAAGGCCCGCGCGCGGATCAGGGCTTCTGTCGTCGCATGATCCAGCACCACGTTCTGAAACACATCTTCCGGCACGCCAGCCTTGTGAAACGCCTCGGCCAGTCGCTCGCCAGCCAGCAACGTCTGGCTGGCATGTTTCAGAACCACGGCATTTCCGGCGATCAACGCAGGCACAACCGTGTTCACCGCCGTCAGGAAAGGGTAATTCCAGGGCGCGATCACAAACACCACGCCCTGCGCTTCGCGGGCCAGCGAGCGTGTGAAATGCGCACTCTCCTCGATAACGTCATCAGCCAGCGCATCCGGTGCGATCTGCGCCATATAGGCCGCGCGCTCACGCACGCCGCCAAATTCGCCGCCATAGCGCACCGGGCGACCCATCTGCCAGGCCAGTTCCGGCACGATCTGCGGGGCCATCGCTTCCAGCGCGTCAATGCCCGCCATCACGATGGCAATACGCTTTTCAAGCGCCAAAGCCGCCCAGGCCCCCTGCGCCATGCGCG
>REDZ01000088.1 GCA_007695345.1 Paracoccaceae bacterium | reverse complement strand
TGGCGGAGAGACAGGGATTCGAACCCTGGGACCCCGTGAAGGGTCAACGGTTTTCGAGACCGCCCCGTTCGACCACTCCGGCACCTCTCCGACAGGGCGGAGATAATCGCAACAAGGTCAGGGTGCAAGCCGAAAAGGCGCGATTTGCCGTCAGTCGGTGATCCGCCATGCCATCACGCAGGAAAGTGTTTGGTGACCGCGCCTCGGAGTCCCTATGCTATCCCGAACTTGCTCGGAAAGACCTGCCAATGCTCCATACCCCGATCCGCCCCTTACTTGCCGCTGCCCTGCTCGTCGGCCTTGTACTCATCCCCCTGCGCCCTGCCTATGCCGATGAGTTGTCCGATGCCTATCTGCTGCCAGAATTGTTCGAGGTGATGGCGACCGAGGGGCAGCGCTCGGTGCTGGCCGAGGACACCGCCCCGCTGAATGGCGGGATACGCGCGCAATTCGTACAGGAGGTCGAGGAGATCTATACTCCGAGCAGGATCGAGGACGCGTTTGTCAGCGTGCTGCAGGAGGAATTGCAGAACCGCCCCGACCTGCGTGCCGATGCGCTGGATTTCGCACGATCGACACTTGGCCAGCGGGTGTTGCGGCTGGAAATTTCCGCGCGCACCGCAATGCTGGAAGACGAGGTCGATGAGGCCGCGCGCCGGGCGCTCATGGATGCGCGCGAAGCGCCGTCGGATTCGGCACTGGGCCAGCGGCTGGCGCTGGTGCGCGACCGGATCGATGCGAATGATCTGGTCGATCTGAACGTGTCGCTGGGGCTGAACACCAGCTACGCCTATTATCGCGGTCTGTATGCCGAGGGGGCCGTGGACGGTCTGTCGCAAGAGGATCTGCTACAGATCATCTGGGCACAGGAGGGCGAGATCCGCGCCGAGACCGTGGACTGGATCGAGGCGTTTTTCCTGATGGCCTATCAGCCGCTGGATGATGACGAATTCCAGGCGCTGATCGACTATGCGCAGACCCCATTGGCCGATCGGTTCAATCAGGCGATGTTTCAGGCCTTTGACGCGGTCTTCACCGATATCTCGCGCAGTATCGGGCAGGCGCTGGGGCGGCGCCTGCAGGCAGAGGAACTCTGACTGCCTCAGACACCCCGCTGCGACAGGCGCTCTGCCAGCCGTGACAGCATCTGCAGGCATTGCGCCATCTGATCGCGCGCAACGAATTCATCTGGCTTGTGCGCCTGCGCAATATCGCCCGGCCCGCAGATGACAGACGGGATGCCGATGGACTGGAACAGCCCGGCTTCGGTGCCGAACGGGACCAGACGCGGCTCATTCGCCCCGGTCAGCGCCATGACCAGGTCGCGCGCGGGGTTTTGCGCACGTCGGTCCAGCCCGGCCACTTCGGCCACGACATCCGTGCGGATATCAGCTTTCGGATGGGTCTGTCGCATCCCGGGCAGCAATTCGTCATCAATCAGACGCGCCAGCGCCGTCTTGACATGCGCGGCATCCGGCGGCTGAACCGGGCGCATTTCCCAGTCGATGCGCGCTGTGCCGGGGATGATGTTGTGCACCTGCCCGCCGGTCAGCACGCCGGTATTGATTGTGGTATGGGGCGGATCGAACGGGCAATCGGCAGGCGCGCGCGTCTTCAGATCATCGCGCAGCCGCACCAGTTCCAGCACGATCCGGGCGGCGTGTTCCACGGCATTCACACCGCGATCAGGGGCAGAACCGTGCCCTTCCAGCCCTGTCACCCATGTCGTGTACTCGAAACAGCCCTTGTGCCCGTCCACCGGCTGCATGGATGTCGGTTCGCCGATGATCGCAGCCGCTGGGCGGATGCCGCGCTTCTCAAGGCTGGCGACCAGTGCCTGTGCGCCGAAACAGCCAATTTCCTCATCATAGGTAAAGGCAAAATGCACCGGCACCTGAAGATCCGTGCGCGCGAAAAGCGGCGCCATCGCAACGCAGGCGGCGACAAAGCCCTTCATGTCGCAACTGCCCCGACCGTAAAGCCGCCCGCCCTGCTCGCGCAGGGTAAAGGGATCGCTGCTCCAGACCTGATCGGCCACGGGAACGACATCGGTATGGCCGGACAGAACGACCCCACCATCGCGTTCCGGCCCGATGGTCGCGAACAGATTGGCCCTGGTCCCGGTCGCATCATGCTCGATCCAGAAGCGCGCGCCCGCCCCTTCCAGCGCCTGCGCCAGATAGTCGGTAACGGCGAGGTTGCCATCGGCTGACACCGACGGAAAACTGACCAGATCAGCCAGGATCGCGATTGACTGGTCCAGCACGGTCGTCTGTGTCGCCTTGTTCATTCGGAACCTCGTTTGCGCGTGGGGCAGTCGTGGCAGCTTGGCCCCGCCGGATCAAGCCCCGCTGTCGGGGTCGTCGGCCGCAGGCTCCAGCCGGGCGCGCAGGCTGCGGGCATTGGCCAGCATCTCATCCAGCGCGGCCTGTTTGTGGGTGATCCGCTCGGCCTTTTGCGGCTTGGCCTGCGCTTCTGCCAGCAGGTCCTGCCTGCGCTTTTCCAGCTTGGTGATCATCTTGTCCAGATCCGCAGGCTTGATTTTGTGCGCCTCTCCTTTGCGCAACCGCTTCAGGTGGCGATCCATTGCATCCCTGAACTTGCCAAAGGCCATCTCGATCCCTCCGCACGCCGCGCCTTATATCAGGGCACGGGCTGCTCTTCTGTGTCATCCTCGGGTGTCAGCAGGCGCTCGATCTCGGCCACGGTATCATCGGGGTCACGATACAGCGCCTCGGCAGCATCCAGAAGCGCGTTCATTGCCTCCTGCGCGTTATGCGCGTCATTGAGGAAAGATGTCGCATCGGCTGCCGAAATGCGGCGCGCGCGCAGCAGAGTTTCAAGCCTTGCATTCACCTCATCCGCGCCCTTGCGCAGGGCGCGGCGTTCCTCTGCGATCCACAGGGATGAGCGCTGCGCGGGTTCCGTGGCCTCCAGCGTCTGTATCGCGACAAGGATGCTGGCAATCTCGGTGCGCAGGCTGTCATACAGCGTGCTGACCGCACCATGGTCGCGCTCGGTGAAGCGCCGCGTATTGCGCTGCAGATGCTTGATCGCCTTGACCGCGCGCACCACGGCATTCGCGCCATCGCGCAATTCCTGCAACCGGCGCGCCGCGGAATCTGGCAGGGGAAGGCTGGACTTGGACGCTGCAAAATCGATGATCGCGGCATGTAACGCCTTGACCTTGTCATTGTAGCGCCTGTCCAGATCCAGCCCGATCGCATCACGGTTGCGCGCGACCGTCAAAGGCAGATCCCCTGACTGCACCAGATCGGCCAACCGCAGGTTGATCGCCTCGGCGCACAGCGCGGCCCCGTTTTCATAGAGATGGCGCAACTCGGCCCGCAATGCCTGCAGCAAAGTCGCGGGGAAATCACCCAGATCGGCCTGAATATGGCGCGGACGGCTGACCGCGGGCGAGGGCGCGGCAATCCGCCGTTCCAGAAAGCGCAGCAGGCGCGGCATCTGTGGCACCATCAGCCCCAGCCCCAACAGGTTGAACAATGTATGAAACACCGCCAACCGCAGTGCAAAATCCTGCGCCCCGATCCCGGCCAGATCGCTGATCAGGTCCACCAGCACACGCAGCGGCACGATCAGTGCCAGTGCCGCAACCGCCGTCAGCCCATTGAAGATCAGATGCCCCAGCGCCAGCCGCTTGCCCTGATAATTCGCCTGCGATGCCCCGATCAGCGCCGTGACTGTCGTGCCCATATTGGCCCCAATCGCCACCGCCAGCGCGTTGTCATAACTGATCTGGCCTGCGGACAATGCCGTGATGACCAGAAGCATCGTGGCATGGCTGGACTGCATCACCACTGTCGCGGTCGCGCCGATCAGCGTATAGACCAGCAGCCCCAGAACCCCGGTCAGCGCCAGCGCCGTCAGGTCAAACCGCGCACTGATCGCATCGAACCCATCCTTGATGAACGCGATCCCCAGAAAGACCAGCCCGATCCCCACCAGCACGCGCCCTGCCCCGCGCAGCCCGGCACCGCGCTGGAACATCAGCACCGCCCCCAGCGCCAGGAGCGGCATGGCATAGCCCGCGATATCCACGCGCAGCCCGACCCCCGCCATCAGCCAGGCCCCGGTTGTCGTGCCCAGATTGGCCCCGAAGATGATCCCGATCCCCGCCTGCAGGGTGATCAGCCCGGCGCTGAGAAAGGAAATCGCGATCACCGACACAAGCGAACTGGATTGCGTGACCGTGGTGGCCGCGATACCGAACCCCATCGCGCGCGGCAGGCTGCCGGTACTGTGCGCCAGAAGCCGCTCCAGCAGCCCGCCGCCCATGGCCTTGAACCCGTCTTCCAGCATCGTCATGCCCAACAGGAACAGCGCGATCCCGGCTGCGATCTGCTGGAAATCCGCGCTTTGCCACAGGCCAAGCGTCAGCACCACGAGGATCGTTGCAAGCTGGATATGCGGGGTCAGGTGCTTCATGCCGGAAACTGTCAGGATATCGACGGGGTATTCAAGTGTCTTGCCGCTTTGCGGGTTGATCCGGGCGCGCGAAATGCCAAGTATCAGCGTGTTGCCAAGGGGGCCAGATGCCGCATAACAACATGAACCTGCCTGCCGAACGCCCCGACGTTCTGACCCGCCCCAAGCTGGAAGGCGGCAGGCGCTTTCGCATGGCCAGCCCCTTTCAGCCCGCAGGCGATCAGCCCACAGCGATTGCCGAACTGGCCGAAGGGGTCAGGACGGGCGAACGCGATCAGGTGCTGCTGGGCGCAACCGGCACCGGCAAAACCTACACCATGGCCAAGGTGATCGAGGAAACCCAGCGCCCCGCCATCATCCTTGCGCCCAACAAGACGCTGGCCGCGCAGCTATATGGCGAGTTCAAGGGCTTTTTCCCCGACAACTCGGTCGAGTATTTCGTCAGCTATTACGACTATTACCAGCCCGAAGCCTATGTCCCGCGCTCGGACACCTATATCGAGAAGGAAAGCCAGATCAACGAACAGATCGACCGGATGCGCCACTCGGCCACCCGGGCACTTCTGGAACGCGATGACGTGATCATCGTGGCCTCGGTCAGTTGCATCTACGGCATCGGCTCGGTCGAGACCTATTCCGCGATGACGCAGGATTTCAAGGTTGGGGAAAGCTACAACCAACGGCAGGTTCTGGCTGATATGGTCGCCCAGCAATATCGCCGCAATGACGCGGCCTTTCAGCGCGGCAGCTTTCGCGTGCGCGGCGACGTGATCGAGGTCTGGCCCGCCCATCTGGAGGACCGCGCCTGGAAATTGTCGTTTTTTGGTGAAGAACTGGAAGCGATCACTGAATTTGATCCGCTGACAGGTGGCAAAACTGACAGTTTTGAACAGATCCGCATCTATGCCAACAGTCACTACGTCACCCCGCGCCCGACGATGCAGCAGGCCGTGAAAGGCATCAAGCACGAGCTTCAGCAGCGGCTCGACCAGTTGGTGGCAGAGGGCAAGCTGCTGGAAGCCCAGCGGCTGGAACAGCGCACCAAGTTCGATCTGGAAATGCTGGAAGCGACCGGCGTGTGCAACGGGATCGAGAATTACTCGCGCTATCTGACCGGCCGCGCGCCGGGCGAGCCGCCGCCCACCCTGTTCGAATTCATCCCCGACAATGCCATCGTCTTTGCCGATGAAAGCCATGTCTCGGTGCCGCAGATCGGCGGCATGTATCGCGGCGACTACCGGCGCAAGTTCACGCTGGCCGAACACGGGTTCCGCCTGCCGTCCTGCATGGATAACCGACCCCTGAAGTTCGAGGAATGGGACGCCATGCGCCCGCAATCGGTCTTCGTGTCTGCCACCCCCGCCGCGTGGGAACTGGAACAGACCGGTGGCGTGTTCACTGAACAGGTGATCCGCCCCACGGGCCTGATTGACCCGCAGGTCGAAATCCGGCCTGTCGCGATGCAGGTGGATGATCTGCTCGATGAGGTGCGCAAGGTCGCCGCCCGCGACATGCGCGTGCTGTGTACTGTGCTGACCAAGCGCATGGCCGAGGATCTGACCGAATACATGCATGAACAGGGCATCCGCGTGCGCTACATGCATTCCGATATCGACACGATCGAACGCATCGAAATCCTGCGCGATCTGCGCCTGGGCGCGTTTGATGTACTGATCGGCATCAACCTGCTGCGCGAGGGGCTGGATATCCCCGAATGCGGACTGGTGGCGATTCTGGATGCGGATAAAGAGGGGTTCCTGCGCTCGGAAACCTCGTTGATCCAGACCATCGGGCGGGCCGCACGCAATGCCGATGGTCGCGTCATCATGTATGCCGACCGCGTGACCGGCAGCATGGAGCGCGCCATCGCCGAGACGGATCGCCGGCGCGAAAAGCAGATCGCCTATAACTTGGAGCACGGCATCACACCCGCGACAGTGCGCAAGAATGTCGAGGATGTGCTAGCGGGGCTGTACCAGGGTGACACTGACATGGCCCGCGTCACAGCGCAGGTTGAGAAAGTGAAACCCGGCGCGAACCTGCAGGCCCATCTTGAAGGGATGCGGACCGATATGCGCAAGGCCGCCGAGAACCTGGAATTCGAGGAAGCCGCCCGCCTGCGAGATGAGATCAAGCGGCTGGAGGCCGTGGAACTGGCCGTGTCGGATGACCCGCTGGCGCGGCAATCGGTTGTGGACGAGGCTGTGGATCACGCCGTCAAACCGCGTTCGACCGCAGGCAAGCCGGGCCAGCGCGGCGGGGTGAAGCGACGCAAGAAGCGGTAGCGATATCCCCTGCTGCCTGTCATCACGCACCTCGACGATTGGCGTAGTCCGGACATGGATCGGCCAGCGCACCGGCGCAATCCGGATACACGGCCCCTATCTGGCAAGGGGGATCCCAAGCGCAGGCTGGCCGCCCGGTCCGGCGCGGCGAGCGCCGGCGCCAGACAGGTATAAAAGGCCGCGACAGCCTGCTGATATGGCCCATCGCCCCCTATCCAGGGTGCGGGTGTGCAAGCGTTGCGACAAGGGCGCCGGACACCGACGCTCAGCCCCGCTGCCCGATCGCGACAGGGCTGGCGCGGCCAGTTGCGCGCAGCGATGCCGGGACTTCCTGCCCATGGCGCTGCATCACTGCCGCATCCGACAGCACATCTTGCGCGGGGCCGTCCGCCTGCACGCGCCCTGCATCCACCAGCAGGATGCGCGGGCACAGATCCAGCAGCATTTCCAGATCGTGGCTGGCTATGACCATCGCCTGCGGCATCCGGGCCAGCAGCCCCATCAGTGCGCGGCGACTGCGCAGATCCAGCGCGGCAGAGGGTTCGTCCAGAAGCAGGATCTCGGGCTGCATCGCCAGCAGCCCCGCAATCGCTGCGCGCCGCTTCTCGCCGCCCGACAGGTGGTGCACGGGCCGGTCAGACAGATGGCTCAGGTCACATTGCGCCAGCGCACGGGTCACGCGCGCCTCCAGCGCATCGCCGCGCAGGCCCTGGTTTTGCGGGCCGAAGCGCACATCCTCGGCCAGTGTCGGGCAGAAAAGCTGATCCTCGGACTGTTGCAGCAGCACGCCGATCCGGGCCGAGATGGTGGCGGGCGGCAGCAGGTCGCCCATGACCGATATCTGGCCTGCCAGTGGCGGGATCAGCCCGGCAAGCGTGGCAAACAGCGTCGATTTTCCGGCCCCGTTCGGCCCCACAAGCCCGATCCGTTCGCCCGGCGCAAGGCGCAGCGCCAGCCCGGTCAGTACCGGCGCATGGCCCGGCCAGCCAACCGACAGGCCACTTGTGTCCAGCGCTGCACTCATGTCGCGCGGTCCAGCCAGACCAGTGCCGCGGCAAGCGCAAGCGCCGCACCGATCCAGAGCAGATCATGCAGGCCGAACGGCGGGGTCGCCGGACGCGTGGCGCCATAGTGGCGCAGACGCATGGCGGCCCAGACGCGGTCCGCGCGGTGCTGGCCATGGATCAGCGCTGTTGCGAATACGGCTGCGCGTTCCGGCAGGGCGCGCCAGCCCGCGCCCCCGCCGCGCAGCCGCCGCGCGGCATCTGCCCGCGCCAGCCGCGCGCGCATCTCGTCAATATAGCGCAGGGTCAGCATGACCAGATCCGACAGGATCGCAGGCAGGCCAAGGCCGCGCAGCGCCTCGGCCAGTTTGTGGGGCGGCAGTGATCCCAGCAGCACCAGTGTCAGCGTGACAATCGCCAATAGCCGCAGCGCGACCAGCGCCCCCGCCGCGACCCCGTCGCTTCGCAGATGCAGCGGACCGGCCTGCCACAGCGTGTCGGACCCGCTGAACAGCGCGAGCGCGAGCGCAATTGCAAGCGCCAGCATGGCAGGCGCGCGCAACCGCGTCAGCACCGCCATCGGCTGGCCCGATGCCACAAGGGCGGCCAGCGCAAGGGCGGCCAGCAGCGGCAGGCTGGTGATCTGCGTAACGCTGGCAAAGGCAAAGGCCAGGATCAGCGCCATGATCAGCCGTGTGCGCGGGCCATCAGGCAGGCGGGGTGCAGCAGCCTCAGCCACGGGGCAGCAACCCCGGTTCAACCCGCGACAGGATCTGCAACAGAACGATCACGATGATCCCCTCTGCCACGACCAGCGGCATATGCGCCAGCACGAAGACCATGAGCGCCGCGCGCTCGGCGCTGGCATCCATCTGGGCGGGCAGGCCCAGCAGCACGAAAGCGGCAAAGATCGCAAGCGACATCAGCACGCCCCCGCTGCCCGCCACCCCGGCCGCCAGCCGTGGAAACCGCCCGGCAGCAGTGCGATAGACCATGAACGCCACCAGCGCGGGCACGGCGATGATCAGCCCGTTCAGCCCGATGGTCGTCAGACCGCCATGCCCGAACAGAACTGCCTGCAGGAACAGCCCCACCAGAATCGCGGGCACAGCGAACCAGCCCAGCAGCACCCCCATCACGCCCGACAGCATCAGATGCACGGTCGTCGGCGGCACCGGCACGACGATGGCAGAGGCCGCGAAGAACACTGCCGTCATCATTGCCGCGCGCGGCATGGCAGCCTGGGGATCGGGCAGGCGCGCGATGCGGTTCATGCTCAGCGCCAGAAGCGCGCCGCTGCCCGCATAGCCCGCAGCGGCCATGCCGACCGGCACCAGACCATCAGGCAGATGCATTGCCGCCCCTCCTGCGCCGGAAATAGAGCGCTGTGCCCAGCGCGCCCCAGCCGACCAGCGCGATCATCACCAGTTGCTGCGCCAGGCTTTGTGGCGCACCGGTCGCGGCTGTCGCCAGAACGGCTGCGGCATCAGCGCTGTCCGCACCGACCTCGACATGGATCACGGCGCCATGGCCCGCCTGCCGCATCTGGATCGTCCAGCGCCCTGGCAGGCTGGTATCGGGGAACAGCAGAAAGCGGCCAAGATCATCCGCGGTGCCGGTGGTCCAGGGCTCTGCCGGATTGTCGGGCGCAAAGACCAGAACCTGCGCGCCCTCCATCAAATCGCCATTGTCATACTGGCCGCGTATGCTGATGACCTTCGGCTCCTGCGCGGTCAGGTATGCGGCATGTGCAAGCAGGCTCTGGGGGGGCAACACCCCCAGCGCCACAACCAACGCAAGCGCAACATTACATCGTCTGATCATGACAATGCCCCTCGCCGACATGCCCGACATGCAGATCACCAAGGGTGAATTCATGCATGCCACCATCCGCGAATGCGTCAAAACCCAGCGCCTCGAGGTTCGTGGCGCTGTCCGCCGGGCGGTCGGCACGACCGAACAGATGGTCAAGATGCAGCGTGATCTCCAGCTCTGATCCGGCATCCTCGGTCACGAACCCCTTGCGCGTATCGCCCACATATTCGCCGCAGGCATGAAGGATCGCATCGCGCGTGGCAAGCGTGAACGTGACCTCGTCGCCATCGCGGCGGGCAATCCCTTCGAACACGAGCGAGAAGCCTTCGAATTCGCCCTGAGGCGCGGGGCTGAGCGCCCAGGACAGCGCATTGTAGAAACCGGGATCGGCGTCGATTCTGGCCAGTTCCACAAGATCGGCATCATCTGCATCGACCAGATCGACCGTGAAGGGGCCGCCGAATTCCAGCGCCGTGCCTTCAATGTCCGGCCCGTCGCCCATGAAGGGCGGCTCGGACTGCCAGGCTGTGACCTGATCGACATGTGCGATGATGCGCGAGAATTCCAGCGCCCAGCCATCCTTGGTCAGTCGCGGTTCGGTAAACCCTTCGGTCGCCAGATCCTCGCCCGAGGCGAACAGCGTCAGGGTAGTTGCAGATGCGGCCGGGGCCACGAGCATCAGCGCAGATGCGATCAGGGCAGCATGTTTCATCAGATCCTCTTTCCCATTGAAAAACCCGTCGCAAATACATTCCGGAGAGAAGGCCGAAAGAGGGCACCCGAAACGGGCTGCGCCTTGGTCGCAGGAAGATCCATCTTGCACCTTTCTCCGGACACCCCGTCCGGATCGACAGCTTCATTCATGATGGCAGGTCTCCTGGCTCGCGGTTGTTCTGCGCACCCGCCTTCCCGGACGATTGGTCCAGTGGCATCTGGGGGCGCGCACCGCCTACAGTTGCGGGGGCAGCGCCGGAATCTCACCGGCTTCCCTATTCTCCCGGAACACTCCGGGCACCATCATACAAATGGTTACGTTATTCATACCGACGCATCAAGCCGGATTCTTTGGGGGAACGGGCGTCGCCTGGGATGATTTATGCGGTGCCGGGCGCGCGCCATGCCGAATTTCCTGCCACAAGCGGGTGTTTTTGCTATGGCCTGCGTGGTTTTGGCGGCACCCCCTTCGTTCAGAGGGGGAAGCGCGAGGGCGTTGTTGTATATATCAGCGGTGCTCAAGATTTCCGCACCGGGCCGGGCACCGGATTCATCAAAAAGGACGTGTTTTCGCATGAATATGGTCGGACCCTCCGTCCCGCAGCGCATTGAGCCGTCGATGACAGTCCCTCAACCAACGCCCGCGCGTCTGCGCCATGACATGTGCGCAGAATGAGCGGGGTTTCGGCAACCCGGCTCTGGGCCTCGGTCATGGGCGGCATCGTGTCGATGGGCGCCTCTATCGGCATTGCGCCACAACCACCGGAACCGGCACAGCCTGATCCCCGCATCGCAGCGCAGCAGCCCGAACTGGAACGCGCCGCAGATGCGCTGGAAGAGCTGCGCAGCGAGATCTGCGCAAGGCTGGATCGGCGCGCGCTTGTGGTGCTGCCGCTGGTGGCCCTGGGCGTCGTCGTGCTTCTGGTGGCGCTATACGGCTGGCGCGTGCTTACATGGGGGCTGTTGAACACGGGGCTTTTGGTGCTGATCGCAGTGGCCGTGGCGTGGCTGTTGTTGCAGCGCGGCCCGGCGCGGGTGTTCCGCCAGACCATGCGAACCATAATGGGGCGCAGCATCGCCAGCGCGATGGGGGGCTTCACGCATCAGCTTGACCCCGCGATCAGTCATGACACATTGCGCGACTGGCCGCTGTTTCCACGCATTACCGAGGTGACGGGCCATGACTTGCTGACCGGCACCATCGACGGGCAGGATGTGTCGATTGCGCGGCTGCATATCGACTATCACATCCGCACACGGCGCGAGCGCAACCGGCGCATCGCGCAGCCACTGCACGCCATCTGCATCCGCATCGATGCGGGTCTGCCCCAGCATGTCAGCGCCGTGTTCCTGCCCGACATGATCGATATCCGGATCCACCGCGCGATTACGAAAACCCATGGGCTGGAAGATCACACCATGCCCGCTGATCTGGCGCCGCATTTCCGCGCCTATGCCGCGCCGGAGAGTCACGCGGTCCTGCAGCTTCTGGATCGCGACGCGCTGGCAGAGATTGGTGCGAACGACCCTGCCATCGTGGTTTTCCACGCAGGCCAGACAATCGCACTCTTCCCGCTGGGCAGCGATATCTTCGTGCCCCTTGCCGCCCAGCCCTATTGGCGCGATATCGACCGCGCGCAGCTTGTGGCGCAGCTCAACGATGATCTGCGCCTGTTCGAGCGTCGCCTTGCGCGCGTGTCTGCTACCTTTCGGGGATGAACCGATCAGATATCAAGCGTGTGCTCGCGCTCCCACCGGCTGAAATGCGACACGAAGGAATCCCATTCCCGCCGTTTGAGTTTCAGGAAGGCCTGCGAGAACTCCTGCCCCATCATCTCCATCAACGCACCATCGGATTCGTAGGCGCGCAGCGCGTCCAGCAGATTCAGCGGCAGTTTCGGCGCATCCTCGACCTTGTGGCCCTCGGCATACATGTCGATATCATAGCGCTTGCCGGGATCGGCCTTGGAATGAATGCCGCTCATACCTGCCGCGATGATCACCGCTTGCAGCAGATAGGGGTTCGCCGCGCCATCGGGCAGGCGCAGTTCAAACCGCCCCGGCCCCGGCACGCGCACCATATGGGTGCGGTTATTGCCCGTCCATGTGACGGAATTGGGCGCCCATGTCGCGCCTGATGTGGTGCGCGGGGCGTTGATCCGCTTGTAGCTGTTCACTGTGGGGTTGGTGATCGCGGCCAGAGCGCTGGCATGTGTCATGATCCCGCCAAGGAAATGCGCGCCCTGATCGGACAGGCCCAGCTCACCCGTGGGGCCAGTGCCCTTTTCGGTCGCAAAGGCGTTCTTGCCTGCATCATCCCAGACCGAGATATGCGCATGGCAGCCATTGCCGGTCAGGCCCTGAATGGGCTTGGGCATGAAGGTCGCGCGAAAGCCATGCGCCTCGGCCACGGATTTGACCATGAACTTGAAGAAGCTGTGCCGGTCCGCCGTGACCAGCGCATCGGCGAATTCCCAGTTCATCTCGAACTGGCCATTCGCGTCCTCATGGTCGTTCTGATACGGGCCCCAGCCCAGATCCAGCATGTAGTCGCAGATCTCGCGCACGACATCATAGCGACGCATGATGGCTTGCTGGTCATAGCAGGGCTTTTCGGCGGTGTCATGGGGGTCGGAGATTTGCAGCCCGTCGGGGGTCAGCAGAAAGAATTCGGCCTCGACCCCGGTCTTGACATGCAGCCCCTCTTCGGCGGCGCGGGCGATCTGGCGGCGCAGCACATTACGGGGGGCCTGCGCGACATCCTCACCATCCATCTTGCAATCGGCAGCAACCCAGGCGACCTCGGGTTTCCACGGGATCTGAATGACCGAGGACGGGTCCGGCACCGCCAGCATGTCGGGATGCGCGGGTGTCAGGTCCAGCCATGTGGCAAAGCCCGCAAAACCCGCGCCTTCAACCTGCATCTCGGCGATGGCCTGTGCGGGCACCAGCTTCGCACGCTGGCCGCCGAACAGATCGGTAAAGGAAATCATGAAATACTTTATGCCGCGCTCTTTTGCGTAGGCTGCAAGGTCGAGTGTCATTCTTGTCCCCATTGGCTGTTGTTGTTCTTGAAGCAAAACGCGGGCCGGTCATTCTGCCCGACCCGCGCCTGTGATGTCAGTAACCGGTTCCGGGTTTGCCCGGATACCAGTCCGTGCCTGCAAGTGGCACCTGCGCCATGGCCGCCGCCTCCATCGTCAGGGCACACAGGTCCTCGGGTTCGAGATTGTGCAGGTGGTTATGCCCGCAGGCGCGCGCAATGGTCTGCGCTTCCAGTGTCATCACCTTCAGATAGTTGCGCAACCGGCGCCCGGCCTCGACCGGGTCCAGCCGCGCGGCGAGTTCGGGGTCCTGCGTCGTGATCCCGGCCGGATCGCGGCCTTCGTGCCAGTCGTCATACGCGCCGGTCGTGGTGCCCAGTTTCTGATATTCGGATTCCCATTTCGGGTCATTGTCGCCCAGCGCGATCAGCGCCGCCGTGCCGATGGCCACGGCATCCGCCCCCAGCGCAAGCGCCTTGGCCACATCGGCGCCACTGCGAATCCCGCCCGAGACGACAAGCTGCACCTCACGGTGCATTCCCATATCCTGCAACGCACGCACGGCGGGGCGGATACAGGCCAGCGTCGGCAGGCCGACATGTTCGATGAACACATCCTGCGTGGCCGCCGTCCCGCCCTGCATCCCGTCCAGCACCACGACATCCGCACCCGCCTTGACCGCCAGTGCCGTGTCATAATAGGGCCGCGTGCCGCCGACTTTCACATAGATCGGCACCTGCCAGCCCGTGATCTCGCGCAATTCCAGTATCTTGATTTCCAGATCATCGGGGCCGGTCCAGTCCGGGTGACGACAGGCAGAGCGCTGATCGATCCCCTTGGGCAGGGTGCGCATCTCGGCCACCCGGTCGCTGATCTTCTGGCCCAGCAGCATGCCCCCGCCACCGGGTTTGGCCCCCTGCCCCACGACAATCTCGATCGCATCGGCGCGGCGCAGATCGTCGGGGTTCATGCCGTAGCGCGAGGGCAGGTATTGATAGACGAGCTTGGTCGAATGCCCGCGCTCTTCATCCGTCATGCCGCCATCGCCCGTCGTGGTCGAGGTGCCCGCCGCCGAGGCCCCCCGCCCCAGCGCTTCCTTGGCCTGCGCTGATAGCGCGCCAAAGCTCATGCCTGCGATGGTAACGGGAATATCCAGTTCGATGGGGTTCTTTGCAAACCGCGTGCCAAGGGTGACGCGCGTGTCACATTTCTCGCGATACCCTTCCAGCGGGTAGCGGCTGATCGAGGCGCCGAGGAACAGCAGATCATCGAAATGCGGCACCTTGCGCTTTGCCCCGCCCCCGCGAATGTCATAAATGCCAGTCGCGGCAGCGCGCCGGATTTCGGCATTGATGGGGTTGGTGAAGGTCGCGGACTGGATCGGCGCCGTCTGCGGAATGCGTTTGTCATGGGTGGTCATGGGCAGGCTCCCTCAATATTCCGCAGCATTGTCGATATCAAAGTTATACAGCTTGCGCGCCGATCCATAGCGGCGGAACTCCTCGGGGCGGGCATCTACCCCGGCGCGTGCCAAAAGATCGCGCAGAATTTCCAGATGCTCGGGGCGCATCTCTTTCTCGATGCAGTCGGCACCAAGGCTTTTGACGGATCCGCGCACGAACAGCCGCGCCTCATAAAGCGAATCGCCCAGCGCATCGCCCGCATCGCCGCAGACGACCAGATTGCCCGCCTGACCCATGAAAGCCGACATATGCCCGATATTGCCCTCTACGACGATATCAATACCCTTCATCGATATCCCGCAGCGCGAAGAGGCATTGCCGCGAATGACCAGCAGCCCGCCGCGCCCTGTGGCACCGGCATACTGGCTGGCATCACCGTCGATGATCACAGTGCCCGACATCATGTTTTCGGCCACGCCCGGCCCGGCAGAGCCGGTGATATGCACATGCGCCTGCTTGTTCATGCCCGCGCAGTAATACCCGGTAGAGCCGCGCACCGTCACCTCTATCGGCGCATCCAGCCCCACAGCGATGGCGTGGGCACCGCGGGGGTTCAGGATTTCCCATTGCGTGGCGTTTGTCTGCGCGGACGAGGCCTGCAGCGTCGCGTTCAGATCGCGCAGGGACTGGCTGGCAAGATCGAAACTCTGCATTGCTCAATGACTCCAGAAATAGACAGTGGCGGGTTCAGGTTCCCAGACGCGGGCGGTGTCGATGCCGGGCAGGCCCACCAGCGCGCGATATTCGGACCCGAAGGCCACATACTGATCGGTTTCGGCCATCACAGCGGGTTTGCAGGCAATCGGATCACGCACGACACCAAAGCCGGCCTTTGTGCCCACGACGAAGGTAAAGAACCCGTCGAGATCGTCCAGTGCCGCTTTCAGCGCATCGCCCAGGGATGCGCCGTTCTGCATTTTCCATGTCAGATAGGCGGCGCCCACTTCGGTGTCATTCATGCTGTCGATGCGAATGCCCTCGTGCCGCAACCGGCGGCGCCAGTTATTGTGGTTCGAGAGGGACCCGTTATGCACAAGGCACTGGTCCGCCCCGGTCGAGAACGGATGCGCGCCCTGCGTGGTCACGGCGGACTCGGTCGCCATGCGCGTATGCCCGACACCATGCGTGCCGCGCATCGCTGAAATGTCGAAGCGCTGGGCGACATCGCGGGGCAGCCCGACCTCCTTGTAGATCTCGATGGCAGCGCCATCGCTCATCACGCTCAGGCCGGGGCGCAGATCGGCAAGCGCCGCGCGGGCATCAGTGACCTGCGCCTGCGGCAGGGTCAGGACCGCGTGCGTATCCTTGCGCTTCAAGGTGACCGGCGCGCCCAGTCGTGCCGACAGATCATCGCCGAGCGTGGCGAAATCCGCATCAGCCTGCGCCGATTGTACGGTCAGCTTGGCGCTGTCGCCCTTTGCCGCGCCATAGATCGCGATACCGGCGCTGTCCGGGCCACGGTCGGTCATTGTGACCAGCATATCGGTCAGCATGGCACCCAGACGCGGCTCCAGCGCCTTGTCCTTCAGAAACAATCCGACGATTCCGCACATGTGGGCACTCCTTCATGCAGGATGTTTGCGCGACGCTAGCAGCGCCCTCCGCAAACCACAACCCACAGGAAACTTATTTTCCCCATAATTTTGCCCTCACCAGTCGTGCACTGCTCATATGCTTGGAGAACCGGCATGAGCCGACCCCCGACACGTGGCACCAAACACCCGCGTCAGGAAAATTAATTTCTCTGTGTTTGATTTTCCCGGTCGTCTCGCGCAGAGTGTTGCCAGCCAACCGAGGGCGGCTCAGCCGTTTTGCGGATAGGCGATGATCGACAGATACCGCGCGGGCAGTTTCTCCAGCACCTCGGGGCCATGCGGCGCGTCGGCATCGAAAAACAGCGTGTCACCGGGGCGCAGATGATACAGGGTCTTGTTGTGGCGGTAACCAAGCTCGCCTTCCAGCATATAGATCGTCTCGATCCCGCCATGCTGAAAGGTCGGGAAAATGTCGGATTCGGTGTTCAGTGTGATCAGATAGGGCTCGACCATGACGCCGCTTGCATTCGCTCCGATATGGCCGAGCAGATTGTATTGATGCCCGGCGCGCGTGCCCGCGCGTTCGATCTCGACCCCCGCGCCCGCGCGGGTATGCACCGCCTCGCGATGTTCCTCGAACCCGCGGAAGAAGGATGTCAGCGGCACACTCAGCGCGTGGGCCAGTGTCTGCAAAGTGGTGAGCGAGGGCGAGGTGTTGCCGTTCTCGATCTTGGACAGCATCCCGATGGACAGTCCCGTGCGCGTGGCAAGCTCGGCAACCGTGATCGCCTTCTGGCGGCGATAGGCGCGCACTTCGCGCCCGATGGCCACTTCCAGCACATTCTCGCGATCCTCGCGCAGGCGGTGCGGGTCCTGGTCAAGGCGGGCCTTGCGGTCGGGGGCATCCACTGGTTTGATCGCGCGCGGCATGTAGCGTCCCTGATAGCCGGTGTTGATAGCGCCCATGAGGCAGGAAAGACGGCAGGATGTGTCACGAGAGTATAAGTCGCGGTACCGCAAATGAAAATATACATCTGGGGTTGCTGGTCTTTCCCGGTTTTCCGATGGCCTGCCTGACCTCGATGATCGAGCCGCTGCGCGCGGCCAATGAAATCTCGGGCCAGGACGGCTTTCGCTGGACGCTGATTTCCGAAACGGGCGCGCCTGTGGACAGCAGCGCCATGGTCCGGTTTCACCCCTCCTGCGATCTGGGCAGCGCGGGTGATGTCGATTATCTGATCGTGCTCAGCCCGCCCGATGCGCAGTTCGACAATCCGCGCCACGGTTTTGGTGCCCTGCGCACGCTGGAACGGCACGGCGCGACACTCGGTGCGGTCAGCGGGGGTGTGTTCCTGCTGGCGCGCGCCGGGATCATGGAAGGATATGTGACGTCGGTACATTGGTGCTATGCGGCAGCCTTTGCTGATGAATTCCCGCATCACGCCACCACGGATGCGGTCATCATGCCCGACAGGCGCCGTGTCACTGTGGCCGGGGCGGCGGCGGCCTTTGATCTGGCGCTGTTGCTGATCGAACGTCGCCTTGGTGCCGCCGTGATGACCGAGGTCGCCTGCTGGTTCCAGCACCCGCTGGTGCGCGGCGAGGGCGTGCGCCAGAAGGTCCCGGCCCCGCAGGTCGCCGTCACATCCGACATGCTGCCCGACCCACTGGCCCGCGCCATGAAACTGATGTCTGAAAATCTGGAAGACCCGATCGGGATTGCCGATATCAGTGACCAGATCGGCATTTCGCCGCGTCATCTGGAACGCCTGTTCAAGTCGCTGACAGGGAAAACCCCGCTGGTCCAATATCGCGAGATGCGGCTGGCCGCCGCGCGCCAGCTTGTCCTGTATTCCAACCGCTCGATGCGCGAGATTGCGCTGGCCATCGGCTATGCCAGCGCCAGCCCCTTCCGCAGCCGATATGCAGAAACCTATGGACTGACGCCGGAAGAGGATCGCCGCAAGGTCAACATGTTCCGTGTGCGTGACAATGCGCCCCTGCCTGCGGTCACAGCGCCGAGTGCATCGCCGTGATGACCGCGTGGTGCAGGCTTTTCGCGCCCGAGCGGGGGCCATAAATCGTGACGCCCTGCGCGTGGCGGATGACGTAGCAGCCCAGATGATCGATCACCGTGCGCCGGGCCTTGCCGGGGGGCATGATGCCCATATCCAGATTGCACAGCCGTTCCATCACCTGCACGACCCTGTCGCCGGTCATGTCCAGTCGGACCCATGCACCGCTCTGGTCGGTGACGCTGGCAGCATCGCCCAATGCCGCCTTTGCCTTGCCGGCCAGATCGGGGTGGCGGTCATTTGGTGCCTCGATCATCCAGGACGCGGGGCCGATCCAGAAGGCGGACAGGTCAGCACCGCTGACATGCTGCGCGATGCCGGGTGCCGCGACCCCCAGAAAGCGGGCCAGCGCGGCCTGACAGACGGTCGCCTGATCCGTGCGGGCGGCGACCGACGCCAGCGCCCGGTCCGGTTCCTCGCGCAGGGTGACGGGGCCGATGGTGTCGGAGCGCGGGGCCGCTGCACCCAACGCGGTCAGGGGGGACAGATCATGCACGCAGACGCTCTCCTTCCGGGTCAACAAAATGGGGTGGGACGATCTCGACCTCTGTATCCGCGCCAGTCAGGGGGCTGGCGGCGCGCAAGGTCGCGCCCATCCTTGCCGGCCCGTTCTTCACAAACCCGAGCGCGATATGGCCCTGCAACGTGGGCGAGTAGCAGGCGGATGTGACATAGCCCAGATCATTCGCCGCCACCGCACTGGCGCCCTGTTCCAGCAAATGCGCGCCTGCCGTGATGCGGCTTTGCGGATCGCGCGCCTTCAGCCCGACCAGGCGCAGGCCCTGCGGGTCCGACAGCCCCTCGCGCCGCGACAGGACCGCGCCGATCGAATCCTTTTTCGTGCTGACCATACGCCCCATGCCAAGGTTCAGCGCCGTGATCTGGCCGTTCAGCTCATTGCCCGCAGCATGGCCTTTCTCGATCCGCATGACGCCCAGCGCCTCGGTGCCATAGGGGGTCACGTCGAATTCCGCCCCCTCGGCCATGATCCGGCGCATCAGCGCATCGCCGTATCGGGTGGGGACGGCGAGTTCATAGGCCAGTTCACCCGAGAAGGAGATGCGGAACAGTCGCGCGGGGCAGCCATTGCAGACCGTGATTTCGGCGCAGGCCATGAAGGGGAACGCCTCATTCGAGATATCGAAAGCCGGGTCCACGATCTTCTGCAACAGCTTGCGCGCATTGGGCCCCGCGATGGCGAATTGCGCCCAGGCCTCGGTCGTCGAGATCAGCTGCACATCCATGTCCGGCCACAGGCACTGGCGCGCAAATTCCATATGGCGATAGACCGGCACAGCATTGGCCGTGGTCGTGGTGACGACGACATGATCCTCGGCCAGCCGGGCCGCTGTGCCATCGTCAAAGGCGATGCCGTCCTCGCGCAGCATCAGCCCGTAGCGCACGCGGCCCACGGGCAGTTTCGCGAAGCCGTTGCAATAGATGCGGTTCAGGAATTCCGCCGCATCGCGCCCCTGCACATCAATCTTGCCCAGTGTCGTGACATCGCAGACGCCGACCGAGCCGCGCGTGGCCAGCACCTCGCGGTCCACACTCTCGCGCCATTGGGTTTCGCCCGCGCGCGGGAACCATTGCGCCCGCATCCACAGCCCGACCTCGACAAAGACTGCGCCCTGCTCGACGGCCCAGTGATGGCTGGGTGTCAGGCGGCGGGGACGGAACTCCGCCCCGCGCGACCGGCCTGCCAATGCGCCCATTGCAACGGGCGTATAGGGCGGGCGGAACATGGTGGTGCCGGTCTGCGCGATGCTGCTGCCGGTCAGTTCGGCCATCACCGCCAGCCCACCCAGATTGGCAGTCTTGCCCTGATCGGTCGCCATGCCCAGCGTGGTGTAGCGTTTCAGATGCTCAACCGATCTGAACCCCTCCTGATGGGCGAGGTGCACGTCCTTGACAGTCACATCGTTCTGGAAATCGAGCCAGGCACGCGCGTCGCCCTTCACATGCCAGAAAGGGGTAATGCGGGTGGGCGCATCCTCGGCCTGCGGCAGGTCGGGGACGCTGGCGGCAATGCCCAGATCGTCCAGCGCCTGTGCCGCCTGCGCGCCCCCGCCCGCAAGCGCAGCATGGGTGCTGAACTGCCCCGCCGCCGCGCCCGCGACCGACAGGCCCGGCGGCAGTTCCCCTCCTGGCACGAAAGCGGCAATCTCGGCGTCCCAGACAGGCCGCGCGCGCTGGTGACAGGTCAGCGCGACATTGGGGTTCCATCCGCCCGCGACACCCAGCGCGCCGACCGTAAGTTTGCGAATGTCGCCCCCTGCGGGCCGCACAGTGATCGAGCGCAGCCCCAGCCGCCCGGCTGTATCGATGACCTGCGCCCCGCTGATCACCTCGACCCCGTCCAGCGGCGGGGCCCCGGCGCGGGTGTCGATCACGGCGGCGACCTTGATGCCGCGCGCCAGCAAATCGGCCGCCGTTCGGTGGCCATCATCATTGTTGGTGAACACGGCCACAGTATCCGCCGGGCAGACCGCCCAGCGATTGGCATAGGCGCGCAGCGCACCGGAGGTCAGGATGCCGGGGCGGTCGTTATTGGCGAAAGCGACGGGCCGCTCGATCGCGCCCGCGCACAGGATCGCGCGGCGCGAATAGACACGCCAGAGGATCTGGCGCGGCTTGCCCTCGGGCGGTGTGGGCAGATGGTCGGCGACACGCTCGAGTGCGCCATAGATGCCGTGATCGAACGCACCGATCACGGTCGTGCGCGGCATCAGGCGCACATTGGGCAATGCGCCCAGTTCCGCGACCGCCTGTGCGGCCCAGTCGGCCCCGGCCATGTCGCTGATGGAAAAGCTCTCGGCATTCAGCCGCCCGCCCATGCGGAAATCCTCATCCGCAAGGATCACCCGCGCGCCCGCGCGCCCCGCGCTCAGCGCGGCCATCAGCCCGGCAGGCCCAGCGCCGATGATCAGCAGGTCGCAATGCAAAAAGCCCTTGTCGTAGCTGTCCGGATCGGGCTGTGTGGTGATCGCGCCCAGCCCGGCCGCGCGACGGATGATCGGCTCATAGAGCTTTTCCCAGAACGCGGCGGGCCACATGAAGGTCTTGTAATAGAACCCCGCGGTCAGAAAGGGCGAGAGCGCGTCATTGAGGGCCAGTGCGTCGAATTTCAGCGATGGCCAGGCATTCTGCGGCTCGGCGCGCAGCCCGTCGAACAGTTCGGTCGTGGTCGCGCGGGTATTGGGTTCCTGCCGCGCGCCGCTGCGCAGTTCGACCAGCGCATTGGGTTCCTCGCTGCCCGCGCTCAGCACCCCGCGCGGGCGATGATACTTGAAGGACCGCCCCATGAGCCGCACGCCATTGGCCAGAAGCGCCGAGGCGAGCGTATCCCCGGGATGGCCCTTGTAATACTGCCCATTGAAGCGGAAGGAGAGCTTGCGCGCGCGGTCGATCTGACCGCCGGACGGGAGTCTCATCGGCTGCGCCCCTCTCTGCGGGCCACGTCGCTGGCCAGTTCCACCTGGGTGATCTCATGCGTGACGGTATCGCGGGTGACGACCAGCCAGGACCGGTCCCCCTGTTCGTGAAACCACAATTCGCGGTGCAGCCCCGCGGGGTTCTCGCGCGGATAGCTGTAATCGACAAAGGCATCTGCCGCGCCCTCGGCCATGCCATCGGGGCGGTGAAGCAGCGACGCATCGCCCAGGTAGGTGAATTCCTGCGCATCGCAGGGACCCAGTAGCGGATGATTGATGATCATGGCCGTCGCCCTCGCAGGTGCTGCGCCGGGGCGGGACGGGGTATTCGAGTATTTCTGGCAAGATGAAGCATGTGGACTCTCAATGCAGATTGGGCTGCGCGCCCACGCCTTTTTCATCGATCATGAGGCCGCGCGCGAAGCGGTCGAGCCGGTAGGCCGTGGCGGTCGGGTGGGGCTGGTCCGTGGCCAGCAGATGCGCGAAACACCAACCCGATGCGGGCGTGGCCTTGAACCCGCCATAGCACCAGCCGCCATTGAGATAGAGCCCTTCGACGGGCGTGCGGTCGATGATGGGCGAGCCGTCCATCGACATGTCCATCACGCCGCCCCATGCGCGCAACAGCCGCACGCGGCCAAGGCCGGGAAAGAGCGCCATGCCGCCCTCGGCCACATCCTCGATCACGGGCAGGTTGCCGCGCTGGGCGTAGGAATTATAGCCGTCGAGGTCGCCGCCAAAGACCAGACCCCCCTTGTCGGACTGGCTGCAATAGAAATGGCCCGCGCCAAAGGTGATGACACCGGGCAGGACGGGCTTCAGCCCCTCCGAGACGAAAGCCTGCAGAACGTGGGATTCGATCGGCAGGCGCAGCCCCGCCATCGCCATCACGCGTGAGGAATTGCCCGCGACCGCCACGCCGACCTTGCCCGCGCCGATGACGCCGCGCGTTGTGTCCACGCCTGTGCAGCGGCCATTCTCGATGCGCAGGCCCGTGACCGCGCAGTTCTGGATGATATCGACCCCGCGCTGATCGGCCCCGCGCGCATAGCCCCAGGCCACCGCATCGTGCCGCACCGTCCCGCCCCGGCGCTGCGCCAGCCCGCCCTTGATGGGAAAGCGGGCATTGTCGAAATCGAGAAACGGGTATGCGCGGCGGACCTGGTCGCGGTCCAGCAATTCGGCATCGGCGCCATGCAGGCGCATGGCATTGCCACGCCGGATATAGGCGTCGCGCTGGGCGTCGCTGTGAAACAGGTTCAGGATGCCGCGCTGGCTGACCATGGCGTTATAGTTGAAATCCTGCTCCAGCCCCTCCCACAGCCTGAGCGAGAATTCGTAGAAGGGCTCATTGCCGTCCAGCAGGTAGTTCGAGCGGATGATCGTGGTGTTGCGCCCCACATTACCGCCACCGATCCAGCCCTTCTCCAGCACGGCGATCCGGCTTTGGCGAAACTGCCTGGCCAGATAATAGGCGGTCGCCAGACCGTGCCCGCCACCGCCCACGATGACATAGTCGTAATGCGGCTGCGGGTCGGGGTTGCGCCAGGCCGGGGTCCAGCCCTTGTGGCCGGTCAGGGCCTGTTGAAGTATCCGAAAGCCGGAATAGCGCATGGGCAACCTCTTGCTTGCATGTCGAACCTAGCGGCTGACGGATCGGGCGGGGTGCTGAAAACTGACAGACACGTCGTCAAATGCGACTCGGATCACGGATTTCGGTCGGCCCCCTGCGCGGTGTTGCCGGGCAAGTATGGCTTGACCTGACGGCGCCAAGCGAGGATGTCAGACCCGACATTGTTTCAGGAGGGGGCAAGATGATCCTGTGCGCGGGAGAAAACCTGATCGACATGATCCAGAGCCGGGTGACGCCAGAGGGCGTGCCAGAATTTCGGGCCATCGTGGGCGGGTCGCCCTATAATTGCGCGCGCGCGCTGGGGCGGTTGTCGGCGCCGGCGGGCTATATCACACCCATTGCGACGGACCCGATGGGCGAGCGCCTGGCCGCGGCACTCGAGACCGATCATGTGGCGCTGCTGGGCGGGCGCAGCCCGCGCCCGACCTCGATGGCGCTGGTCGCGCTGGACGATGGCCAGCCGCGCTACCAGTTCTACCGTGAGGGGGTGGCCGATCGCGATGTGACGCTGGAAGGTTTGCGCGCTGCGCTGCCGGAGGGGGCCCAGGCGCTGCATCTGGGATCAATCGGGCTGATGCATGGGCCGGATGCCGACGCGCTGGCCAGCCTTGTGGAAGAGGTGCGCGCCAGGGGACTCGTCATCTCTGTCGATCCGAATATCCGACCTGCGCTGCCCGGTGCTGAGGATCCCGCCTATCGCGCGCGGCTGGAGCGGGTCTTTGCCATGGCCGATCTGATCAAGCTGAGCGATGAGGATCTTGGCTGGTGGGCGCCTGACACGGATCTGGAGGATGCCGCCGATGCACTGTTCGCCAGCGCAGGCCCGGCGCTGTTGTTGGTGACACGCGGGGCCGAAGGGGCCATCGCGCTGCATCGCAGCGGGCGCGTGGACTGCCCCGCTGTCGCCATCACCGATCTGGTCGATACGGTGGGCGCGGGCGATACATTCATGGCGGCAACACTGCAGGGGCTGCATGCAACCGGGGCGCTGGGGCGCGCGGCGTTGGAGGCACTTTCGACCGAACAGATCGCGCGGCTGATAACGCGGGCCGCGCGGGCGGCTGCGATCAACTGCCAGCGCGCAGGCTGCAACCCCCCGACGCTGGCAGACCTCGAAAGCACAACCTGACCGCGAGCCGGTGTAGGGCGCGGTCTGACGGGCTCATGCGTGTCTGTGCACCGGATGCAATCTGCAATCCTGCGCAAAAACGCGGCCGGAAGGGCTTGACCTGACCATGTCTACACTCGATTCTGACATAAGGACACATTCGGGCGCCTCTGTTTCCCGTGACGAAACCGATGCGGCGGGCAAGCTGGAAATTCTAGAGTTATATATCGGTTAACAAAGTTCGCTCAATTGTGGGATCTGCGAGAATCTTGCGCAATCGCGGTGCAAACAGCACCTGCCACTGCGGCCCGTTGGTCGCGCGGCGCGCATCTGGCAGAGAGGAGATGTTTCGCTGAACCATGAGGGTACATATTCCGGACTGCCCGATGCGGGCCAGAACGCCGACAGAGTGTCGCTGGCCGTAAAGCTGCTGTCCGACCTGCTGCGCGAATCGCCGTGGGATGCGGATGCCGCCATAAACAATGCACTGGCGCGGCTGGGCCGGTTCTGTGGGGTGGAACGCTGCTTTGTCTGCCGGTTCCGGCAAGGTCCGGATGGCGAGGCCGCCGAGACGACGCATGAATGGTATGCCGAGGGGATCGCGCATCATGCCTGCGCCTCGCTCGACCAGCCCGGCGACAAGATCGGGCCATGGCGGGAACATGTAAGCGCCGATCAGGCCATCGAGATCGAGGATGTGAATGCACTCCCCGAGGACGCACCTGGCAAGGCGTTGCTGCAGCGCCGTGGTGTGCGTGCGCTGGTGGCATTCCCGATGCTGATCGAGGAGCGGGTCGCCGGGCTTGTCGGCATGGACGACCTGAAGGGACCCCGCAAGTTCCGACACAGCGAAGTGGCGTTGCTGAACGCGGTGGCCAATGCGATCAGCACGCTGATGGCTCAGGCCGATGCAACGCAAAAGGTCGCGACCGCGCGCAGCGCCATGACCGAAGCGCATGACCGACTGAGCGCCACGCTCGGCGCGCTGCCGGAGCTTGTGATCGAGGTTGATGCCGATGGCCGCTATACAGGGGTGCACACGGCAGATCCCGGACAGATGATGGTGCCGGCTGATCGCCTGATCGGCCTGACACATGAAGAGGTCGTGCCCGCAGATATCGCCGCGTTGAACCGCCGCGCGATGGCAGAGGTGGATGCCACCGGCCGGTCGGGGCCGCACCCGTTCTGGGCCGACACCCCGCGCGGGCGGCGGCGCTACGCGGTCACGGTGTCGCCCCGCCCGCCGCATCTGCCCGGTGCCGCACCCGGCTATGTGTTCGTGTCACGCGATGTCACCGAAGAATGGCGCCTTGCCCGCGATGCCGAGCGGCTGGGCCTGATCGCGCGACGCATGAGCGACCTGGTCATGATCATCGGGCTGGATGACCGGATCGAATGGGTCAATCCGGCCTTCGAGGCGCGCACAGGCTGGAGTCTGGACGACGCCCTTGGCCGGACCCCGAAAGAGCTGCTGCATGCGCCCGACACGGATCAGGCTGTGATCGCAGAGCTTGCAGAGGCCATGACCGCTGGTCGCCCTGCACAGGCCGAACTGCTCAGCCGCACGCGCGACGGGACGGAATTCTGGACCGATATCGACCTGCAACCGCTGCATGACAGTGACGGCACGCTGACAGGCTATGTGTCGATCGAGACCGATATCACCGAGCGCAAGCAACAGGCCACCCAGCTTGAACAGCTTGCACGCGAAGCCACAGACGCACGCAGACGGCTTGAGCTCGCGGTCGAGGCATTGCCCGACGCCTTTGCCTATTTCGACGCTGATGACCGGCTGGTGCTGTGCAATTCCCGCTATCGCAATGTCTTTCCCAACGCAGCCGCGCTCATGGTGCCCGGCGCCCGGTTCGAGGATATCCTGCGCGCCGCTGTCGACAGTGGCGATTGGCCCGAGGCCAAAGGCCGCGAGGACGCGTGGGTCGCCGAGCGGATGGAGCACCATCGCAACGATCAAGGCGCGATGGAACAGCAGATCGCCGGGCGCTGGATGCGGATCATTGAACGCGCGACACCCGATGGCGGGCGGGTCGGCATGCGCATCGATATTACCGAGGTCAAGGAAGCCGAGCGTCGCCTCGCCGATATCATCCACGGGGCCGAAGCCGGCACATGGGAATGGCACCTGCCCAGCGACATCAACCTGATCAATGCCCGCTGGGCCGAGATAGTCGGCTATACGCTTGATGAATTGAAGCCGCTGACCATCGATGTCTGGCGGCGCCTTGTGCACCCGGAAGATCTGGCCATGGCCAATGAAAGGCTGGGGCGCGTGTTTGGCGGCAAGACCGACCAGTTCGAGTATGAATTGCGCATGCGCCACAAGAATGGCGATTGGGTCTGGGTGCTGTCACGGGGTCGTGTCGCGCGCTGGTCATCCGATGGCAGGCCGGAATTGATGGCCGGTGTGCATATCGACATCACGGCACTGAAACGCGCCGAAGAGCGTCTGGCAGAAATCATCGACGCGGCCGCCGCCGGAACGTGGGAGCTGGATGTCACAACCCGCGACATGCGGATCAACGATCTCTGGGCGACCATGCTGGGCTATGAGCGCGAGGAACTGGAGGGGCGTCCGGAATTCGGGTTCCGCGATCTGGTCCACCCTGATGACCTAGCGGCACTGGAAGCGCAGCATGACACGCGGATTTCCGGTGGGGCAGATCGTTTCGCGAATGAAATCCGGATGCGGCACAAGAATGGCCATTGGGTCTGGGTGCTGTCGCGCGGGCAGGTCATGGCGCGCGATGTGGACGGCACGCCGCTCAAGATCGCAGGCATCCATCTGGATATAACCGACCGGATGCGCCTTGAAACCGAACTGACGGTCGAGCGGGACTATCTTGCACGGCTGATGGACACATCGGCCTCCGGGATCACGGCGATGGATGGGGATGGACGCATCATCTTTGCCAATCGCGAGGCAGAACGCATTCTGGGGCTGAAGGCATCGGCGATCAACGACATGGCCTTTGACGCGCCCGAATGGTCCATCGCCGCGCTGGATGGCGGCCCCTTTCCGACCGAAGAGCTTCCCTATTCCCGCGTTATCGCCGAGGGGCGCACCGTTCGTGATATCCGCTTTTCGATTGCCAAGCCGGACGGCGCGCGGCGGATGCTGTCGGTCAATGCCGCGCCCATCGCGACAGATGGGCTGAATGTGCGCGTGGTCTGTTCGATCAATGATATCACCGACCATATCGCCGCCGAGGGGGCCCTGCGCCAGACGGCGCAAAAGGCCGAGGCGGCCAACCGCTCCAAGTCGCAATTCCTGGCGAATATGAGCCATGAAATCCGCACACCGCTGAACGGTGTGCTGGGCATGGCGCAGGTGCTGGAAAGCGAATTGTCCGACCCCGGCCATCGCGACATGCTGGCCACCATCCGCAGCTCGGGCGAGGTGCTGCTGGGCGTGCTGAACGATGTGCTTGACATGTCCAAGATCGAGGCCGGCAAGCTTGCGCTGGAACAGACCAGTTTCGTTCCGGCGGAACTTGCCACCCGTGTCGAGGCGCTGCACGGGTTGCAAGCGCGCGAAAAAGGGCTGGTTTTTGATCTGGTGGTCACGCCCGATGCGCAGGCAACCCGGCTGGGGGATATCGGCAGGCTGGCACAAATCATGCATAATCTGGTCGGCAATGCAGTGAAATTCACAGAATCGGGCAGTGTGACTGTCACTTTGTCAACAAGTGCCAAAGACTCGCTGGAATTGACAGTGCGCGATACCGGGATCGGCATGACGGACGAACAGCTCACCCGCGTCTTTGATGATTTCGAACAGGCGGACGGCACAGTGACCCGCCGCTTTGGCGGGACGGGACTGGGCATGTCCATCGTCCGGCGGCTGGTCGATCTGATGGGCGGGGTGATCGACGTTGACAGCACCCCGGATGTCGGAACCGAGGTGCGGGTGTGCGTGCCACTGGCGCGCGCAGGCCCCGACCCCGCCGCTGCGCCCGCACGCACGCTGTCCACGCTGGTCGGGTTGCGCGTGCTTGCCGCAGATGACAACCGCACCAACCGCACGATCCTGAATTCCATGCTGGCCCGGCTTGGCGTCGAGGTGGTACTCGCCGAAGACGGGCGCGCCGCGCTCGAAGCCTGGAAGGCGGGGCAGTTCGACCTGTATCTGCTCGATATCTCGATGCCCGAACTTGACGGGATCAGCGCCCTGCGGCGCTTGCGCGAGTTTGAGGTCGCGGCAGGGCAGGCCCCGTCCCCGGCGCTTGCGATCACCGCCAATGTCATGTCGCATCAGGTGGATGAATATCTGGAGGCCGGGTTTTCCGGGCATCTGGGCAAACCCTTCCGCCGCGACGATCTGGCCGATGCCCTTGTCACGGCTGTCGCCGCGCGCGGCTGAGCCATCACCCCCGCAAGCCCCGTCCAGAGCTGGCGGCCTGCGACAAACCCGGCTATCGGTGGCGCGCCATACGCCTTGAGGACCGATCAATAATGCCACCCTGCCCGCCCATGCTGCCCTTTTGCCCATCCTGCCCAGACACAGGCCGGAAAGCAGGCCATCCGAATGGCTGAGATTGCCATGACAACCTATCTGTTGCTCGCGCTCGGCCTGACGCTGACAGGCGTTGTGGCGGGTATCCTGTCGGGATTGCTGGGCGTGGGGGGCGGCATTGTTGTGGTGCCGGTCCTGTTCTGGATGTTTACAGTGCTTGGCTACACGCCGGAACTGGGCATGCAGGTGGCTGTCGGCACATCACTGGTCACAGTCGCGATCACGGCGCTCAGCGCGGCCAGATCGCATATGGCCCGCGGGTCGGTCGATATGGCGCTGTGGCGCCGATGGGCGCCCTGGATGGTGCTGGGCGCGCTGGCCGGGGGCACATTGGCCGGGCTGGTCGATGGCACATTGCTGCTGGTCGTCTTTGGCACGGTCGCGCTGCTTGTGGCCTGGAACATGGCGCGCCCCCGGCCGCGTATGCTCGCCCCTGCCCTGCCCGAGGGACGCACTGCGCAGCCCGCGATGGCCGGAACCGTCGGCTTTGTATCTGCGATGATGGGGATCGGATCGGGGACATTGGGGGTACCGCTTATGACGGCTTTCTCGGTGCCAGTGCATCGCGCGGTCGGAACGGCAGCAGCGCTGGGGCTGATGATCGGGGCACCCGGTGCGCTGGCCATGATGGTATTCGGCATTGGTGCCGAGGGGCGACCGCCCCTGTCGATCGGCTATGTCAGCGTGATCGCCGTGGTGCTGATCCTGCCGACCTCGGTGCTGTGCGCGCCGCTTGGCGCGCGGCTCGCGCACGCGTTGCAACCTGTCTGGATCAAGCGCGCCTTTGCCGTGTTCCTGTGCCTGACCGCCCTGCGCATGCTGACCAGCGCGCTCTGAACCGGGCGTCACGCATCGCGCGCGGGCTGAGCATCTGCCGCAGGCAGCCAGAAGGTAAAGACCGACCCTTTGCCCGGCACGGTGCGAAAGCTGATCCGCCCTCCCTGCACTTCTGCAAGCGCCTGTGCCAGCGACAGGCCCAGCCCGGCGCCATCCTTCTGCACGGCACCCCGGTAATACCGGTCGAACACATGGGGCTGATCCTTGAGCGCGATCCCCGCACCCTTGTCGCTGACCTCGCAGGCGATCTGCTCACCGCGCCTGAAGACGCGGATCTCGACGGGGTGTCCCTCGTCACTGAATTTCAATGCGTTCGACACCAGGTTTTCCAGCACATGCCCGGCCAGATGTGCGTCGCACAGCGCCGTCATCGCTCCGGCTTCGGTTGTCATCGTTAACGTCCGGCCCGGATAGCGTATCTGCGCATCAGCCAGGGTGGATTGCGAAAGCTGGTCCAGCTGCACCGGCGCAAAGGCCGCCTGCAACTGATCATTGTCCAACCGCGCCAACAGCAGCACCGTATCGCTCAGATGGGTCAGCCGCCCGATCGCACCCGAAACGATCTCGCGCCGCTCGATCACGTCCTGCGGCGTGATCTTGTCCCCCTTGCGCTCCAGCCGGTGCATCGCGCTGTCGATCAGGCTGAGCGGCGTGCGCAACTGATGCGACACGATGGCCGCGAAATCACGATACATGCTCGCAACATCGCGTTCCTGTTCCAAAAGGCGAGTCGCGCGCAGATTCTCGACATCGGCCTGATGCAATTGCCGCTGCTTGCGCAGCAACAGCCCCGATATCGCCAGCGCGGTCAGCAGCGACAGCACCACGGCCGCCATGATCAGCCGCTGGGTTTCGCGATAGGCGTCAAGGCGCCCGGCCGCCTCGTCCCAGTCCTTGATCATCACGTCATTCGCGATCCGGTTGATGCCCGGTGTCAGCTGCGCCCCAAGCGCGGCCAGCGCGTCGTGCAGCGCCGGGTCAGGCCCGTTTTCCAGCGGGTCGAGCGCCAGCATCTCATCGGTCATGGCGCGGACCTTGTCCAGATGGCCCAGCGTGTCCAGATAGCGCGCCTGCGGTCCCTCCTGCAGCATGCTCAGGCGTGCCAGAGTCAGATCGAAACGCTGCGCGATCTCGGCATCCTCGCGGTCGGGGACAGACGCGGCAAGTGTCAGCGACTGAAGCTCCATCTGCGTCTGGCTGATGACCCACAACATGTTCTGCGTGGCCGCGATGCGCATGTCGCGTTCCAGTTCCGAGGATTTGGCAAGCGCAAAGGCCAGCGATCCGAGAAAGACCACCAGCACCGGAACAAATGGCGCGTATCGCCGCCATACCGGGACAGTGTGCAGGGCCGGACGGTCGCTCATGCACCACCCTCGACATCAGAGCGGGCGGGCCACAGGGTCGTGTCTTGCGCGGGGATCAGCACCATCACCATGGGCCGGATCATACGAAATTCCGCGCGCACGGCAATTCGTTCGTCGCATCTGGCCGGGCAAAACGCATTGTTCGTGCCGGGGCGCCGGGGTCCCCTGTCGAAATGCGGATGTCGCCGCGCTTATGATCTGATATACACACACCATGTTTCGTCTGTTCGACATGCTGGGCAAATCCACCGCCATGAGGGCGCTGGATGATGCGTTCCGCGCCGTGGGCCTGCATCCGCTGCAAATTCCCGAGCCGGTCAAGCTGACCGTGATCCAGTTGACCAGGCGCCAGGTCGATGACCACAATCGCGATGCGATGCTGGCCCATTCCGCGAAGTTGATGGGCTATTGCATGCTGGGGGCGGAGCATTTCACCGAAACCAACAGTGCAGCAGAAACCGCGCTGCAGGACGCGCGGTTCGAGGACGCGCTGGAGGCGGGTGACACCTTTGATGCCAAGCTGGTCCTGCTGGCGCTGCATGCCGATCTGATCGCGCCCGATATTGCAGACAGGATCGATATGGATGATCTGCCGTAACACGGTGCGCGCGCGCCGCCCTGCCAGACGCCCGGCGCGCGCAGCGCCTGTGTCCACCCGCCGGGTGCATGGGCCAGCGCATCCACAGGCGCGCCGCCCAACACATGCGCGTCGATGATCCAGTCCGTCGCCCCCAGCGCGACGCCTCTGTAATACATGCGCTCGGGCCAGACCTGCAGCACCGGGCCAAGCGCACAGGGGCCAAGGCCGCGCGATTGGGGAACAAACTGCCGTTCCTCGTTGAGCGCTAGCGCATAGAGGAGCGGCAGACCCTTATACGCAGCCAGCGCGATACTGACCAGCGAGACGCCGGCCATGTAGATCGGCGGATGCGGAACCTTGGCGCGCGCCCGCAGTCAGACGCATGGCGATTGTCCAGATAAGAAACCGGACGGGCGCTGCGCGGCACCACGGATGGGGCGGGCGAGAGCCGCGGCGGTGTATTTGAGTATTTTTGGCAAGATGAAGCCATGGGGGTTGGTGCTGTGCCGCTTGCCCAAGGCCGCGATCGGGGGCGCATCGGCTTGTCACCGCGATCATCTGCGATTATGTCTGTCCTGTAACCGTTGGGGTGCTCTGCAAGGGGCTGAGAGGCGCAAGCCAACCCATCGAACCTGATCCGGATCATGCCGGCGGAGGGAACGGTGAAGACGGCGCGAGATTGCGCGAGATCCGTTTCCCTGCACTGGCGACACGCGCAAGGGGGGCGGCAATTGGTTCCGATAGCACTGACGATAGCAGGGTCCGATTCGGGCGGTGGCGCGGGTATTCAGGCCGATCTGAAGGCGTTTTCCGCACTGCAAGTCTATGGCGCGAGCGTCATCACGGCGCTGACCGCGCAGAATACCCGCGCTGTGACGCGGGTCGAGCCCGCCAGCCCCGCCATGATCGCGGCCCAGATCGCCGCCGTGTTCGACGATCTGGACATCCGCGCCGCCAAGCTGGGCATGCTGGGCGGGCGCGACGCGATGGCGGCTGTGGCAAAGGGGCTGGACGGGCGCAACCTGCCGGTGGTTCTTGACCCGGTGATGGTGGCGAAATCGGGCGACAGGCTGTTGCCGCAGGACGCGCTGGATACCTTGCGCCGCCAGCTTGTGCCGCAAGCCACGCTGCTGACGCCGAACCTGCCCGAAGCGGGTGATCTGCTGGGCTGCGCGCCCGCCGGAGATGAGGCCGAGATGACCCGCCAGGGCCATGCCCTGCGCGAGATGGGTGCGCAGGCGGTGCTGATGAAGGGTGGCCATGCCAGCGGCACAGACTGCGTGGACCTGCTGATTGCCGAAACCGGGATCACGCGGCTTTCCGCCCCCCGTCAGGCGACCCGCAACACCCATGGCACAGGCTGCACGCTGTCGGCTGCGATTGCCGCCGGGCTGGCACAGGGGCTGGGGCTGGAGCAGGCCGTGATCCGCGCGCATGGATATCTGCAAGGCGCGATCGCAGCGGCGGACGGGCTGCAGGTCGGGTCCGGGCGCGGGCCGGTGCATCATTTCCATGAAGCCTGGCGCAATGTCTGATGTGACCATCCTCGGCGCGGGCGTGGCCGGTCTGTGCGCGGCCCATGCCTTGCTGGGCGCGGGCCTGACCCCGCGCCTGATCGACCGCCACGGCGCGCCGGGGCCGCATGGCTGTTCGTGGTGGGCCGGGGGGATGCTCGCACCCTTTTGCGAGGGGGCCGTTGCCGAACCCGCCATTGTCGGCCATGGCCAGCGCGCGGCGGCGTTCTGGGAGGGGGTGACCTCGGTTGCGCAGCGCGGCTCGCTGGTCGTGGCGTTGCAGCGCGACAGGGCCGAGCTGGATCGCTTCGCGCGCCGCACCACCGGGTATCGCGCCATTGATGATCTCTCCGCGCTGGAACCCGATCTGGGCACGCCCAAGGCCGCGCTCTTCTTTGCGCAAGAGGCGCATCTGGACCCGCGCGCCGCGCTCGCCGATCTGGTCACGGCGCTGGCCGCGCGCGGGGTCCAGATCGAACAGGCCGAGGCCATGCCGCAGGACATACGCGGCCCGGTGATCGACGCGCGCGGCATGGCCGCAGAACTGCCGGGGCTGCGCGGGGTGCGCGGCGAAATGGTGGTGCTGCGTGCGCCTGAAATCCGGCTGTCGCGCCCTGTGCGCCTGCTGCATCCGCGCCATCCTATCTACATCGTGCCGCGCGCGGGCGGGGTGTTCATGCTGGGCGCCACGCAAGTGGAAAGCCACGACCGGCGCGGTGTATCGGCGCGGGCCGTGCTGGAGTTGCTGAGCGCGGCCTATGCGCTTGATCCGCGCTTTGCCGAGGCTGAATTGCTGGAAACAGGCGCCGATCTGCGTCCGGCCTATCCCGACAATGTGCCACGCGTGACTGTTCGCGGGCAGGTGCTGCATCTGAACGGGTTGTTCCGGCACGGCTATCTGATGGCGCCTGCGCTGGCCGAACAGGCCACAGTGTATCTGACCAGGGGGATCAAGGGGGATCTGCTGCATGAAGATTGAGGTGAATGGAGAACCGCGCGAGGTGGCCGGGCCCATGCTGGCCGATGCGCTGGCAGAGCTGGGCTGGGCCGATGCGCGTGTGGCCACTGCGCTGAACGGCACATTCGTGCCCAAGGGCGCGCGGGGCGACACTGCCCTGAATGCGGGCGACCGGCTGGAAGTGCTGGCCCCCATGCAGGGGGGCTGAGGGGATGCGCGATGTCTACGGTGTCTCGCTTGCCAGCCCGCTGATGCTGGGCACGGCGCAATACCCCTCACCCGCCGTGATGGAGGAGGCGTTTCGCAAGTCTGGCGCGTCAGTCGCCACTGTGTCGTTGCGGCGCGAGGGCGGGCAAGGGCAGGCGTTCTGGGACATCATCAAGGGGCTGGGTGTGCATGTCCTGCCCAACACCGCCGGTTGCCACAGCGCGCGCGAGGCGATCACCACCGCGCAGATGGCGCGCGAGTTGTTCGGCACGAACTGGATCAAGCTGGAAGTGATCGGCGATGCCGACACGCTGCAACCTGACCCGTTCGGCCTGCTGGACGCGACCGAGGCGCTGGCCGCCGAGGGGTTCGAGGTCTTTCCCTACACGACCGAGGATCAGGTGCTTGCCAAGCGGCTGCTCGACGCCGGCGCAAAGGTGCTGATGCCATGGGGCGCGCCCATCGGGTCCGGGTTGGGGCTGAACAACCGCTACGGTCTGCGCACCCTGCGCACGGCGTTCCCCGATGTGCCGATGGTCATTGATGCGGGCCTGGGCCTGCCCAGCCATGCGGCCGACGCGCTGGAAATGGGGTTTGACGCGGTTCTGCTGAACACCGCCGTGGCGCAGGCGGGCGATCCGGCGGCAATGGCGCGCGCGTTCGCGCTGGCGGTAGAGGCCGGGGCGCTGGCGCGGCAGGCTGACCCGATGGCCCCGCGCGATATGGCGCAACCTTCAACCCCTGTTATCGGAAAGGCCTGGCTGTGACCCTGCCCCGTTTCTACCCCGTATTCGAGTCCGTGGACTGGCTGGAGCGTGCGCTGCCCCTGGGCGTGAAGCTGGTGCAACTGCGCATCAAAGACCGTGACGCCGACGCACTGCGGCTGGATATCCGCGCGGGCCTTGCGCTGGCGCGGGCCTATGGCGCGGCGCTGGTGGTCAATGACCATTGGCAGATCGCGATTGAGGAGGGCGCGGACTGGCTGCATCTGGGGCAGGAGGATCTGGACACAGCCGATCTGTCCGCCATCCGTCGCGCCGGCCTGCGGCTGGGTATCTCTACGCATGACCATGCGGAACTTGATCGCGCGCTGGCGCTCGCGCCCGATTATATCGCGCTTGGGCCTGTCTATCCAACGATCCTCAAGGCGATGAAATGGCACGAGCAGGGGTTGGAGCGCGTGACCGAGTGGAAGCGGCGGGTGGGAGAAATTCCCCTCTGCGCCATTGGCGGGATGAGTGTCGAGCGCGCGCCGGGCGCATTTGAGGCCGGGGCCGATGTCATTGCGGCGGTCACGGATATCACACTCAACCCCGATCCCGAGGGGCGGATGGGCGACTGGCTGCGGGTCTGCGCATGACCCGCTATGACCGCCAGATTGTGCTGCCGGAAATAGGCACGCAGGGGCAGGCGCGACTGACGCGCGCGCATGTGCTTGTGGCGGGCGCCGGGGGTCTGGGCGTGCCGGTGCTGCACTATCTGGCAGGCGCGGGCGTGGGGCAGATCACGCTGGTCGATGGCGATGTGGTCGCGCAACAAAATCTGCATCGCCAGCCACTCTACCGCATGGATCAGATCGGGCAGCCAAAGGCGCAGGCCGCCGCCGCCGCGCTGGCCGCACTGAACCCGGATGTGGCGGTCACACCTGTCACAAAGATGCTGGACCCGGCCAATGCGCCTGCGCTGGTCGCCAGCGCCGATCTGGTGCTGGATTGCGCCGACACTTTCGCCGCCAGCCTGACGCTGTCGGATATCTGCCACGCACAGGGCAAGGCGCTCATCACGGCATCGGCGCTGGCGCGGGCCGGCTATGTCGCGGGCTGCTGCGGGGGCGCGCCCAGCCTGCGCGCGATCTTTCCGGACCTGCCCGAACGCGGGGCCACCTGCGCGACTGCGGGCATCATGGGGCCGGTTGTGGGTGCCATCGGGGCATTGCAGGCGCAAATGGCGCTGTCGGTGCTTCTGCGGCTGGACCCGTCGCCGCTTGGCCAGTTGGTCAGCCTGGACGCGCGCAGCTGGCGCATGGGCGGGTTCCGGTTCGACACCGCGCCAGAGCCCGCAGCCCCCCTGCCCTTCATCGCCCGCAGCCAGATCCACGCGGATGACATGCTGATCGACCTGCGGGCCGAGGCCGCGCCCTTCAGCCCCCGTGCCCGGCATATCCCGCCCGAGGGGATTGCGACGCTGGCCCCGCCCCCGAGCACCCGCGTCGTGCTGGCCTGCGCCACGGGCCTGCGCGCGCAGACTGCAGGCATTGCCCTGCGCAGCCGCTGGCCGGGCGAGATTGCCCTGCTGGCACTGACCGACTGAAAGGACCAACCATGAAACGACTTGCCCCTGTGCCGCCCGTCCACATCGCAAAGGCTCCATCATGAGCGCGCCGGAGTATGGCCGCGCCTTTGTCCGGTGGCGCGAACAGGCCCCCGAATGGCACGCCTACACGCATCATCCCTTTGTCGAAGGGCTACGCAATGGCACGCTGCCGCGTGAAAATTTCCTGCACTATCTGCGGCAGGATTACATCTTCCTGATCAACTTTGCCCGGGGCTGGGCGCTCGCCGCTGCAAAGGCCGACACGCTGGCCGAGATTCAGGCCGCCGCGGCCACGGTTCAGGCGCTTGCCCATGACGAGATGCCACTGCATGTGCAGATCTGTGCGCGCGAAGGAATCGATGCCGCCACGCTGGAGGCGACGGAAGAGGCCAGCGCCAATCTGGCCTATACCCGCTATGTGCTTGAAGGGGGGTATTCCGGCGATTTCCTTGATCTTCTGGCCGGTTTCGCGCCCTGTGTGCTGGGCTATGGCGAAATCGGGCACAGGCTGCGCGGCAGCGGCGGCCCCTATGCCGAATGGATCGAGACCTATGCGGGCGACGGCTATCAGGCGCTGTGCCATAATGTCGGCGCACTGATCGACGGCGCGCTGGTGCATCGGCTGGGGCCGGACTGGGCAAAGCTGCCGCGCGCTGACCAGCTTGCAAAGCGCTTCGCCACAGCCACACGGCTGGAGGTCGGGTTCTGGCAGATGGGGATGGACGGGCCGTGACGGCGCGGGCTGGTCTGTGAGCCGCGTGCGCAGCGGTTTCTGCGCCATGGCGACCGGGCTGCGCGCCTGAAACGAACCAGCTGTTTCAGGGCGTCCCTGCCGTGCTGGCAACCGTCACCGATGTGCCCCACCCCCGACAGGCCTCGGCCAGGGGTGCCGACAGGGGCGCATCGGTATAGAAACTGTCCATCTGCGCCAGCGACCCGATGCGCGCGCGCACGCGGCGGCGGAACTTGGAATGATCGGCCACCAGAAAGTTGCGGCGGGCCTGTTTCAGAATGGCCTGACTGACCCCAACTTCCTGAATGTCGAAATCCAGCATGTCGCCATCTTCATCCAATGCCGAGCAACTGATGACAGCCAGATCGAATTTGAATTGCCCGATAGCCTGAGTGGTCACCGTGCCGATCAGCCCGCCATCCGCGCGGCGCAACAGCCCGCCAACGCCAATAATCTCGCAATTCGGGTTATCGACAAGGGTGTTCGCCACATTCAGATTGTTGGTCAGCACCATGATATCGCGATGCCCCAGCAGCGCGCGGGCGACAGCCTCGGTCGTGGTGCCGATATTGAGGAAGATCGAACAGCCATTGGGAATGTCGCGCGCGGCGGCCTGCGCGATGGCGGCCTTGCCCTCATCATTCAGATCACGCCGATCCGCATAACCGACATTGGCCACGGTCGAGGGCAGGATGGCACCGCCATGGACAGTTTGCAACCTGCCCTGATCGGCCAGTTCGGCCAGATCGCGCCGGATGGTCTGCACAGTAACATCAAACTGCGCAGCCTACCCTTCGACCGACACGCGCCCGTCACGCCGCGCGATGAGTTGGATGTCCTGCAAGCGCTCTGACTGGGACATCTGCACCTTACGGGCGGAGGGGCCAGTATATCTGTCCTTGCGATCCGGTCTGCTCTGTCGTCGACGTCTGCTGTCCGCGCAATGTGCCAGATCAATGGCGACACCACCGATCCCACATCGAACGCGGGACGATATTGCATTGGCCTGTGGGCAAAAGACAAATCGAAAACAGCACCGCGCCTGAGCGATGACATGCACGCCTCGGGTGTCAGATGTGCAGGGGTGAATGGCAGCCCGTAGGGGAATCGAACCCCTCTTTCCAGGTTGAAAACCTGGCGTCCTAACCGATAGACGAACGGGCCAGCGCGCGTGACGGGTTATTATGCAAACATCGCAGACAGCGCAAGGGCCTTCGGGATGTTTTTTCGATCAGTTTGCGACCTCACACAGTCGGGATCGCGGCATCCTCCAGCCGCAACTGAACACGCGACCGTCCGCCCCAGTGATTGACCTCGATCCGGCCTGCCAGATGCGCGCGCCGCCCCTCCAGCGTCATCAGGACAGGGCCCAGATCGCTCTCGAACGCGCCGAAAGACACCGCATCGATTGCCGGACCGCCGCCGTCATCGAATCGCAGGCGCAGATGCTGATCGCCAATGCGGCGCACCGACCGCAGCCGCATGTCCGGAAAGGCAAAGCGCGGGGCGGGGATGGCAGCACCATAGGGGCCTGCGGATTCGAGTTGTTCCACCAGATCGGTCGTCGCGGCACCCGGCATCAGCACCCCGTCCAGATGCAGCTCTGCCGCCTGCCCCGCGCCGCTGCCCTGTTCCGCCAGCAAGGCGCCCAGACGGTCCATCGCTGCCTCGAGCCCCGCGCGCGCGACGGTCAGCCCTGCGGCCATCTTGTGACCGCCCCCGCGCAACAGCAGGCCCTCACGTTCCAGCCTGTGCACAGCGGCCCCCAGATCGACGCCCGGAACCGACCGGCCGGACCCCTTGCCCTCTTCCCCGTCCAGCGCGATCACGATGGCGGGGCGGCCCGTCGCCTCTTTCAGCCGCGCGGCGACAATCCCGATCACGCCCGGATGCCAGCCCGCGCCTGCCGCCCAGACCAGCGGGCCATCCGTGCCGCGTGCCTCGACCTGCGCCAGCGCGCTTGCGCGCACCTGCGCCTCGACCTCGCGGCGCTCGGCATTCAGCAGTTCCAGCTTGTCGGCCAGCGCCTCGGCCTCTGCCGGGTCCGAGGCCGCGAGCAGCCGCGCGCCCAGATCGGCGCGGCCCAGCCGCCCGCCGGCATTGACGCGCGGACCCAGCACAAACCCCAGGTGATGGGCCGAGGGGGCCACATCCAGCCGCGCCGAATCGGACAGCGCGCGCAGACCCGGACGCCCGCGCTGTGCCATCACCCGCAAACCCTGTCGCACAAAGGCCCGGTTCACCCCGATCAGGGGCGCGACATCAGCCACGGTCGCAAGGGCCACCAGATCGAGCATCGCCATCAGATCGGGCAGGGCGCCCCCTGTCGCGCGGCGCTGACGATTGGCCTCGACGAGCATCAGGAACACGACCGCCGCTGCACACAGATGGCCCAGATCGCCCGGTTCATCCTGTCGGTTGGGGTTGACCACGGCATAGGCGGGCGGCAAATGCTCGCCGCCCAGATGGTGGTCCAGCACGATCACATCCGCACCCTGGGCGGCTGCAATCGGCTCATGCGAGAGCGTGCCGCAATCCACGCACAGGATCAGGTCATGCCCGCGCGCCAGGTCCGCCATGGCCGGGCTGTTGGGGCCATACCCTTCGCGCACGCGGTCGGGGATATAGAGCGTCGCCTGCGACCCGAGCGCGCGCAGCCAGTCGATAAGCAGCGCCGCCGACGCGCCACCATCGACATCGTAATCGGCAAAGATCGCGATTCGCTCGTCGCGATCTACCGCCTGCAGGAACCGCGAGGCCGCGCGCTCCATGTCACGTAAGCCGCGCGGATCGGGCAACAATTCGCGCAAGGAGGGGGCCAGATAGCGCGCGGCATCCTCCGCCGCCACACCCGCGCGCGCCAGCACGGCACAGACGGCGGCGGGCAGGCGTGTGCTCTGCACCAGCGCTTCGCTCAGGCGGGTCAGCGCCGGGTCGGGGCCGTGCCAGACCTGCCCCAGTATCGAGCGTGTGACCCCCAGATAGGCCGCGTCACCATGCATCACACCGCCGCCCTGCCCGGTTCAGCCGGCAGCAGGCCGCGCAAGGGGGTGCGATCCGTCATGCGCGCCCTGCCCTCAAACCGGTGTCTTGTAGCTCATCCGGCGCACTGATCCGGTCTTGGACCGCATCAGCAGTGTATCGGTCGTCACCCAGCCCGGATCAGTCCGGATGCCGCGCACGATGGACCCGTCCGTGACCCCGGTCGCAGCAAAGATCACATCGCCGCGCACCATTTCGTCGCGGGTATAGATCCGGTCCAGATCGGTGATACCCGCCCGTTCGGCGCGCCCGACTTCATCCTTGTTGCGAAACAGCAGGCGGCCATAGATCTGCCCGCCCATGCATTTCAGCGCCGCCGCGGCCAGCACGCCCTCGGGCGCGCCGCCTGACCCCATATACATGTCGATCCCGGTCATGTCGGGTTCCGCGCAATGGATCACACCGGCCACATCGCCGTCCATGATCAGCCGGATCGCCGCGCCGGTTGATCGCAGATCGGCAATCATCTCCTCATGGCGGGGGCGTTCCAGCACGCAGACCGAAATATCGGACGGATCGCAGCCCTTCGCCCTGGCCAGCGCACGGACACGTTCCGACGGGCTCATGTCCATGGTCACGGTGTCGGGGGCATAGCCCGGCCCGATGGCCAGCTTGTCCATATAGACATCGGGCGCATGCAGCATGGTCCCGCGCGGGGCCATCGCGATCACGGTCAGGGCGTTTGGGAAATCCTTGGCGGTAAGCGTCGTGCCTTCCAGCGGATCGAGGGCGATATCCACTTCTGGGCCGGTGCCATTGCCGACCTCTTCGCCGATGAACAGCATGGGCGCCTCGTCACGCTCGCCCTCGCCGATGACCACACGCCCCTTGATGTCCAGCATGTTCAACTGGTTGCGCATGGCATCGACGGCAGCCTGATCGGCAGCCTTTTCATCACCGCGCCCCACCAGCCTGGCCGAGGCAAGGGCCGCGGCCTCGGACACGCGGGCCAGGCCCAATGAGAGCATACGGTCGTGAAATTCCGGTTGCGTGGTCATGGCACTGTCCCCTGGGCTGTAATTTGCCCTAGTCTCTAGCGCGAAACCTTTGTTCGGCACAAGCATTGGTGGGCGCTGGCAGCGCTAACGCCAATATCCTGAGGGCGGATGGCTCAATCTTCCTCGATTGCCAGCGCGACCGGCTCGCCCATCACCACGCCTGTGCGCAGCGCCAGGGACAGCGCGTGATCGATCGCATCGCGCGTGGTCTTGTGGGTGATGATCAGCACCGGCGCGCGCGTGTCCTGATGGCCATACTGGCGCATCCGGTTGATCGACACGCCCGCATTGCCCAGTGCCTCGGCCACCTTGGCCAGCGCACCCGGCTTGTCCTGCAGGCCCATGCGCAGATACCAGGGCTTGGACCCCATCGCCTTGGCCGACAAGGGGGCCTCGAGCGTGGTGGCAGGCTGGCCGAAGACCGGCAGCCGCATCCCGCGCGCGATGTCGATGACATCGCCCATCACCGCGCTGGCGGTCGGCCCTTCGCCCGCGCCGGGGCCGCGCAGGATGATCTGCTCGACCGCGTCGCCCTCGATCACGACCATGTTCGTGCCGCCCTTCAACTGCCCCAGCGGGCTGTCGGCGGGAACCAGGCAGGGCGACATGGATTGCTCCAGCCCGCGCCCGGTCATCTGGGCGACACCCAGAAGCTTGATCCGCAGTCCCAGATCGGCGGCAGCGCGAATATCCTCAATGGAAATGCGCTCGATCCCGCCCAGACTGATCGCAGCGAAATCGGGCCGGGTGCCGAACGCGATGGCGCTCAGAAGCGTGAGTTTATGCGCCGCGTCGATCCCGCCGACATCCAGTGTGGGATCCGCCTCGAGATAGCCAAGCTGATTGGCTTCCTCGAACACGGTTTCATAGGGCAGGCCCGCATCTTCCATCCGGGTCAGGATGTAATTGCAGGTGCCGTTCATCACGCCCTTGATCCGGCTGATGCGATTGCCCGCCAGCCCTTCGGCCAGCGCCTTGACGACCGGAATGCCGCCCGCCACTGCTGCTTCGAACCGCAGGGCCACACCTGCAGCTTCGGCGGCTTCGGCCAGGGCCTGCCCGTGTATGGCCAGCAAGGCCTTGTTGGCAGTGACCACATCCTTGCCGCCCTGCATCGCGGCTTCGGTCAGTGCCTTGGCGGGGCCATTCTCACCGCCCATCAGTTCGACCACAAGATCAATATCCGCGCGCCGCGCCAGCGCGACGGGGTCATCTTCCCAGTCGTAGCCCGAGATATCGACGCCGCGGTTGCGCGTGCGCGACCGGGCAGAGACGGCGACAATCTCGATCCGCCGTCCGGCGCGGCGCTCGATCAGGTCGGCATTGGTCTGCACGATGCGCACCAGCCCGGTTCCGACAGTGCCAAGCCCGGCGATGCCCAGGCGCAGGGGGGTGCTCATGGTGGTGCGCTCCGCGATGGTTCAGATCGCGGCCCTGTTACCGGGTCGGGGCGGGTTGCGCAATGCGCCTCTCAGGTCGTGCCAAGCTTGGCTGCGTCGCGTGCCAGTTCCTCGCGTGTGGCGTTGCGCCGATACCACAGCGTGATCGCGGTCGAGGTCAGCACAATGAAAAGCGAATACAGCACCGGGATCAGCAGCAGGTCCTCTTGCAGCGCGGGCGCAAAACTCAGCGTGATGACCAGAACTGCAAGTGGGCCGTTCTGGATACCGGTTTCCAGAGAGATGGTGCGCGCGCGGTTGGTATCCTGCCCCAGCCCGCGCGCGACCCAGTAACCGAACAGCATGCCCGCAAGCCCGATGCCGATGGTCGCGGCATAGATCGATGGCCCGGTATCGAGCAGGAGCTGATAGTTGCGCGGCACCCAGGTCACGATCAGGAACAGGATCACCACCACGCCCATGAAGGACCCGATCAGCTCGACCGTCGCGCCGATATTGGGGTTGAGCTTGCGCAGCACCATGCCGATGATCGTGGGAATCAGCAGCACGACCAGCACCTGCGCCACATTGCCCGGCGGAATGGACGATTCCGCAGGCACGCCCGCCAGCCCGCCATAGAAGCTGAGCAGCAGGGGCACCATCACCACCGCCACCAGCGTCGAGACGGTCGTCATCATGATCGACAGCGCCAGCACACCCTTGGAGAAATAGGCAAAGATGTTCGAGGTCGTACCCCCCGGCATGCAGGCGATCAGCAGCAAGCCCACCACCAGCGCAGGCGGCAACCCCAGCAGCACCGCCAGCAAGAAGCCCAGAAAGGGCATGACCGCGAACTGGCTCAGCAAGCCGACAAGAATGCCCTTGGGCTTGCGAAAGGCGATGCGAAAATCGCGCGGGGTCATGCTGGCGCCCATGCCCAGCATGATCACCATCATCATCACACCCAGAAGCGTCGTTTCCAGTTCCGTCAGCATGGATCAGACCTTTCCTGCGAATTCGTCGCGCAGTTCTGCCTTCAGATCCTTGCGCAGGATCTTCCCGATGGGGGATTTCGGCAGCTCGTCGCGGATCATGACGGATTTCGGCACCTTGTAGGGGGCCAGATGCTGGCGGCAATGCGCGATCACGTCCTCGCGGGTTACCCTGCCCTCGACATCCGGGTTCTGGACGACATAGGCGCGCACGGCTTCGCCCGTGCCCTTGTCGGGCACGCCGATCACGGCGGCTTCCAGAACCGTGTCCATGAGCGACAGGCAATCCTCGACCTCATTGGGATAGACGTTGAAGCCGGACACAAGGACCATGTCTTTCTTGCGGTCCACGATGGTCAGAAAGCCGTCCTTGTCCATCACGGCCACATCGCCAGTGAACACCCAGCCGTTCTGCAGGGTCTTGGCGGTTTCGTCGGGGCGATTCCAGTAGCCGCGCATGACCTGCGGGCCCTTGACCAGCAATTCGCCGGGCTTGCCGGGATCGACCGGGTCGGCATTGTCATCGACCAGCGCGATATCCGTGCCCGGCACCGGCACCCCGATGGACCCCGCGCGCACGGGCTGGTCCAGCGGGTTGAAGCTGACCAGCGGCGCCGTCTCGGTCAACCCGTAGCCTTCGGCGACGCGGGTGCCGGTTACGTCCTGCCAGCGCTCGGCCACCGCCCTGTGCAGCGCCGTGCCGCCCGCGATGGCGGCCTTCAGGCTTTTGGGCGGATAGGCGGCGAACCATTCCTCGTTCATCAGGCCGTTGAACAGGGTGTTGACGCCTGTCACCCATGTCACCGGGTAGTTTTCCAGCGCGCGCTGGATATTCTGCACCGGGCGGGGCGAGGGCACGAGGATATTGCGCGCGCCCAGATCAAAGAAGGTCATCAGATTGGCCGTGAAGGCAAAGATATGATAGAGCGGCAGCGCGGTCAGGACGCAATCCTGCCCTGTCATATGCCGCCCGCCCATGGCCTTGACCTGTTCCAGATTGGCCAGAATGTTGCCATGCGTCAGCATCGCACCCTTGGCCACACCTGTCGTGCCGCCCGTATATTGCAGAAGCGCCAGATCATCGGGGCCGATGGCATCCCAGTCGGTCACCCTGGGCAGGCCGCGCCCGATCTTCAGCACCTGGCGAATACGCTGCACAGGCACATCCAGCTTGGGGATGGGCGGCAGCGACCGGGTCCAGAGCCTTTGCACCCCGCGCACCACAGTTTCGGGAATGCGGGGGAAGAATTCGGGGATGCCCGCAAGCACCACATGACGGATGCCTGTCCGGGGGACCACATCGGCCAGCTTGTCGGCGAACATGTCGCTGATGACCAGCACCTCGGCGCCGGAATCGCTGAACTGATGGGTCATCTCGGGGCGGGTATAAAGCGGGTTGGTGTTGACCAGCACACCGCCGGCCTTGAACACGCCAAAGGCGACGACCGGATAGGCCAGCCCGTTGGGCAGTTGCACGGCGACCCGCGCACCAGGCCGGACCCCGCAATGGTGGCGCAGATATGCGGCAAAGGCATCCGACATCTCGCCCACCTGTCCGAATGTCAGCGTGCCGTTCATCCCGTTGGGCACCACGCAGGTAAAGGCGCGCGATGTCGCATGCGCCGTGCAGATCCGCGCGATCAGCTCTGCCAGCGAGCGATGCGCAGGGTCGGGCAGACGCGTGGGGATCTCGTTGCCATATGCCGCGAACCACGGCTTGTTGCCACTGTCTTTCACCATGAACCTCCCTCACCCGGCAGCGATGCCGGGTCTCCGCCAATTACAAGAGCCGATGCGACACTATCACACAAGCCCTGACGTCGCGGACCGGGGCTTGAAAACCCTGCGTCACATTGCAGGTCAGGGGGTGCACCGCCCGACAAACCGATGCGCAACCGGCTGCGCATTCTTGCGTTTGTTACATGAAAACCCTATGCGGGCGGTTTGTTCGCCCGCGTTGCAGGAGCCGCCATGTCTGACGAGATCTTCCAGTCCTACGGGATCCATCGCTGGTCGCAGGGCATGTTCGCCCGGATGGAAAACGGTGATCTGGGGATCGTGAACCCCGCACGCCCCGACGCGCCGCCGGCGGGCCTGCCCGAATTGCTGCATGCGCTGGATGCGCGCGGCATCCACACCCCGGTTCTTGTGCGCGTCGGCGCCTTTCTGCGCCGCCAGATAGAGGCGCTGAATGCCGCCTTTGCCAAGGCGATCGAGGCCAATGACTACAATGCCCCCTATCGCGGGGTCTTTCCCATCAAGGTCAATCAGCAGGCCGAGGTGATCGACCGCATCGTGGAATATGGCCAGCCCTTTCAGTTCGGGCTGGAAGCGGGGTCCAAGCCTGAACTGATCCTTGCGCTGTCGCGCGATCTGCCCAAGGGCGCGCTGCTGATCTGCAATGGCATCAAGGATGCCGAGTTCATCCGCCTTGGCATTCTGGCGCGCAAGGCGGGCATCAACTGCGTGCTGGTCATCGAATCCCCGGCCGAGGCCGATACCGTCATCGCCGAAGCCAAGCGGCTGGGGGAGATGCCCGCGCTGGGTGTGCGCATCAAGCTGACGCGGCGGGTGACTGGCAACTGGGCCGACAGTTCGGGCGACCGTTCGACCTTTGGCCTGACCACCAAGGAAGTGGTCGATCTGGTCGACAAACTGCGCGACGCCGACATGCTGGATTGCCTGGTGCTGCAGCACGCGCATCTGGGCTCTCAGGTGCCGCAGGTCATCGATATCCGTCAGGCCGTGGACGAAGCCTGCCGCTTCTATACCGAGTTGCGCCGCCTTGGCGTGCCGCTGCAGTATCTCGACCTCGGCGGGGGGCTGGGGATCGATTACACCGGCGAGGCGCGGGCCTCGGAAAACTCCATCAACTACACGATGGACGAATACTGCTCCAACATCGTCGAGACGGTGAAATACCAGATGGACGCCGCCGAGGTGCCCCATCCCACACTGGTCACGGAATCGGGCCGCGCGATTGTCGCCTATTCCTCGATGCTCTTGTCGGACATCCTAGAGGCCAGCTATTTCGACCGCTCCGCCCCCATCACGCCCGAAGAAGACGACCATCACATGCTGTCGGACATGGCAGCCATCGTCGAATACCTGACCCCGCGCCGCATTCAGGAATGCCTGAACGACGCCGAATATTACCGCGAGGAATTGCGCGCCATGTTCCGCCGCGGTGTCATCGGCATCGAGGAAGTCGCGCGCGCCGAACAGATATTTCTCTATGTCATCGGTCGCATCAAGGATCTGGTCGCCCAGACCCCCGATGTCCCCGCCGAGGTGCGCGAGGAACTGTCGGCCCATCGCGACATCTATCGCGCGAATTTCTCGCTGTTCCAGTCGCTGCCGGATGTCTGGGCCATCGACCAGCTTGTGCCCATCGCACCCCTGCAACGACTGAATGAACGGCCCACCCGCCGCGCGGTGCTGTCCGACATCACCTGCGACAGCGACGGCAAGATCGACCAGTTCGTGCTGGGCGACGGGATCGGCAACGCCCTGCCCATCCACGAGTTGCAACACGGCGAGCGCTATTTCATCGGCATCTTTCTGGTCGGTGCCTATCAGGAAACGCTGGGCGATCTGCACAACCTGTTCGGCGACACCAACGTCGTCACCGTCGATTTCAACGAAGACGGTGTGCTGGAATTGCAAAACGAGGTCGAAGGCGACACTGTGTCCGAAGTGATGGCCAGTGTCGAATATGAACCCAAGCAATGCCTGGACGCCTTCAAGCGGATCGTGGAACGCGGCGTGCGCGAAGGGGCGCTGAACCCGTCGCAGCGCCGGATGCTGATGCAGACCTATCGCGACTCGCTGAACGGATACACCTATTACGAACATGAGGAGCAGACGCATGGCTGACAACAAGGACGTGCTGGTGATCGGTGCGGGGGGCGTGGCCTCGGTCACGCTGCACAAGATGGCAATGAACCGCGACCTGTTTCCGGGCCGGATTGCCGTGGCCAGCCGCACGCTTTCCAAATGCGAGGCGATCGCCAAATCCGTCAGGGACCGCACCGGCATCGAGATCGAGACCTATCAGGTCGATGCCGATGACGTGGCCCAGACTGTCGCCCTGATCGAGACATGCAGGCCCGCGCTGCTGGTCAACCTTGCCCTGCCCTATCAGGACCTCGCGCTGATGGAGGCCTGCCTGAAAACCGGCGTGCACTATCTGGACACCGCGAATTACGAGCCGCCGGAAGAAGCGAAATTCGAATATTCGCACCAGTGGAAACTGCATGACCAGTTCCGCGAGGCCGGGCTGATGGCCACACTCGGCGTGGGGTTCGATCCCGGCGTGACCAGCATTTTCGCGGCCTATGTGCGCAAGCATTACCTGTCCGGCATTCGCCTGATCGATATTCTGGATTGCAATGGCGGCGATCACGGCCATCCGTTCGCGACCAACTTCAACCCGGAAATCAATATCCGCGAAGTGACGGCCGAGGTGAAACACTGGGAGAATGGCGGCTGGGTCACCTCGCCCGCCATGTCCACCAAGGTGGAATTCGACTTCGATCAGGTCGGCCCGAAGAACATGTATCTGATGTATCACGAGGAACTGGAATCCCTGGTGACGCATTTCCCGGAAATCGAGCGCGCGCGCTTCTGGATGACCTTTGGCGATGCCTATATCCAGCATGTGCAGGTGCTGTCGAATGTCGGCATGACCAGCATCGAGCCGGTGGAGTATGAAGGCCACCAGATCATCCCGCTGCAATTCCTGAAAGCGGTGCTTCCGAACCCCGGCGATCTGGGTGAGCGCACCAAGGGCAAGACCAATATCGGCGATATCATCACTGGCCCCGGCCGCAATGACCCCGGCGAAAAAACCTATTACATCAACAATATCTGCGATCATGAAGAATGCTACCGCGAGGTGGGCAGCCAGGCGGTCAGCTACACCACCGGCGTTCCGGCCTTTATCGGTGCCGCGCTGATGCTGGATGGCACCTGGTCCGGCGCAGGCGTGTTCAACACCGAACAGCTTGACCCTGACCCCTTCATGGAGATGCTGAACAAGCACGGGTTGCCCTGGCAGATCACGGAACTGTCGGCGCCGGTCGATTTCTGATGGCCATGCAGACCCATGCGGGCGATCCGGGCGCCTTTGCCCGGTTCGACCTTGGCCGCGTGCCCTCGCCCTGTTTTGTGGTGGATGAAGCGCGGCTGGAAGCGAATCTGCAAGTGCTTGCGGATATTCAGGCACGCTCTGGCGCGACGGTGCTTTGTGCGCTCAAGGCGTTCTCGATGTGGGAACTTGCCCCGCTGGTCAGCCGCTACCTGTCGGGCGTCTGCGCCTCTGGCCTGTGGGAAGCACGGCTGGGGCGCGAGCATTACGGCGGCATCGTTGAAACCTTCTCGGCGGGCTACAAGGCCGACGAGATGGCCGAGATCATCGCGCTTTCGGACCATATCGTGTTCAACACCCCTGCCGCCAAGGACCGCTTTCTGCCCCTAATCCGCGAGAGCGGCAAGGACGTGCATGTCGGCCTGCGTTTCAATCCCGGTCTGCCCATGGGCGAGGACGCGAAATACGACCCTGCCGCGCCGGGATCGCGCCTTGGCACGCCGCTGGACCAGATCGACGAAGCTGCGCTTCAGGGCGTGGACGGGTTGCACATGCACACGCTTTGCGAACAGGATCTGGAGCCGCTGCTGGCGATCTGGGACCATATCGCGCCGCGCATCCGCGACCTTGCCCCGCATCTGAAATGGATCAATTTCGGCGGCGGCCACCATATCACCCGCGCAGATTATGACCGCGCGGGGCTGATCGCCTTTCTGCGCAGGGTGCATGAGGAAACGGGTCTGCACTGCTATCTGGAACCGGGCGAGGCCGTGGCGCTCGATGCGGGCATTCTCGTGGGCGAGGTGCTGGATGTGGTCGAGAATGACGGGCCGAACGCGATTCTGGACATCTCGGCCACCTGCCACATGCCCGACGTGATCGAGGCCCCCTATCGCCCCGCGTTGCTGGGAGAGGATGGCGCGGTGCCGGTCCGGCTGGGTGGGCCAAGCTGTCTGGCAGGCGATGTGATCGGGCGGTATGCGTTCGCGGGCGTACCGGCGATTGGCAGCCGCGTGGCCTTTCTGGATCAGGCGCATTATTCCATGGTCAAGACCACCACCTTCAACGGTGTGCGCCTGCCCGCGCTGGCCGTCTGGAACAGCGCCACGGATGCGCTGCGCGTGATCCGGCAATTCGACTATCAGGATTTCAAGGGGCGGCTCTCGTGATCTTTCTCAACTCGGAACTCAGCATCAGCGAACGCAGCCCGGATGCGCGCTTTCATGTCGTGCCCATGCCGCTGGAAAAGACCGTGTCCTACGGGTCGGGTACGGCGGACGGCCCGGAGGCGCTGATCGCCGCCTCGGACCAGTTGGAGCGACTGTGGCGCGGGTTTGAACCCTGCGAACACGGCATCTGCACCACCCCCCCCATCGACTGCACCCAACCGCTGGATGAGGCGCTTGCCGCGCTGTCCGCGCGCGTTGAGGGGATCGTGCTGGCAGGCAAGACACCTGTAACGCTGGGGGGCGAGCACAGCCTGACATGGGGGGCTGTGACAGGGGTGAACCGTGCGCTGGGCCGTCCCGTGGGGATCATCCAGATCGATGCCCATGCCGATCTGCGCAACGCCTATCAGGGGTTCCGGCATTCCCATGCCTCGGTCATGCAATTGCTGACCGAAGAAGAGGGCACGCGGCTGGCGCAGTACGGTGTGCGCGCGCTCTCGCAAGAGGAAGCCGACTGTCGCGCGCGCAATGATGTGGTGTTCATCGATGCCGAAGACCTGGTGACCGGCGGGATATCCGAGATCACCTTGCCCGAGGATTTCCCCGAAGAAGTCTATGTCAGCTTTGACGTGGACGGGCTGGACGCTGCGATCATGCCCGCAACCGGCACGCCCGTGCCGGGGGGGCTGGGCTATTATCAGGCGCTGGGGCTGGTGCGCTCTGCCTTGCGCGGGCGGCGTTGCATGGGCCTTGATGTGGTGGAACTGGCCCCGATCGCGGGCTGGGATGTCTGGGATTTCACTGCCGCGCAACTGACCTATGCGCTGATGGGGATTGTGCTGGAGAATGAGCGCTGACATTGCGTTGCCTGTCTGGCGAAGCAGGGGGGGCTGTCTGCCCCCCCTGACCCCCCCGAGGATATTTTTGCAAAGATGAAGGGGGCTGGCGCAGTTTGCGGCGCAAGACCGCTAAATCTTGTGTCGAACGCGTGACAATCCCGCGAGAGACGCCTATAAGGACAACAGTCCAGAAAGGGTGTTTCCTGCATGTCTGCCGAAGCCGTCAAGCGCGAAGAATATGGCGCCGATTCCATCAAGGTTCTCAAGGGATTGGACGCGGTCCGCAAGCGTCCCGGCATGTATATCGGCGACACGGATGACGGCTCTGGCCTGCATCACATGGTCTACGAGGTGGTCGATAACGGGATCGACGAGGCGCTGGCCGGGCATGCCGATTTCGTGCGCGTCACGATCCATGCCGACAGCTCGGTTTCGGTGATGGATAACGGCCGCGGGATTCCGACGGACATCCATGCCGAAGAAGGGGTCTCGGCGGCCGAGGTCATCATGACCCAGCTTCATGCTGGCGGCAAGTTCGACCAGAACAGCTACAAGGTGTCCGGCGGCCTGCACGGGGTCGGCGTGTCAGTGGTCAATGCGCTGTCGGACTGGCTGGAGCTGCGAATCTGGCGCGCGGGCAAGGAACATGTCGCCCGGTTCGAGCGTGGCGAGACTGTGCGCCATCTGGAAGTGGTGGGCGATGCCGGGGACAAGACCGGGAGCGAAGTGCGGTTCCTGGCGTCGCTGGACACGTTCTCGAACCTCGAGTTCAGTTTCAAGACACTGGAGAACCGGCTGCGCGAGCTGGCCTTTCTGAATTCGGGCGTGCGCATCATTCTGGAAGATCACCGCCCTGCCGAAGCGCTGCGCTCGGAACTGTTCTATGAGGGCGGCGTGCGTGAATTCGTGCGCCATCTGGACCGGTCGAAAACCCCTGTCATGTCGGAACCGATCTATATGACGGGCGAGCGTGACGGCATCGGGGTCGAGGTCGCGATGTGGTGGAATGACAGCTATCACGAAACAGTGCTGCCCTTTACCAACAACATCCCCCAGCGCGATGGCGGCACCCATATGGCGGGCTTTCGCGGTGCGCTGACCCGCACGATCAACGCCTATGCGCAATCAAGCGGGATCGCGCGCAAGGAAAAGGTCAGCTTTACTGGCGATGACGCGCGCGAGGGACTGACCTGCGTCCTGTCGGTCAAGGTGCCGGACCCCAAGTTTTCCAGCCAGACCAAGGACAAGCTTGTCTCATCCGAGGTGCGCCCCGCAGTCGAGGCACTGGTGAACGAAAAGCTTGCCGAGTGGTTCGAGGAGAACCCCCTGCACGCCAAGAGCATTGTCGGCAAGATCATCGAGGCCGCCCTGGCCCGCGAGGCGGCGCGCAAGGCGCGCGAACTGACCCGTCGCAAGACGGCGCTGGATGTGGCCAGCCTGCCGGGCAAACTGGCCGATTGCCAGGAACGCGACCCCGCCAAATCCGAACTTTTCCTGGTCGAGGGGGACAGCGCGGGCGGGTCGGCCAAGCAGGGGCGGTCGCGCCAGAACCAGGCCGTGCTGCCGCTGAAGGGCAAGATCCTGAATGTCGAGCGCGCGCGCTTTGACCGGATGCTGTCCAGCCAGGAAATCGGCACGCTGATCACGGCACTGGGCACGGGGATCGGGCGGGATGAATTCGATCTGAGCAAGCTGCGCTACCACAAGATCGTCATCATGACCGATGCCGATGTGGACGGTGCGCATATCCGCACGCTGTTGCTGACATTCTTCTTCCGCCAGATGCCCGAACTGATCGAGGACGGCCATCTCTATATCGCGGAGCCCCCGCTCTACAAGGTCGCGCGCGGTAAATCCGAAGTCTATCTCAAGGACAAGACCGCATTAGAGGATTTCCTGATCGAGCAGGGGGTGGACGGTGCCGTTCTGCGCCTTGCCACGGGTGAGGAAATCGTCGCCGCCGATCTGGCCCATACCGTGAATGAGGCGCGCGCCGTGCAGCGGTCGTTGCAATCCTTCCCGACGCATTACCCGCAGCATATTCTGGAACAGGCCGCCATCGCGGGCGCGCTGATGCCAGAGGCGCTGGCCGCGCACCCGCAGGAACTGGCGGATTCGGTCGCCGCCCGGCTGGACCTGATCGCTGCCGAATATGAACGCGGCTGGCAGGGGCGGCCGACACAGGATGGCGGGCTGCGTCTGTCCCGTGTGCTGCGCGGGGTCGAGGAAGTGCGCCGTCTGGATGGCACGGTCCTGCGCTCGGGCGAGGCGCGCAGGCTGTCAGCACACACGCCCGGCCTGCAGGAAGTCTACAGCCAGCCTGCCGAACTGGTGCGCCGCGACCGCAAACAGAAGATCTATGGCCCCGTCGACCTGCTGTCGGCGATCCTGACCGAAGGCGAAAAGGGTCTGTCGCTGCAGCGCTACAAGGGTCTGGGCGAGATGAACCCCGACCAGCTATGGGAAACCACGCTGGACCCCGAAGCGCGCACACTGTTGCAGGTCAAGATCGACGATCTGGCCGAAGCCGATGACATCTTTACCAAGCTGATGGGTGATGTGGTCGAACCCCGGCGCGATTTCATCCAGCGCAATGCACTGAATGTCGAAAATCTCGACGCCTGACGCTTCGCAATCGAGACGCTTTGAATTAATAGTGCAATGCCCATATCCGGCGCTTTTATGCCCGATATGGGCTTTTATCATACGCGCCTCTCTCCGGACGAAATATTTTTCTTGCTCGGTGATGTAAAATATCTGACACTTTCCCGAACCGCATCAAATGCGGACATAAAAGATCATGACGCGCAGGGAGTGTGCATGCCGCGAGACGGCCAGTCGGTACTGCATGTGCAGGGCCTCAAGACAGTATTTTCCACGCGGTCCGGGGATATTCACGCGGTCAACCGGGTGAGTTTCGCCTTGCAGCCCGGTGAATTGCTGGGGGTCGTTGGCGAATCCGGATCGGGCAAGTCGGTCACGATGATGTCGCTGATCGGGCTGTTGCCGATGCCGCCTGCCGAAGTGCGCGAAGGCTCGGTGCAATTCGACGGGCATGACCTGCTGAAGCTGGGGCGCAAGGAATTGCAGGCGCTGCGCGGGCGCGATATCGGCTTCGTGTTTCAGGACCCGATGACCTCGTTGAACCCGGTTTTCACTGTGGGGTTCCAGATCATGGAACCGCTGCGTCGGCATATGGGAATGGACAAACCCGCTGCACGCAGACGGGCGGCTGAGCTGTTGCAACTGGTCGGCATTTCGGATGCAGAGCGCCGGTTGCGCGACTTTCCGCACCAGTTTTCAGGCGGGATGCGCCAGCGTGTGATGATCGCGATTGCGCTGGCCTGCGACCCCAAGGTGCTGATCGCGGATGAACCGACCACGGCGCTGGATGTGACGATCCAGGCGCAGATTCTGGAACTGGTGAAAGAGCTGCGCCAGAAACTGGGCATGTCGATCATCTGGATCACGCATGATCTGGGGGTGATCGCGGGCATCGCGGACCGGGTGATGGTCATGTATGGCGGGCAGGTGGTCGAATACGGCCCAGTGCGCGAGGTGTTTTCCAACCCTGCCCATCCCTATACCCGCGCGCTGATGACCACGGTGCCCTCGGTCCGGGGCGCGCGCGCCGAGAAGCTGAACGTGATCGAGGGGCAGCCGCCCATCCTGTCGCAGCACCCCACGGCCTGTCCGTTCTGCGCGCGCTGCCCAAAGGCGTTCGATCGCTGCGGGCGCGAGAATCCGCGCCGCTACACAGTGGCGCCGGGCCATGACACGGCCTGTTTCTGGGATCATGAAACCGGGGGGGCGCGGGATGGCTGATCGGCGCAAACTGGTCGAGGTACGCGACCTGAAGATGTATTTCCCCATCACCTCGGGCGTGCTGCGGCGACACAGCGGCGATATCAAGGCCGTCGATGGTGTCAGTTTCGATATATATGAGGGCGAGACGCTGGGCGTTGTCGGGGAATCGGGCTGCGGCAAATCCACCTGCGGGCGCGCGGTGCTGCGGCTGTATGATATCACCGCGGGAACCATCAAGATCGACGGGGTGGAGATCGGCACCAAAAGCCAGCACGCGCTGCGCAAGACCCGGCCCATGATGCAGATGGTATTTCAGGACCCGCAAGCCTGTCTGAACCCGCGCATGACCGTTGCCGGCATCATCAGCGAGCCGCTGGACGAACATACCAACTGGTCGAAGGCCCGGAAGCTCGACAAGATATACGAGTTGATGGATGCCGTGGGGCTGAACCGCAATTTCGCCAATCGCTACCCGCATGCGTTTTCCGGCGGGCAGCGGCAACGTATCGGGATCGCGCGGGCGCTCGCGCTCAACCCGAAATTCATCATCTGTGACGAACCCATCGCCGCGCTGGATGTGTCCATTCAGGCGCAGGTCGTGAACCTGCTGGAAAAGCTGCAGGATGAGTTTGGCCTGACCTACATGTTCATCAGTCATGACCTGTCGATGGTGCGCCATATCGCGGACCGCGTGGCAGTCATGTATCTGGGCAAGATCGTCGAACTTGCCCCGCGCGACGCGCTTTATAACAGGCCCCGCCACCCCTATACCGAAGCGCTGCTATCGGCCGTGCCCGACCCGGACCCCCAGCGCGAGGAACGGGTCGAACGGATCGTGCTGACCGGCGATGTCCCCTCGCCTGCCAATCCGCCCAAGGGCTGCAATTTCTGCACCCGCTGCCCCAAGGTCATGGATATCTGCCACGAGATCGACCCCGAATATCACGAACTGGAATCGGGCCATTTCGTCGCCTGCCACCTGCATAACACAGCCGGGACAACCGGCGCCCCGAGGGACGAGCATAACCAACAAGGAG
>REDZ01000048.1 GCA_007695345.1 Paracoccaceae bacterium | reverse complement strand
TGACCCAGATCAGGAAGGTGAAGCGCAGCGGCTCGTAGCTGCCGGGCGTCAGCTGCCCGTCCATGGACACCATCATCGCGCCTGCCAGCCCGCACACGGCTGAACCCAGAACAAAGATCATCAGGTGACGGCGGGTCACATCCTTGCCCATTGCGCGGGCCGACACCTCATTGTCGCGGATGGCGCGCATCATGCGGCCCCAGGGAGAGTTCAGCGCGCGTTCGGCAAGCCAGATCAGGATCCCCAGCACGATCACGAACAGCACCGAATAGCCCAGCCCCGAGACGATCGAGGCCGTCTGCGACACGCTCCAGCCCATTGTGTCGGCCAGCGACTGCACCCAGGGTTGCGGTTGCAGTTCTACCGGGCGCGGAACGGGTCGGTCGATGCCGGTGACATTGTTGACCCCGCGCGCCAGCCAGCGTTCATGCTTGAGCACCGCGATCACGATTTCCGAGATGCCCAGCGTCGCGATCGCCAGGTAATCCGAGCGCAGGCCCAGGCTGACCTTGCCCACCAGCCAGGCCACCCCGGCGGCAAAGACCGCGCCGACAGGCCAGGACAGGATCACCGGCAGGTTCGCCCCGCCCAGATAGCCGGTCGATGCCGGGTTCACGGATTGCACGGCCTGTTTCGCCGGGCCAAAGACGGCCGAGGTGATGAAAAAGCCCACCGCCACCACGGCAAACAGCGCCAGCCCGCGCAGTTTTCCCGGTGTCATGCGCTTATAGACCAGCACGGCGGCCAGGATCGTCGCGACGCCCAGCATCAGCCCCAGCAGGATGCCCAGACCGCCTGCGGCCCATGCCTCGGGCACGGGCGGTTGTGCGACCAGCACCACCGCCAGACCACCCACGGCGGTAAAGCCCATGACGCCCACATTGAACAGGCCCGCATAGCCCCATTGCATGTTCACGCCCAGCGCCATGATGGCCGAGATCAGGCTCATGTTCAGAATGGTGATGGCCAGTTGCGGGCTCTGGAACATGGCGACCATCGCCAGCACGGCCCCCATGATGGCAAACAGGCCCAGATCGCGCGCTGTCAGGCTCATATCACTTTCCCCTTGAAGATACCCGTGGGACGGAACAGCAGCACAAGCACCAGAATGGCGAAGGTCACGGCGAATTTGTAGTCAACCGGCAGAAGCTGAAGCATGGAGGTCGGCTCCAGCCCTTCGGGCATCAGGTAGGTAAAGACGCGCCGCCAGGCATAGGTGACGCCCATTTCGGCAAAGGCCACGACATAAGCGCCCACAATGGCCCCGATGGGGGATCCCAGACCGCCAAGGATGGCAGCGGCGAACATGGGCAGCAGCAGCTGGAAATAGTTGAAGGGCCGGAACCCCTTGTCCAGCCCGTAAAGCGTGCCGGCCAGCACCAGCAGGATTGCCGTGATCGTCCATGTGATCATGACCACGCGCTCGGGGTTGATGCCGGACAGAAGCGCCAGATCCTCATTGTCGGAATAGGCGCGCATGGATTTGCCCGCGCGGGTGCGGTTCAGGAACCAGAACAGGATCACCATGACGATCAGCGCGGTGACGATGGTAATCGCCTGCGCCGAACGCAGCGCCAGCCCCTCGGCCAGCCCGCTCCATTCGCGGAAATCCCGCACGCTGAAGATGAAGCGCTCGCCATCCTCGAACCGGGTTTCGCTGACGCCCATGAACAGCCGGGTAATGCCGTTGGTGACAAACATCACCCCAAGGCTGGCCATCACGAAGGTCAGAGGCCGCGCCTTGACCTTGCGGAAATACTTGTAGACCAGCTTGTCGGCGGCCAGCAGATAGCCCACCATCACCAGAATGCCGAAGGGGATGGCCAGCAGCGCCGTGGGCAGCCCGCCAATACCGATCCCCTGCGCCTGCAGGAAGAACGTGCCGCCGATCACGGCTGCCGTGCCAAGCGCCATCGTGTCGCCATGGGCGAAATGCGCGAAACGCAGGATCGAGAAGATCAGCGTGATCCCCAGCGCCCCCAGTGCAAGCTGACTGCCATAGGCAAAGGCGGGGATGAGCATGAAGTTGGTGACGCTTACCAGCGCGTTGAGCGGTTCCATGGACCCTAGCCCCCCAGAAAGGATTTGCGCACTTCGGGGTCGGCCAGCAGCGCCTCCCCTGTGTCGGTGAAGCGGTTTTCGCCCTGCACCATGACATAGCCCTTGTCGGCGATGCCCAGGGCCTGACGCGCGTTCTGTTCCACCATCAGGATGGAAATGCCGGTGCGCGCAATCTCGATGATGCGGTCGAACAACTCATCCATCACGATGGGGCTGACCCCGGCGGTCGGTTCGTCCAGCATCAGGACAGTGGGTTTCGTCATCAGCGCGCGGCCCACGGCCACCTGCTGGCGCTGCCCGCCCGACAATTCGCCCGTCGCCTGACGCCGCTTGTCGTGCAGGATCGGGAACAGATCAAAGACCTGTGCCATCGTTTCGCGCATGTCATCATTGCGGATGAAGGCGCCCATTTCCAGATTCTCCTCGACCGTCATGGACGGGAAGATGTTGTTGGTCTGCGGCACAAAGCCCATGCCCTTGCTCACGCGCGCCTGCGGGGTCAGCCTGGTGATGTCATTGCCGCCCAGACGCACACTGCCCTGCCGCAGGTTCAGCATTCCGAACACGGCCTTCATCGCAGTGGATTTGCCTGCGCCATTGGGGCCGACGATGACGGCAATCTCGCCCTTTTCGACCGCAATGGTGCAATCATGCAGGATGTCGGGGCCGTTGCCATAGCCGCCGGTCATGTTCTCACCGATCAGAACGGGGTCTGACATCGATCACTCCTCTGTGGCCGGGCGCAGCGCTGCTGCAAGATCGCGCGCGGCCTGTTCGAAATCGTCTGCGTCCATCGGCTCATCCCCCGACAGCAGCAGGGTCAGCCAGACGTCGTTATCCTCGGTCAGAAGCACGGCAAGCGGGTATTCCTCGCCCGCCATGACCTCGGTGAACAGGTCAAACGCGATGGTCGCGTGATCAGTCACGATCGTGTCGCGCTGGCGCCGTGCGGGGGCAGCCTCGCCTTCGCCAAGCGCCTCTTCCGTCAGCATCGACTCGATCATGGTCAGCGCCGCATCGGCTGTGGCGAATTCGGCCCTGTCGACAAGCCCGCGCATCGCCTCCAGATAGAATGGCGGGGCCTCGAACGCGCGGGTTTCGGAGTCACCTGGGATCGCTGCGGCACCGGCCCAGACGCTGTTTTCGGGGCAGAGTGCGATTTGCCCACCAAGCGGCAGGCAGGGGGCATCGGCGTGGGCTGCAGCGGGCAGGAAGGCGGCAACCAGCAGGCTGCGCGCAAATGCAGCGCGGATCACAGGGTTGCCTCCTCTGTCTTGACAACCTTGTTCTTCAGGCCCGTGCCCAGATAGGCCTCGATCACGTCCTCATTGGCCTTGATCTCATCCAGCGTGCCCTTGGCCAGCACTTTGCCTTCGGCCATGCAGATGACCGGGTCGCAGATACGGCCGATGAAATCCATGTCATGCTCGATCACCACGAAGGTGTAGCCCTGTTCCTGGTTCAGGCGCACGATGGCATCGGCGATTGTGTTCAGAAGCGTGCGGTTCACGCCCGCGCCGACCTCGTCCAGAAAAACCACCCGCGCATCGGTCATCATGGTGCGGCCCAGTTCCAGCAGCTTTTTCTGCCCGCCCGAGATCATGCCTGCCTTTTCATCCGCGATATGGCTGATGGTCAGGAATTCCAGAACCTCATCAGCGCGGGCGCGGATGCGCGCCTCTTGCTCGCGCACGCGACCGCCGTGGAACCAGGCCGACCACAGATCCTCGCCCGCCTGATTGGGCGGCACCATCATCAGGTTCTCGCGCACGGTCATGGTGTGGAATTCATGCGCGATCTGGAAGGTGCGCAGCAGACCCTTGGCGAACAGCTCATGCGGGGGCAGGCCGGTGATATCCTCGCCCTGCATCTCCACCTTGCCCGAGGTTGGTGGAAGAACGCCTGCGATCACATTGAAAAGCGTGGTTTTTCCGGCGCCGTTCGGGCCGATCAGGCCCGTGATGGAGCCTTTCGCAATTTCCAGCGATGCGCCATCGACCGCGTGGAACCCGCCGAAATGCTTGTGCAGATCCGTGACCCGGATCATCGCGTCGTCTGCCATCCCATCCCCCGGAACATGCGATTTGCAAAGCGGCCCGGGGTGTGAGCCCCGGGCCGTCAGGCCCCTTGCGGGACCGAAATGGTCTTAGTGCATGCGGAGCGTCACGAACTGGCCGTCTTCGACGACATATTCGCGATAGGTGCCTGCCGCTTCACCGGGCCCGATCAGTTCCACATCGGTTGCACCGACATAGTTGATCTCGCCCCCGTCGCGCAGGATTTCCAGCGCGCGGGCCAGTTCACCGGGCAGGATCTCTTCGCCGGGTGCGTTGGCGACGTTCAGGATGTTGGCGGCAATGCCCTCGGGCGTGGCTTCGCCCGCAGCTTCTGCGGCCAGCGCCAGCAGGGCGGCGGCGTCATAGCTTTCGCCGGTGAACGAGCTTTCCGTGACGACATCATTGGCCTGGCCCAGCGCGGCAAAGGCATCAGCGCCATCGCCTTCTGCACCGGGCAGGGTGCCGACAGTGCCTTCCAGCGCTTCGCCCACGGCGGCGACCAGCTCATCGCCATACATGCCGTCCCCGATGAAGAAGGACTCGAATGCGCCCAGTTCCCACGCCGTGCGCAGCATCGAGCCGCCGCCATCGGTGTAGCCCAGGATCACCAGTGCATCGCCACCGGCCGAGGCCAGCGTACCAGCTTCGGCCGAATAGTCGCCGCGCCCGTCTTCATGCGCGACCGAGGTGGTGACAGTGCCCCCGGCAGCCTCGAAGCTTTCGATGAAGGCATCGGCAAAGCCTGCGCCGTAGTCATTGTTGGTGTAGGTCACGGCAACCATGTCGATGTCGCGGCTCATCACGATCTCGGCCAGAACGGCACCCTGACGGGCATCCGACGGGGCGGTGCGGAAGAACACGCCGCCCGAATCGGTGTCGGTAAAGGCGGGAGAGGTCGCCGAGGGCGAGATCATCGGCACGCCGGCCGACATGGCCACGTTCTGCAGCACCGACATGGTGACGCCCGAGCAGTCGGCGCCCATGATGGCCACCACCCCATCCGACGAGATCATGCGCTCGGCAGCGGCTTGTGCGGCGCTCGAGTCGAGACAGGTCGAATCCGCCCGCACAGAGCTGATCATCTGACCGTCCAGGATGCCACCGGCCTCGTTGATTTCGTTCCATGCCATTTCGGCCGAATCCGCCATATGCGGTGTGACCGATTCAATCGGCCCGGTGAAACCGAGCAGCACGCCCATTTTCACGTCGGCCATCGCCATGCCGCTGGAAAGTGCCAGGGCGGTGCTGGCAAGAAGGATCTTTTTCATTGATCGTCTCCCTTGGGGTTTTGTTATCTTTTCGGTGACCACGGATGTGGCCCATGTGGTGATGTGCGCTCACCCTGCGGTGATCCGTAGCATGGCGATCTGACCTAGAAAAGATATTTTGGAACCACTTGTTGCAGCCTTGCGCCTGAATTGCGAAGTTTACGCAGCGTCGCGGGCAAGATTGTTATTCCAGCTCGATCGTGCCGGGGGGTTTGGACGTGCAGTCATAAAACACCCGGTTGATTCCGCGCACTTCATTGATGATCCGCGTCGCCGTTTCGCCCAGAAAATCATGGGTGAAAGGGTAGTAATCGGCGGTCATGCCATCGACCGATGTCACCGCGCGCAGACCCAGCGCATAGTCATAGGTACGCCCGTCGCCCATCACGCCCACAGTGCGCATGGGCAGGATCGCGGCAAAGGCCTGCCAGATGTCGTCATACAGCCCATGTTTGCGGATCTGATCGATATAGATGGCATCGGCCTTGCGCAGGATTTCCAGCTTGTCGCGCGTAATCTCGCCCGGGCAGCGGATGGCAAGGCCCGGCCCCGGAAAGGGGTGGCGCCCGATGAAGCTGGGTGGCAGGCCCAGTTCACGCCCCAGCGCGCGCACTTCATCCTTGAACAATTCGCGCAGCGGCTCGACCAGCTTCAGGCCCATCTTCTCGGGCAGGCCGCCGACATTGTGGTGCGACTTGATCGTGACGGACGGGCCGCCCGAAAAGCTGACGCTCTCGATCACATCGGGATAGAGCGTGCCCTGCGCCAGATATTCGGCGCCCTCGATCTCGCCTGCGTATTTCTGGAACACATCGATGAACAATCGCCCGATGATCTTGCGTTTTGTTTCCGGGTCGGACACGCCGTCCAGCTCGCCCAGAAACAGATCAGCCTCGTCGGCATGGATCAGCGGGATGTTGTAATTGTCGCGGAACATGGCGACGACCTCGTCCGCCTCGTTCAGGCGCAACAGACCATGATCGACGAAAACGCAGGTCAGCTGGTCGCCGATCGCCTCATGGATCAGGACCGCCGCGACCGAGCTGTCCACCCCGCCCGACAGCCCGCAGATCACCTTGCGGTCGCCCACCTGTGCGCGGATACGCGCGATCGCCTCATCCTTGAAGGCGGCCATGGTCCAGTCGCCCGAAAACCCGGCGGCACGCACGAAGTTTTCCAGCAGGCGCGGCCCGCCGGGGGTATGATGCACCTCCGGGTGAAACTGCACGGCATAGAACTGGCGCGCCGCATCGGCAGTGATCGCAAAGGGCGCACCGGGTGACGTGCCATAGACCTCAAAGCCCGGAGCAAGGCGGCTGACATGGTCCCCATGGCTCATCCAGACCTGTTCGGGACCATCGGTGAACCAGCCATCAAGCAGCGGCAGGGGGGCCGCCGGGGTAACCCGCGCGCGCCCGAATTCCGCCGTCCCCTCGCCCGACACGACCAGCCCGCCCAGTTCCTGCATCATCACCTGCTGGCCATAGCAGATGCCCAGAACCGGCACGCCACGCGTGAAGGTGCTGGCCGGCGGGCGCGGTGATCCGTCGCGCGTGACCGAATCCGGCCCGCCCGACAGGATGATCGCGCGCGGTGCGAATTCGGCCAGAAAGGCGTCGGTTACATGGTTGAACGGATGGATTTCGCAATAGACGCTGAGTTCGCGCAGCCGCCGCGCGATAAGCTGCGTGACCTGAGAGCCGAAATCGATGATCAGAAGGCGTTGATGCTGGGTCATGCGACAGCGCTTATGCCAAGCCTGCGCCCCTCGCAAGAGGACAGTGATCAGCCATCAAGCGTCAGGATCTGCAGATCGGCCACATTGGTCCCCGTGGCCCCGGTGATCAGCAGATCGCCCGATAGCTGCAAGGCGCGGTAGCTGTCATTATTGGCCAGGAACGATTCGGGCGCCCCGCCCGCGGCGCGGATGCGCGCCACCGTGTCGCCATCGACCACGGCGCCTGCGGCATCGGTCGGCCCGTCGCGGCCATCGGTGCCCCCGGACAGGAACCGCCAGCCGGGCACGCCCGCCAGGTCCATCGCCACGCGCAGCGCCATTTCCTGATTGCGCCCGCCCATACCCGTTCCACGAAGCGTGACCGTCGTTTCGCCCCCGAACAGTGCGAGACGTGGTGTGCCGGCGCGGACTGTCCCGACCACCTGCGCGGCGGCTTCGGCCACATCGCCCACAAGGGGCGCAGGGGGGATCACCGCATCCGGGCGGGCCTGCGCCATTGCGGCCAGTGACAGCCGATTCGACCCGATCAGGTGGTTCTCGGCACCCATCGGGGGCAGATCCTCCTCTGGCCGGGACAGGGCGGTTCGCGCCTCTGGCGGCAGTTTGTCCCAAAGACCATTTGCGCGCAGCAGCTCGACCACATGCGCGCGGGGCGCGATGGGCGCGACCGTGGGGCCAGAGGCAATGGCGCGCAAATCATCGCCGATCACATCCGACAGGATCAGCGCCGTCACCGGGGCCGGGTGGGCCGCACGCACCAGCCCGCCGCCTTTCAGCCGCGACAGGTGCTGGCGCACGGCATTCATCGCCACGATATCCAGCCCCGCGCCCAGCAGGATGCGGTTGACCTGTGCCTTGGCGGCAAGGTCCAGCCCCTCGACCGGCGCAGGCAGCAGGGCCGAGCCGCCGCCCGACACCAGCACCAGCACCCGGTCCTGCGCGCCGGCCTGCGCCAGCATCGCCTCGGCCGCCTGCGCGGCGCGCAGCCCGCCCTCATCAGGGATCGGGTGGCCTGCGGCCATGACCTCGGCCCCGGCCAGATCGGCCGCATTTTCATAATTCGTCACGACCAGCACGCGGGCGGGACGGGGCAGGGCGGCCATCGCCGCGTCAGTCATGGCGCAGGCGGCCTTGCCCAGGGCGAGGATGAACAGCCGCGCGTGATCGGGCAGCGGGTGCGCGCGCAGGGCCGCGCGCACGGCATCGCGCGGATCAGCGGCGCGGATACCCACCTGGAACAGTGCCGTCATCTCGTCGCGATTCAGCATGATCTCTTCCTCCCGGCCCATGGGCGCAGCATTTCGGTTGCTTGTGTCCGGGCGCAAGCCAAAACTTCGTCATGGCCCTGACGCGACAGGATTGCTATAGCCTGCCGCCAGATGCGCAAGCCTTGGAAGAGGAAAGGAAAGCCATGTTCGATCTGACAGGAAAATCAGCCCTTGTGACCGGGGCCTCGGGCGGGATCGGGGCCGCGATTGCGCGCGCGCTGCATGGCGCGGGGGCCACTGTTGCACTGTCGGGCACGCGCGAGGACCCGCTGCACGCGCTGGCCACCGAGCTGGGCGCGCGCGCGCATGTGCTGCCCTGCAACCTGTCGGACCCGCAGGCCGTCGATGCATTGCCCAAGGCCGCGACCGAGGCGATGGGTGCGCTGGATATCCTGGTCAACAATGCAGGCATCACGCGCGACACGCTGATGATGCGCATGACCGATGAGCAATGGTCGCAGGTGCTGGATGTGAACCTGACCGCCGCCATGCGCCTGATGCGCGGGTCCCTGCGCGGCATGATGAAGGGCCGCTGGGGGCGGATCGTCAACATCTCGTCCGTGGTCGGGGCTGCGGGCAATCCGGGGCAGGCGAATTATGTGGCCGCGAAAGCAGGGCTTGTGGGCCTGTCCAAGGCATTGGCGCAGGAAGTGGCTACGCGCGGGATAACGGTGAATTGCGTGGCGCCAGGCTTTATCGCCACCCCCATGACCGACGCGCTGAGCGATGATCAGCAGGCTGCGATCAATGCCCGCATTCCCGCTGGCCGCATGGGCACGCCCGAGGAAATCGCCGCGGGCGTGCTGTATCTTGCCAGCCCGGAAGCCGCGTATGTCACTGGCGCGACGCTGCATGTGAATGGCGGCATGGCGATGATCTGAGCCTGGGCGCATCCCTCTTTGAGCAGAACAAAGCCTGTGGTAAGGGTTCGGTCACATAACTGCACCACGGGGGGTGGTCACACTCTTGACGTGATGGTCTATTCCACCTATTGGGCGCTCGACGTGGCGTCGCAGAGGCGGCGCGCAAGGCATAGACAAGGCATAGACAAGCCGGTGACCGGCAAAACCTAAGGGGAAGAACATGAGCGATATCGCGGATCGTGTGAAGAAGATCGTGGTCGAGCATCTGGGTGTGGATGAAGCCAAGATCACCGACGGGGCCTCCTTCATCGATGATCTGGGCGCAGACAGCCTCGACACGGTCGAACTGGTTATGGCCTTTGAGGAAGAATTCGGCATCGAGATCCCGGATGATGCGGCCGAGAACATCCAGACCTTCGGCGATGCCGTGAAGTTCATCTCGGAAGCGACCTGAGGCACGATCCCGGCAGCTTCATGCCAGTGAATGCCAATGCGCCACCCTTGCGGGTGGCGTTTTGCGTGATGCAGCACAGTGTCTGCGCGTCGGACGGGCGCAGGGGGCAGCCCCTGCCCTGATTCCCGATGACATTTCAGCGAAAGGCTGTCTCGCAGCCCCCAATACTCTTTCCCCGCGGGCCAAATCCGGCTATCAGACGCTGCAAAATCAGGTCTGAGAGAGGAGCGGGGCAGAATGCGCAGGGTCGTCATTACTGGTCTGGGAATGGTCTCGCCGCTGGCATGCGGGGTCGATGAAAGCTGGACGCGGCTCCTGGCCGGGAAATCCGCTGCCGGGCCGATCACGCGATTCGACGCAAGCGCACTGGCGACAACCTATGCGTGCGAAATCCCGCGCGGGGATGGCAGCGACGGCACGTTCAACCCTGATGACTGGATCGCGCCGAAAGAGGCGCGCAAGGTCGATGACTTCATCCTCTATGGAATTGCGGCGGCGGAACAGGCCGTGCGCGATTCGGGCTGGATGCCGCAGGATGAGGCCGATCGCGAACGCACCGGCGTGATGATCGGATCGGGGATCGGCGGCTTGTCCACGATTGCGGACACCTCGATCCTGCTGAAGGAACGCGGGGCCCGCCGCGTATCGCCCTTTTTCATCCCTTCGGCGCTGATCAACCTGATCTCGGGGCATGTCAGCATTCGGCACGGGTTCAAGGGGCCGAACCATTCGGTGGTCACCGCCTGTTCAACCGGCGCCCATGCCATCGGGGATGCTGCCCGCCTGATCCAGTGGGGCGATGCCGAGGTGATGATCGCAGGCGGGGCCGAGGCGGCGATCTGCGAAATCGGGATTGCCGGGTTCAATGCCTGCAAGGCGCTGTCCACCAAGCGAGGCAACGACCCGAAAGCCGCGTCGCGCCCCTATGATGCCGACCGCGACGGCTTTGTGATGGGTGAAGGCGCGGGCGTGGTCGTGCTGGAGGACTATGAGCACGCCAAGGCGCGCGGCGCGAAGATCTATGCCGAAGTGCTGGGCTATGGCATGTCGGGCGACGCCTATCACATCACCGCGCCATCCGAGGATGGCGACGGCGCATTGCGGTCGATGAAAGCGGCGGTGGATCGCGCGGGGATCGCACCGGGACAGATCGACTACATCAATGCGCATGGCACCTCGACCATGGCGGATGTGATCGAACTGGCGGCCGTCGAGCGGTTGATGGGGGATGATGCGGGCCGCGCCACGATGTCATCGACGAAATCGGCCATCGGGCATCTGCTGGGTGCGGCCGGCGCGGTCGAAGCGATCTTCTGCGTTCTGGCGATCCGTGACCAGATCGCGCCGCCTACGCTGAACCTGGATAATCCGGCGGTTGAAACCCCGCTGGATCTTGCGCCCAATGCCGCGCGCAAACGCGATATCTCTATCGCGCTGTCCAACAGTTTCGGGTTTGGCGGGACCAATGCCAGCCTGATCCTCGGCAAGGTGGCAGCGGGATGATCCGGCATATCGTCGCCAATGCCCTGACGCTGATGATCGTCGGGCTGGTCGCGCTGGCCGTGCTGATCGCGGCGGGGCAGCGACAGTTCTACGCCGAAGGCCCGCTGGAGCAGGCGATCTGCTTCAATGTCGCGCAGGGGGCATCGCTGCGCGCCGTTTCGGCAGGGCTGGCGCGCGAAGGGGCGATCGGGTCGCAACATGTGTTCCGGATCGGCGCGCAATATACGGACCGGTCGGGCGCGCTGCGCTTCGGGTCCTATCTGATCCCCGAGCAATCCTCGATGGATGAGATCATGGACATCATGACGCGCGGGGGCGCGTCCACCTGCGGGTCGGAAATCCATTACCGGATCGGGGTGACGCAGATCGACACACGGGTGCGCGAGCTGGACCCGTCCACGCAGCAATTCGACGTGGTGGTGCAATTCGCCGCGGGGGAAGAGCCGCCCGAGGAATATGCCGCCTTTGCCGAGCAGCCGGATATCACCCATCGCATCACTGTGGCCGAAGGGGCGACAAGCTGGCAGGTCTGGGAAGGTCTGCGGCTGGCCGAATTCCTGGACGGCGAGCCGGGCGATGTGCCGCGCGAGGGCTGGCTGGCACCCGACAGTTATTCGGTGGCGCGCGGGGCAGACCGGCAGGCGCTGCTGGCCGAGATGGAGGCGCGGCAAGAGCAGATCCTCGCGCAATACTGGGAAGGGCGCGACCCCGATCTGCCCTATGAAAGTGCGGAAGAGGCGCTGATCATGGCCTCTATCGTCGAGAAAGAGACTGGGGTCGCCGATGAGCGGCGGCAGGTCGCCAGTGTGTTCGTGAACCGGTTGCGCGTGCCGATGCGGTTACAGACCGACCCGACGGTGATCTACGGCATCACGCAGGGGCAGGGGACATTGGGGCGCGGGCTGCGTCGGTCCGAGCTGGATACCACCACACCCTATAACACCTATCGGATCGACGGGTTGCCGCCCACGCCTATCGCCAATCCGGGCCGCGCGGCGATTGCGGCTGCACTGGATCCCGATGACACGCCCTATCTGTATTTCGTGGCCGATGGGACGGGCGGGCATACCTTCTCGACCAATCTGGCCGATCACAACAGTGCCGTGGCGCGCTGGCGCGAGATCGAGGCGCAGCAGCGCGAGAGCGACTGACCCTGCCAGTCCGCGCGCCCGAGAGGCCCGCCCACCCACCCTCACGGCGCGCCCGTTCCGGGCGCTTGCTCGCCCCTCGGGCGCGCGGACTGGCAGGTCGGGCGTCATGTAGAATGACAAACAACAGGGGCTGTCCGCGCCGGGACAGCCCCTGTCATGTCGGATCGCGCCCGGCGATGCTATTGGGCGTTTTCGTTCAGGTATCCCAGAACATCGATCCGGTCCTGTTCATCGCGCAGCCCGCGAAAGGCCATCTGGTTGCCGGGGATGTAGGAATCGGGGTTTTCCAGCCATTCCAGCAGAGCCTCGACTGTCCAGACGCCATCGTAATCCTGCAGCGCGCTGGAATAGCGCCAGCCATCGGCGATTGCGACTTCGCGCCCGATGATGTTGACCAGATGCGGCCCGCCCTGATTGCGCTCGGCATCATAGACATGGCAGGAGCGGCACTGACGCCAGACCGATTCGCCATTGGCAATATCGGCATTGGCCAGGAGTGCGAGGTCATCCTCTGCGACAGCCGCTTCCGTGGCGGAGTCCTCTGCTGCGGTTTCGGCCTCTTCCTCGGTCGCCTCTGCCTCGGCGACCTCAGCCTCGGCGGCTTCAGCCTCAGCGGCCTCTGCTTCAGCGGCTTCTGCTTCGGCGGCTTCTTCCTCAGCGGCCTCTGCCTCAGCCATTTCTTCTTCGGCCTCTAGCTCGGCTTCGGCCTCGGCGATATCCTCGGCCTCGGCGATCTCTTCCTCATCGGGCAGATCCACCCCTTCGCCATTCGTCTCCTCTTCTGCTTGGGCCAGACGCGCCTCGCGCAGGGATTCGCTGGCGAAATCGCGCGGCACGCGATAGACGGACGGCACGGTCACATCCGAGTCGTCATCCGTGAATCGCGCGATGCCACCCGCCTCTCGCGAGACAACGGCGCGGTCGCGCGCACCGAAAGCATCAATAATCACGACCAGAAACAGGACCACAGTTGCGCCGATCAATATCAGACGCGGGGTCTGGTCGTTCAGCGCGATCTTCCTGAGTTGGGCAAGCCATGCGTCCATCTCTACCTCCTCGTTCTGCATGTTCCGACGTAAACGCCCCGGATTTGCCGGAGTGTAGCTCTCGATGTCGATTTGCCAAGCGTTATGCGCGGTTATCCGCGAATCGCTTTCGCCCTCGCCTCAGCGGCCCGGCGGTGGGGCCGTGGTGTTGCGGGTGATCAGCTCGACCGGGGCAAAGCTGATCGGAACCGCATGATGCGACGGGTCGCTTTGCAAGCGGCCCAGCAGTTCCTCGGCGGCCATGCGGCCCAGCAGGGCACGATCCTGCCGGATGGTGGTTAGCGCGGGCTGCACATGGCCTGCGATTTCGATATCGTCGAAACCGACCACGGACAGATCTTCGGGAACGCGTAGCCCGGCCTGCTGCGCGCGCGAGATCAGGCTCAGCGCGATCTCGTCGGATGCGCAGAACACGGCTGTTGGACGGTCGGCCAGCGTGATCAGCCGTTCTGCCGCGCGGGCGCCGGAACTGAGCGTGAAATCGCCCGGAATGATCCAGTCGGGCGCGATGCCCAGCCCGTGATGGGTGCAGCGTTCCTCGAACACGGAGCGGCGCACACGGGCCAGAATATTGTCGGACGGCCCGGTGACATGGGCGATTTTCCGATGCCCCAGCGCCACAAGATGATCGACCGCAAGCCGTGCCCCCAGCGGGTTGTCACTGCGGATCGAGGGCAAAAGCAACGTGTCGGACCATTCGCAGCAGAACACCACATTTCTGAGCAGATCGGCATTTTTCAGTGTCTCGCCCATAGTGGGGGACATGTGCCCGTCCAATGTGATCACACCATCAACGCTGCCATTGAACAGATAGTCCGAGACCACCTGATCCGCGGCGTTGGGTTGCTGGCTGTCAAAGACCAGAACCGAATAGCCATTGGCGGCGAACACGTCGTTGATACTGGAAAGGATCAGCGAAAAGAACGGGTTGCCAAGATTGGGCACAAGCACCAGAACGGCACCCGCGCGTTGTGTGCGCAGGTTGCGCGCGGCGCGGTTGACGCGGTAGCCGGTGGCGCGGATGGCATCGAAGACGCGCTGGCGCGTCTTTTCGGACAGGCGGTCGGGCTGGGTCAGGGCGCGGCTGACCGTGGCGGTTGAAACGCCTGCGACCTGCGCGACATCGGTGATCCTGGGTTTCGGCATCTGCATCGCGCGACGGGTCCATTGTTGGCGAATGACAAAATTCTTGACAGCGAATTGCTGTCAGGAGAAGCTGTTGCAATCGATTACATCAGTGACCTGGATTGGAGGATGCGAGGTGACGTTGCGCTTGATGTAATCGATTACATCGCGCAGGCAAGGGAAATGCAAGAGGTTTGCCGCGCGCCAAGGCCAAATAATCCACGCCGTTCTAGGGAGGAACGCATGAAAAAGACCCTGAGCCTGCTGGCAACCACCAGCCTTATCTCTGCCGGAAGCGCGGCCGTTGCTGTTGATCTTGAAGTGACGCATTGGTGGACCTCGGGCGGCGAAGCCGCTGCGGTCGCGGAATTTGCGCGTCTGTTCAATGAAAACACCGAACACACCTGGGTCGATGGCGCGATCGCCGGGGCAGGGGGCACTGCGCGGCCCATCATGATCGGGCGCATCACGGGCGGTGATCCGATGGGCGCCACGCAGTTCAACCACGGCCGTCAGGCAGAGGAACTGGTCGAGGCCGGGCTGATGCTGGACCTGACCGATCTGGCCGAGGAAGAAGGGTGGCGTGATATCGTCAACCCGCCCTCGCTGCTGGATAGCTGCACGCTGGACGGGCGCATCTACTGTGTGCCGATCAACATCCATTCCTGGCAATGGCTGTGGCTGAGCCATCAGGCCTATGAAGAGGCTGGCGTCGATGTCCCGACCAACTGGGACGAGTTCGTGGCCGCTGCCCCCGCGCTGCAAGAGGCCGGGAAGATCCCGCTCGCGATGGGCGGGCAGCCATGGCAGCAGAACGGTGCCTTTGGCGTGATGGCGATTGCCTTGGCCGGGATCGAGGCTTGGGAAGCCGTGAATGTCGACCAGAACGCCGAAGTGGCGGCAGGCCCGGAATTCGCCCGCGTGTTCGAGGCCGCGGCCGAGGCGCGTGCCCTGTCCGCGCGCTCCAATGTGCAGGACTGGAACCAGGCCACCAACATGCTGATCACCGGTCAGGCCGGCGGTCAGATCATGGGCGACTGGGCACAGGGCGAGTTTCAGGTCGCCGGGCTGGTCGCGGGCGAGGATTATTCCTGCCTGCCGGGTCTGGGCGTGAACGAGATCATCTCGACGGGGGGGGATGCGTTCTATTTCCCAAAGGTCAGCGATCCCGAAGTCGAGGCCGCCCAGTTCGAACTGGCCTCGCTGATGCTGTCGCAGGAAGCGCAGGTTGCCTTCAACCTCAGGAAAGGGTCGTTGCCGGTGCGCGGTGATGTCGATCTGGAAGCGGCCAATGACTGCATGAAACGTGGTCTGGAAATTCTGGCATCGGGCAATATCCTGCCGGATGCGAACCAGACCCTGTCGCCTGATACGCAAGGCCAGATCGAGGACATGATGACCGAGTTCTGGTCGGACCAGAACTACACTGCCGAAGAGGCGCAGCGCCTCTATGCAGAGATCATCGCCCGCGCGGATTGATCCGGCACATGGACCCTTCGGCCATGCCGAAGGGTCACACCACCCCTTGTTCCCGGAGGTTATGATGTCTCGCGCCCGTCGCGGCACTGCGCCCGTCCGCCCGCCGATCCGGTTGTTCCGCAACCTGTCGTCCAAGATCGCCGCGATCCCCATGGTCCTTGTCGGGCTTGGGGTGTTCGTGGGCGGCACGATCTGGACCGTGGTCTATTCCTTTACCGACTCGCGCCTGCTGCCGCGTCTGCAATTCGTGGGGTTCGAACAATACGAGCGCCTCTGGAGCACGCGGCGCTGGCTTGTCTCGATCGAGAATCTGGCGATTTACGGGATCGTCTCGCTGGTGTTCACGATGTGTCTGGGCTTTCTGCTGGCTGCCCTGCTGGACCGCAAGATCCGGTATGAGGATACGTTCCGCACGATCTTTCTCTACCCGTTCGCGCTGTCCTTCATCGTGACGGGGCTGGTCTGGCAATGGCTGCTGAACCCCGATTTCGGCATCCAGTCGGTCGTGCGCAGCATGGGCTTTCCGAATTTCAATTTCGACCCGCTGTATAATTCCGATCTGGTGCTGATCGGTCTGCTGATCGCGGGGTTGTGGCAGGGCACCGGGTTGATCATGGTGATCATGCTTGCCGGTCTGCGCAGCATTGACGAGGATATCTGGAAAGCCACCCGCGTGGACGGCATTCCAATCTGGAAAACCTATATCATCGTCATCATCCCCATGATGAAGCCGGTTTTCGTGACCGCGCTGGTTCTCGTCACCAGCGGTATCGTGAAGCTTTATGATCTTGTGGTGGCCATGACATCGGGCGGGCCAGGCATTTCGTCCGAAGTGCCTGCGAAATATGTCTATGACACGCTGTTCACCCGACAGAACCTGGGGCAGGGTTTTGCGGCCTCGACCATGATGCTGGTCACTGTCGCGATCATCCTGATCCCCTGGGCCTATATGCAATTCCGGGAGAAGCGCCAATGACCGCCGCTGCCAATCTGCCGGGTGCTGTCACCCCGCGCGGCACAAAGCCCAAGACTGCCTTCGCGCCGCGCAACATCATGCTTTATGGCACATTGCTGATCTTCAGTATGTATTACCTGCTGCCGCTTTATGTGATGATCGTCACCTCGCTCAAGGACATGGCCGAGATCCGCATGGGCAATGTCTTTTCGCCCCCGGTCGAGATTACATTCGCGCCGTGGGTCAAGGCATGGTCCGAGGCCTGCACCGGAATAAACTGTGACGGGCTGTCGCGCGGGTTCTGGAATTCCGTACGCATCCTGATCCCGTCGCTGATCATCTCGGTCTCGGTGGCAGCGCTGACCGGCTATGTGCTGGCCTGCTGGCGGTTCAAGGGGTCCGAGATCTTCTTCGGTATCCTCCTGCTGGGCGCGTTCATCCCCTATCAGGTGCTTCTGTATCCGCTGGTCATCATCCTGCG
>REDZ01000044.1 GCA_007695345.1 Paracoccaceae bacterium | reverse complement strand
AGATCAGCGGTTCGGGCAGATGCTCGTTCATCTCGCCATTCCAGTCGGCCAGCAGGCGCAGGGCGCGCTGGCGCAGATGGGCGCGCGTGCCCTCGGGTGCGGCATCGCCCGAAAACCACAGATCGGCGGCCACCAGCGGCAACAGCAGGCGCGCCGCCGGGCTGACCGTATCAAGCTGCGCCTCGATGAAACTGTCGCGGGTATGCACATCGCGCTGGCGCATCAGGTGCTGGAAGCGTTCGATGCGCTGCGTGTCGCCCCAGTCATGGCTGACATGATCGGGAAAGGCACGATCCAGTATCTTGTTGTTGGTATTGCCCAGAATCCCGCCCTCGGGGTCCAGAAAACGCGGGTTGTCGTCATAGGGCATCGTGCCCTGCCAGCGGTTTTCCGCACGCCAGCCGGGTGCGGGCATGCGGCCCTGCGTTTCATGCGCGGGGTCGCGGCGCGGGATGCGCCCGATGGTCTGCATCGCAATCCGATCGGGCGTGGCCAGCATCAGATTCTGCGCAGGCCCGATATACAGCGCACCCGCCTCCAGCGCCTCATCAATCTCCTGGGCCTGCATCAGCCGCATGGCAGCGGTCATGGTGGTGTCCGCAGGCTCGGATGCGGTCCAGCCCAGGGACGCCACATGCCCTGGCGGTGTCACGGTGCCCAGATCGAACAGCCCGCCCGACATCACGGGGCCATTCTCGGTCCAGCGCAGCGTCATGGTCACCGGGTCTTCATCGCGGATACGGATGATGGACCCGCGCGTCTCGAACTCGGCCCAGCCATCGGGTGTGCGGTATTGCGACGAATCCTCGGGGTTCAGCTCTTCGATAAAGACATCCGTGTCATCGACATAGGCGCTGGTGATCCCCCAGCCCAGATGATCCGACCGCCCCGACAGGACCGCCGGTATTCCCGGAATGGTAGCGCCGATCACCCCGCCCGAGGCCAGCTCCAGCCGGGCCAGATACATCAGGGCGGGTGCCGTCAGTTCCAGATGCGGGTCGCTGGCCAGAATCGCGCCATTGCTGGCCGCGCGCTCGGGTGCGGCGGCAAAGCTGTTGGACGCGCCCGCCAGCGGAAAAGGTGACACGGGCGAAAGGGGCGCAGACTGCCCCGCATGCTGCGTATCGGGGCGAAAGCCCGGAAACAGGCTGGAATAGTCCGGCAAGGCGGCGACGCCCGCGCCGGGCGCATCGGGCATCAGATCGCGCAGCCGCTCGGGTGCTACAAGCTCTGACGTGCGCGCGCGCATCACCTCGCGCCCGATCTGGCTGTTCAGTTGCACATTCAGCAGCTTCAGGATCGCCAGCGAATCCGCAGGCTGCCACAGCGGCATCTCGGCATTGAACATAAAGAATTCGGGCGCCCCACGTCCGCGCGCGCGCTCATTGGTCAGCCGCAGCCAGGCATTCACGCCGTTGGCATAGGCCGCCAGCGCGTCCTGCGTCGCCTGATCCTGCGCGGGCAATGCTGCGCGCGCCAGCCCGTAGATATCGAGCCTGCGCATCAGCTCATCCGTGCGCAGCGTGCGGCGGCCAAACATTTCCGACAGTCGGCCCTGCGCGGTGCGCCGCAGCATCTGCATCTGCCACAGCCGGTCCTGCGCATGGGCAAAGCCCAGCCCGAAAAACACATCCTCATCGGCCTCGGCAAAGACATGGGGCACATTATGCGTGTTGCGCACGATCTCGACCTCACCCTGCACACCGTTCAGGGTGAAATCCTCGTTATAATCGGGCAGTGACCGCGACAGGAAGAAATACAGCCCCAGCAGCGCCACCACGATCAGGGCGGCCAGAACGCCGAACACTCTCAGAAGCCAGCGGAAAAAGGTGAACATGGGGGCAGGGGGCTTTGTGTTGACGGTAGGTGTGACACTGGTAGGTATTGGTCTTGCGCCCGAAGCGCAATCACAAGAATTCGAGAGGAAATGTGCAATGGCGAAACTGGCGTTTCTGGGGCTGGGCGTCATGGGCGGGCCCATGGCGGCGCATCTGCTGCGCGCGGGCCACGATGTCTGCGTCTATAACCGCACGACCGCGCGGGCCGAAAGCTGGGTCAGCGCCAATGGCGGGCGCCATGCCACAACGCCCCGCGCCGCCGCGGAAGGGGCCGACATGGTCATGGCCTGCGTCGGCAATGACGATGATCTGCGCGCCGTCTGTCTGGGCGAGGACGGGGCCTTTGCCGGAATGGCACAGGGCAGCCTGTTCGTCGATCACACGACTGTATCGGCGCAGGTGACACGCGAATTGCACGATGTCGCTGCCGGGCGCGGGATCAGCTTTGTCGATGCACCGGTATCGGGCGGGCAGGCCGGGGCCGAAAACGGGGCGCTGTCCATCATGTGTGGCGGCACGCAGGCCGATTTCGACCGCGCCGCGCCGGTCATCGGGGCCTATGCCCGCATCGCAAAGCGGATGGGCGACAGCGGCGCAGGCCAGATTGCCAAGATGATGAACCAGATCTGCATTGCGGGGCTGGTGCAGGGCCTGTCCGAGGCGCTGCATTTCGGTGAAAAGGCAGGCATGGACGGCCGCGCCGTGGTCGAGGTCATCAGCCAGGGGGCGGCCGGGTCATGGCAGATGGCCAATCGCCATGACACGATGCTCGATGGCGCCTTCGAGCACGGCTTCGCCGTGGACTGGATGCGCAAGGACCTGCGCATCTGTCTGGACGCCGCCGATGAGGTCGGCGCATCCCTGCCCGTGACGGCGCTGGTCGATCAGTTCTACAAGGATGTGCAAGCCATGGGCGGCGGGCGCTGGGACACATCGAGCCTGATCGCACGCCTGCGCAAACTGGGGGACAGGGCATGATCTACGCGCTTGACGGGGTGCAGCCCGACCTGCCCGATGATGGCGATTACTGGATCGCGCCGGGTGCGCATGTCATAGGCGATGTGCGCATGGCCGCAGGCGTGTCGGTCTGGTTCGGGGCCGTGCTGCGCGGCGATAATGAACCGCTGGTGATCGGCGAGGGGACGAATATCCAGGAAAACAGCGTGTTGCACACCGATATGGGCTTTCCGCTGACCCTCGGTGCGGATGTCACGGTGGGCCACAAGGCGATGTTGCATGGCTGCACCATTGGCGAAGGCTCGCTGATCGGCATGGGGGCGACGGTTCTCAATGGCGCGCGGATCGGGCGCGGCTGCCTGATCGGCGCGGGCGCGCTTGTGACCGAGGACAAGGAGATCCCGGACGGATCGCTGGTCATGGGCGCGCCGGGGCGCGTCGTCCGGCAACTGGACGCGGCGGCGCGCGAAAAACTGCTGCTCTCGGCCCAAGGCTACCGGATGAACATGGCGCGCTTCAAGGCGGGACTTGCAGAACTCTGAACTTTCACAGACAGATACGACGCGTTCTTCGCGTCGTTGCTCTGGCCGCTCCACCATCTTCATCTTGCCAAAAATACTCAAACAAGACGCTTTATCCTCGCACCACGCAAGCGCGAGACGCGCGCTTACGCGGCTGCCTTTGCCTGCCGCTTGCGTTCATCCGGGTCCTGGAAACGCTTGCGCAGCCGGATCGCGCCCTGGGCGTCACCTCCACCGGTTCGTCATCGTCGATACAGGCGCGGGCCTGTTACAGCGACAGGATCGTGGGCGGCGTCAGCCTGACCGCGTCATCACGCGCCGACGCGCGCAGATTGCTCGGTTTCCGGCCGTTGACGCGGCTATGCCCGCAGATGATCCTGCGCGGACAGACCGGCTCTTGCGGGGTGGTGAACATGCGCCCGCCCTCTAGCGCAACCGCGTCGGCTCTGCGCCTGTCTTGCGATAGGCCGAGGGCGGTTGGCCGATAGCCTGCGTGAAGGCGCGCGAGAAATAGCCCGGCGTGGAGAAACCCAGTCGCTGCGCGATCTCCTGCACCGGCAGGCGGGTTTCCGAGAGCAGGCGCCGCGCCTCGAACAGGCGGCGTTGCTGGATCATCTCGAGCGCGGTGCGCCCGCAGCTTGCCTTGCAGGCGCGCGACAGATGCGTGGGCGTGACGCCAAGCGCCTGCGCGTAATCGGTCACATTCAGCGCGGACCCGAATTCCCGCTCCAGCAGCGCCGAATAGCGCGCGGTCAGGCGCTCATTGGCGTTCAGGAAGGGGGTGGCGCGGGGGCTGTCCTCATCCGCGTCCTGGGCGTGGCGTTCCAGCCAGATCGCCAGCAGGCCAAGCTGGTGCAGTGCGGCCTGCCGGGCCTTGGGGCGCCCGGCCTCCAACTCGCGCTGCACGGCGTCGATGATTCTGGCGACATCTGTCTGACGGCCCGAATCGCGCAGGCGCATATGCAGCGGCGTCTCTGGCAGCTCCAGCCCGTGATCCTGCCCGAAATAGACGGCGGTGCCCTGCACGCGGGTCATCGCCTGAAACCCGTGCATCGTGCCCGCAGGCAGGAAGATCGCGTTATGCGGGTGAAAACCGCGGGTCGAGCCGCCGATATTGATGCGCCCCTGACCATGCGTGACCCAGAGGAACACCGATTCGCGCAAGGCGCGCATCGTTTCCAGCTGCCATTTCGGTGCGGCGGCCAGTTTTGCCATGGGCAACAGGCGCAGGCGCGCGGGCTGATCGGGTATTGTTTTCATGCGTGCCGTTCTTCCCCGTGAACCGGGCCAGATTACGGCCTTGGCGCGACAGGAAAAGGCTTGATGATCACGCATGTGTGAATCTTGCGTGAGTTGTGCGGCAGGCGTGGCAAATCGGTGACTCTTGTGCGCAGGGCTCAGGGCAGCGCGTCCCAGTCTGACAGTCGGTTCCGGAACCATGTGCGCTGGCGTTTTCCGTAGTTCTGCGTGGCACGGATTGCGGAGCTGACCGCATCATCCCACGAGATATTGCCTTGCAGATAGGCCACCAGTTCAGGCGCACCGATGGCCCGCGCCCAGGGTGCGCGCGCGTCCCACACGGGCAGCATGGCGCGGACCTCTTCCAGTGCCCCCTTGTCAAGCATCGCCTGAAAGCGCGCAGCGATTCGCGCATTCAGCCAACCCACCTGCGGGCGCATCACCAGCGCGGTCGCCTGGTCGCGCGGCAGCACGGGCGGGGGCGTGTCCACCTGCCAGTCGGCCAGCCCGCGCCCGGTAGCGCGCAGCACCTCCCAAGCGCGCTGGACGCGTGCGGGGTTTTGCAGATCGATCTTCGCATGCGTTGCCGGGTCGAGCCTGTCGCGCATATTCTCCAGCCCCTGGTCTGCCAGCAGTGCATCGGCCTCGGCGCGGATGGCATGGGGGATGGGCGGGATCTCGGCCAGCCCCTCGGTCAGGGCGCGAAAATAAAGCCCGGTGCCCCCAACGATCACCGCGTTGGGGTGGCGCGCGATCAGCGGTGTGACCGCGCGCAGCCAGTGCCCGACCGACCAGTCCTGCCCGCGTGCGACCATTCCATACAGATGATGCGGCACGCGCGCGATGTCGCTGTCATCAGGGCGCGCGGTCAGGACGCGCCACATCGCGTGGACCTGCAGCGCATCGGCATTGATGATGACGCGGCCCTGCGCCTGAGCCAGCCACAGCGCGAGGTCGGATTTCCCGCTGGCCGTGGGCCCGGCCAGCAGGACCGGGCGCGCGGGGTCGGGCGGATCGGCCTGCAGCGCGGCCAGATGTGCCAAAGGCGTCGCCATGTGGTGTCCACCGCCCATGCGTGGCCTGCTTTCAGATTGAACCTGCCGCGGTTTTCCGACATTTTGCCGCCCAGCGAAAGCCCGTGCGCCCGGTTTCCGCCGCGCGCCGCCCCAGAAAGGAGCCCCCATGCCCGAACCCGAGCCCACCGCCCGCGATGCCCGACCCGCCTATGGGCGGGTCATGCTGAAGATTTCGGGCGAGGCGCTGATGGGCGATCAGGGCTTTGGCCTGCACCCCCCGACCGTGGCGCGAATCGCGCGCGAGGTGAAATCGGTGCATGATCTGGGGGTCGAGATCTGCATGGTCATCGGCGGCGGCAACATCTTTCGCGGGCTGCAGGGGTCCGCGCAGGGGATGGAGCGCACGCAGGCCGATTACATGGGGATGCTGGCCACCGTGATGAACGCACTGGCCATGCAGACCGCGCTGGAAGAGGCAGGCGTGTTCACCCGCGTCATCAGCGCGATTCCCATGGATCAGGTCTGCGAGCCCTATATCCGCCGCCGCGCGGTGCGCCATCTGGAAAAGGGGCGCGTGTGCATCTTTGCCGCCGGAACGGGCAACCCGTATTTCACGACCGATACGGCGGCTGCGCTGCGCGCGTCCGAAATGGCCTGCGAGGCGATCTTCATGGGAAAGCAGGTCGATGGCATTTATGACAGCGACCCCAAGACCAACCCTGATGCCAAGCGCTTCGACCAGATCAGCTATGATCTGGTGCTGCGCGACAACCTGCGCGTCATGGATGCCTCGGCCATTGCGCTGTGTCGTGACAACCGGATGCCGCTGATTGTTTTCTCGCTGGACGAACCCGGCGGGTTCAGCGGTATTTTGCGGGGCGAGGGAACTTACACCCGCGTGCATCCGTAAAGGCTTACAATTCACGCTTTTGCGCGTTAAAACGGCGCCAGCACCGGGACAGGTGCAGCAGGCGACAGACAGAGGACGAGAGCATGGCTGAAGAGATCGAGATTGATCTGGACGATCTGAAACGCCGCATGGATGGCGCGATTGCGTCATTGCGCACGGAATTTGCATCGCTGCGCACGGGCCGCGCCTCGGCCTCGATGCTGGAACCTGTGATGGTGGACGCCTATGGCCAGATGACACCGATCAATCAGGTGGGCACGGTCAATGTGCCGGAACCGCGTATGGTCACGATCAATGTCTGGGACAAGTCGCTGGTCGGCAAGGTCGAAAAGGCGATCCGCGAATCCGGGCTGGGGATCAACCCGCAACTGAATGGCACGATCATCATGCTGCCCATCCCCGAACTGAACGAGGAACGCCGACGCGATCTGACCAAGGTCGCCGCACAGTATGCCGAACATGCCCGCGTCGCCGTGCGCAATCTGCGCCGTGACGGGATGGACCAGTTGAAAAAGGCCAAGGCCGCGGGCATGAGCGAGGATGAACAAAAGCTCTGGTCCGACGAGATCCAGGAATTGACCGACACCTATATCGGCATGGTCGATACGCAGCTAGAGACCAAGCAGGAAGAGATCATGCAGGTCTGATCCGCGCCAGTACCCGTCCAGAACAGATTGGTTTCCATGACTTTCGACCGCTCATATCCCGGCCCCGATCCGCGCCCCGCTTCCAACCTGCATGTGGCTGTCATCATGGATGGCAACGGGCGTTGGGCGTCGAACCGGGGCTGGCCCCGGCTGGTCGGGCACCGCAAGGGGGCGGAACGGGTGCGCCAGCTGGTATCGGAATGCCCCGATCTGGGCATCCGTTACCTGACGCTCTACGCCTTCTCGACCGAGAACTGGAAGCGCACCACCGAAGAGGTCATGGGCCTGATGGCGCTGTTCGCGCGCTATATCAAGCGCGAGGCCGGGCGCATGAACCGCGAAGGCGTGCGCCTGCGCGTGATCGGGGATCGCAGGCAACTGGACCCGAAGCTGAGCGCGCTGTTCGACTGGGTCGAGACCGAGACGGCGCATAACGACCGCGTCCACCTGTCGCTGGCCATCAATTACGGCGGCCGGGACGAGATTGCGCGCGCCACCCGCGATATCGCGCGCGATGTGGCCGAGGGCAGGCTGTCCCCCGACGAGATATGTGATGCCACCATGACACGGTATCTGGATACATCCTACATGCCCGACCCTGATCTGGTCGTGCGCACATCGGGCGAAACGCGCGTGTCGAATTATCTGCTGTGGCAGGCGGCCTATTCGGAATATGTCTTTACCCCTGTGCTGTGGCCCGATTTCACGCCCGACACGATGAAAACCATCCTGGATGCGTTCCACGCCCGCGAACGCCGCTTCGGCGGCGTCATGTCATGAGCGCCAGTACAGGCAATTTCAGCGATCTGAGGGCACGAACCCTGTCTGGCGTTGCAATGGCCGCGCTGGGCGTTGCGGCTGTCTGGGCGGGCGGACTGGTCTTTGCGCTTGTGGTCTGCGCGCTATGTGGTGCGATGGTCTGGGAACTGACCCGGATGCTGGATGCGGATGCGCCTTTCGGCAAGGCCGAGGCAGCGGGTTTCACTGCCGCCGTGGCGCTGTTGGTCTTTACGCTGCAACTGGCGGGCGGCTGGCTGCTGATCGCGGTGGCGGCCTCTGTGGGGCTGCTGGCCTGGCGCTTTCCGCGCGACCGCGCGATGGCGGCGGGATATCTGGCGCTGATCCTGTTTGCAGGTGTCGGGCTGATCGCGCTGCGGGGCGTACATGGCTGGGACTGGGTGCTGTGGCTGGTGCTGATCGTGATCGGATCGGACGTGGCGGGGTATTTCGCAGGCCGTGTGCTGGGCGGGCCGAAACTCTGGCCCCGTGTCAGCCCGAAAAAGACATGGTCGGGCACAGTCGCGGGCTGGGGCGCGGCAGTGCTGATCGGGCTGGTCTTCATACCTGTTCTGGATGCGGGCGCGGGGCTGATCGTGGTGTCGGTGCTGGTGGCGATGGCGGGGCAGGCGGGCGATATCGCGGAAAGCGCGATCAAGCGTCATGCGGGCGTCAAGGACAGTTCCAATCTGATCCCCGGCCATGGCGGGGTGATGGACCGGTTCGATGCGATGATCGCGGCGGCGCTGGCCGTGCTGGTGCTGAACGAGAGCGGCGCACTGGCGCTTGCGCGCGGCTGTGCCGGGGCCGGGTGCTAGGGCGATGCGGGTCTCGGTCTTTGGCGCGACGGGCTCGATCGGAGAGAGCACCTTTGACCTGCTGACCCGGCGGGACGATATCGAAACAGTGGTGCTGACCGGCGGGCGCAATGTCACGCGGCTGGCCGAACAGGCCCGCGCGCTGCGCGCCGGGCTGGCGGTGACCGCGCATGACGACTGCTACAGGGCGCTGAAAGACGCGCTCGCGGGCAGCGGCGTCGAGGTAGCCGCAGGCACACAGGCGCTGGTGGATGCGGCAGAACGCCCCACCGATTGGGTGATGTCGGCCATCGTGGGCGCGGCGGGGCTGGCGCCGGGGTTCCGCGCGCTGGCACAGGGCGCGACACTGGCGCTGGCCAACAAGGAATCGCTGGTGACGGCAGGCCCGCTGCTGATGGCCGAGGCCGCGCGCCATGGCGCGCGCATCCTGCCTGTGGACAGCGAACATTCCGCCGTGTTTCAGGCGCTCGCAGGTGAGGATATTGCCGCGGTCGAGCGGGTGATCATCACCGCCTCTGGTGGGCCGTTCCGCAACTGGACCCGCGATCAACTGGAACAGGCGACACTGGCGCAGGCGCAGACGCATCCCAACTGGTCGATGGGCCAGCGGATCACGATCGATTCCGCGTCGCTGTTCAACAAGGCACTGGAACTGATTGAAACACGGGAATATTTCGGCTTTGACCCCGATCAGATCGAAGCGGTCGTGCACCCGCAATCCATTGTCCATGCGCTGGTGGGGTTTCGCGACGGGGCGCTGATGGCGCATCTGGGTGCGCCTGATATGCGCCATGCCATCGGCTACGCGCTCAACTGGCCCGACCGTGCGGCGCTGCCTGTCGCGCGGCTGGATCTGGCGCAGCTTGGCACGCTGCATTTCGAACCGCCCGACCCCGAGCGTTTCCCCGCCCTGCGCCTGGCGCGCGAGGTGATGGAGATACGCGGCCATGCCGGTGCTGCGTTCAACGCCGCGAAAGAGGTGGCGCTCGATGCCTTTATCGACGGGCGGCTGCGCTTTGCCGATATGGCGCGGCTGGTCGAACGCACAATTGACCATCTTTCGGCGCAAAGCTGCCTTGCCGATCCGGTAGTGGCGCTTGAAACTGTCGAGGCCATGGACCACATGGCCAGAGATCGCGCACGCAGTCTTGCGGCAGGAATGGCCTGAACACAGGCACGTGACAAAAGGGGAATGGTGTGGACCTGATCGGGCTGCTGCCGAGTTTTGGCAATTTCATTTATACAATCGCGGCCTTTATTGTCGTTCTGTCGATCATCGTGGCGGTGCATGAATACGGCCATTACATCGTCGGGCGCTGGTCGGGGATCGATGCGGATGTCTTTTCCATCGGCTTTGGCCCGGTCTTGCTGAGCGGCACGGACAAGCGCGGCACCGTCTGGCAGGTCGCGGCCATCCCGCTGGGCGGGTATGTGAAATTCGCGGGCGACGCGGACGCGGCATCGGGCAAGGATGCCGAGGGGATGGCGCAGATGAGCGATTCCCAACGCCGCCGTACGATGCATGGGGCGCCCCTCTGGGCGCGGGCGGCGACAGTCTCGGCGGGGCCGATCTTCAATTTCATCTTCGCCTTTTTCGTCTTTGTCGGCCTGCTGATGGTCGAGGGCGTGGCCACGGATGAGCCCATCGTGGGCGACATCACCCCCCTGCCGGCCCAGCCGTTCGAGCTGGAGCCGGGGGACCGCATCATCGCGGTCGAAGGGGTCGAGGTGAATTCGCTCTCGGATTTCCTGTCCAATGCCGATCAGATGCCTGCCGAGCCCGTGTTGAATTACACGGTCGAACGCGACGGGCAGGTGATGGATGTGACCGGCCCGCACCCGCAGCCGCCGCTGGCGGGCAGCATCGCGCTGCAATCGGCCGCGCGCGAAGCGCAGATGCAGCGTGGCGATGTGATCCTGAGCGTTGATGGCACCGAGGTCGCGACCTTTGCCGAATTACGCGACATCGTGGCCGAATCGGGCGGGGAGGCGCTGGATTTGCGCGTCTGGCGCGACGGGTCCGAACTGGATCTGCTGCTGGAGCCCCGCAGCACCGACATGCCGATGCCCGGCGGTGGGTTCGAAACCCGCTATCTGATCGGCCTGACATCCGGTGCCGTGTTCGAATACGGCACACGCAGCCCCGGTGTGATGGAAGCGTCAACCATGGCTGTTACGCAGATCTGGACTGTGATCCGCACCTCGATCGAGGGGCTGTATTACATGATCGTCGGTCAGATCAGCACCTGCAACCTGTCCAGCCCCATCGGGATCGCCGAAGCCTCGGTCGCCACGGCCAGTGACGGATTGATCGAATTCGTCTGGTTCATCGCGATTCTGTCTGTGGCCATCGGGATGCTGAACCTGTTCCCGATCCCGCCTCTGGACGGGGGCCATCTGGTGTTTCACGCCTATGAGGCCGTGATGCGCCGCCCCGCAGGCGACCGGGCCGTGCAGATCCTTGTAACGATTGGCCTGGCGCTGGTGCTGTCGCTGTTTGCCTTTGCGCTGTTCAACGATCTGACCTGCTGACGCGCCCCTGATCCGCCGCGCGCCTGCCTGATTCCTGCCGCAATCCGGCGCTATCCACGCGCAAAAGGAGGCGACATGGCTTATATCGATGCTGAACTGCGTAATATGCAACTGGTCTGGTCGCGCATTGGCGATTGGGTGCTGGTGCCCGCGCTGATCGTGCTGTCGCTTGCCTTGGCAAGCGGGGTCGTCCTTATGCTCAGCTACGGGCCTGACGCCTTGCAATACAGGCTCTGACCCGCTTTCCCGCGCCCATATCCAGCGCGCCCCGGTCTTGCCGCGGCGCGCTGTGTCACTGGCTATTGCGTGACTGTTGCAGATACTGCGCCCCGGCGCGCGCAACCCCTGCGACACCTGCCGATTGCTTTGACAAGCCTGTCGTTACCCGATACGCAAGAGCAAATAAAAATGCGGAAATGCGGGGCCCGACATGCGGGGATTCTTGGGGATGCCACCGGCAGATAACGGTGGTGCGGCGACAAGATGCAATATCGTCTCGGCGGTGTTCATCTGTCTGTTTTCACTGACGTTTTCAGCGCTTGCCACACAGGCAGACGCGCAAGGCGGACAGTTTTCCAACATCGTGATCGACGGCAATCAGCGTGTTGACGACTCGACCATCAGGGGGATTGCGGGAATCGCCCCCGGTCAGGCCGTGTCCGGCGCGCAGATCAGTGCGGCCGTGGGCAGCCTGACGGCCTCTGGTCTGTTCGAGGATGTCGATGTCAGCCCAGAGGGCAGCACCCTGCGCATCACCGTGCGTGAAAACCCCATCATCGGGATCGTCAATTTCGAAGGCAATCGCCGCATTGATGATGATGTCATCAGCGGTGTGGTCGAAACGCGCTCGGGCACGTTTCTGAACCCGTCGCAAGTGGAAGCGGACGCCCGCGAGATCGCGCGCCTGTATTCGCAGCGCGGGCGTACATCGGCAGAGGTGACGCCGCAGATCATTCCGCGTGGCGATAACCGCGTCGATCTGGCCTTCGAGATTCGCGAGGGCGACACCGTTAATATCGAGCGGCTGTCCTTTGTCGGCAACCGCGCGTTTTCCAACTACCGGCTGCGGCAGGTGGTCGATACCAAACAGGCGGGCCTGCTGCGCCGCTTCGTGCAGCGCGACCAGTTCGTGGCCGAACGCATTGCGCTTGACCGTCAGTTACTGACCGATTTCTACCAGTCGCGCGGCTATGTCGATTTCGAGGTGCTGTCGGTCAATTCCGAACTGTCGCGCGAACGCGACGCGTTCTTCCTGACCTTCAATATCCGCGAGGGGCTGCAATACCGCTTTGGCAACACCTCGGTCGTCAGCGAAGTGGAGGGGATCGACCCTGCCGATTACGAGCGTGAACTGCGCCTGCGCCCGGGCGATATATTCTCGCCCACGACGCTGGAGCGTAACATCGCACGGATGGAGCGCGTGGCTGAACAGCGCGGGCTGCGCTTTATCCGGGCCGAGCCGCGCTTTACCCGCGACAACCGCAACCAGACAATCGATGTTGAATTCGCCATCGTCCGCGGCGAGCGCACCTTTGTCGAACGCATCGACATTCAGGGCAACACCACTACACTCGATCGCGTGATCCGCCGTCAGTTCCGAACCGCCGAAGGGGACCCGCTGAACCCGCGCGAGATTCGCGAGGCCGCGGCCCGCATCCGCGCGCTGGGGTATTTCACCGATGTGGCGGTCGAGCCGCGCGAGGGCTCTGCCCCTGATCAGGCGTTGATCGATGTCGAGGTCGAGGAAACCACAACCGGGTCACTGGGCTTTGCAGCAAGCTATGCGCCCGCGCAGGGGATCGGCTTTGGCATCAACTTCTCGGAAGAGAACTTCCTGGGGCGCGGGCAGCAGGTGGCGGCATCGTTCAACACAGTGCGTGGGTCGCGCGATATCTCGCTGCGGTTCACCGAGCCGGGGCTGATGAACCGCGACCTGTCTTATACGCTGGATGTCGGGTATCGCGAAACGCGCAGCTTCTTTTCGGATTTCAACACGCGAGAGGCGTTCCTGAACAATTCGCTGGGCTTTCCGGTCAGCGAATTCGGACGCGTGAGTCTGCGTCAGGGGCTGCTTGCTGATCGGCTTTCGGGACTGGAGGATGATAACTCCATTCGCCTGCGCGACGATCAGGATATGGGCACGGCGGTCACCGGCACGCTCGGCTATCGGTTTACCCATGATACGCGCGGCACCGGCGTTGACCCGTCGCGCGGCTATGTGTTCAGCATAAGTCAGGATTTCGGGATCGGCACCAGCAGCCGGGCCTTCATCTCGACCGAGGCGCGGGCAGGCTACGAAATCTCGGTCTTTAACGAGGATGTCACGCTAAGCGCTGATGCGCGCGCCGGGGTGCTGCACATGCTGTCGGGGCGTTCACGCAATTCCGAACGCTTCCAACTGCCGGAGGTGATGCGCGGCTTCCGCCCCGGCGGGTCCGGCCCGAGGGATTTCAATTCTGAAAACAACGACGTGCTGGGCGGCACGCGCTATGCATCCGTGCAGCTTGAAGCGCAGTTCCCCCTTGGCACCCCCGAGGAATACGGCCTGAGCGGCGGTGTTTTTGCCGATGTCGGCACGGTGTGGGGGGTTGATAACTTCTCGGGCGACCGGTTCGACAATGGCACGGATTACCACGAGGCCAGCCTGCGCGGCGTGGTTGGCGTGTCGGTGTTCTGGGACAGCCCGCTGGGGCCCTTGCGCTTTGACTTCTCGCGCGCTGTGCGCACGCTGGACCGTGACCGCACACAAAGTTTCGACTTCTCGATCGTCTCGACCTTCTGATGTATCGACGGCCACTTGGTGTAGTCATGATCGGGGCCGCCAGCCTGCTGGCGGCCCCGATCCATGCGCAGACGGGGATCGGGCTGTCCATGGGCACCTCGGTCGAGGCCCCCGAGGCCGGGCTGAGCCTGCGCACGCTGGACGAGGACCGGCTTTTTCGGTTATCCGAATTCGGCCAGCGGGTCATTGCCGAGATCGAGGCCGCGTCCCGCACACTCGAGGCCGAGAATGATCGTCTGCTGAGTGAATTGACCGCGCGCGAAACCGAGCTCACTGAAATGCGTGCCGAGATGACCGTCGAGGAGTTCCGCGCCGAAGCGGCGGATTTCGACCTGCGGGCCGAAACCATCCGTCGCCAGCAGGCCGAGAAGCGCCAGCGCCTTGTCGATTTTGAAGAAAGCGAGCGGCGCCGTTTCTTCAGCGATATCGGGTCGGTATTGCAGGACCTGCTTCGCCGCACGGGCGGGCAGATGATCGTGGATGCGCGCGCAGTGGTGATTGCCGCGCCGGGGATCGACATTACCGATGATGCCGTTATCGCGATTGATGAGGCGATCGGCGACGGGGCCCCGCCGCCCGAGCCGCTGGATATGGCCGATGATGATTTTCAACTGGACCTGCCATAGGGCAGGCGCGCTCAGGCGGGCGTGATCTGGCCTGCATCCATCCGCAAGCGCCGGTCCATGCGGCGCGCCAGATCCAGATTATGCGTGGCGATCAGCGCCGACAGGCCCGTATCGCGCACCAGCCCCATCAGTGTGCCGAACACCTGATCCGAGGTTTCGGGGTCCAGATTGCCGGTCGGTTCATCCGCCAGCAGCAGGCTGGGTGCATTGGCCAGCGCGCGGCAGAAGGCCACGCGCTGTTGCTCGCCCCCTGACAGCGCGGCAGGGCGGTGATCGGCGCGCGGCGCCAGCCCCACACGCTCCAGCAAATCCTGCGCGCGGGCCATGGCATCGGCCTGGGGCACGGCATTGGCCAGTTGCGGCAGCACGATGTTTTCCAGCGCGCTGAATTCCGGCAGCAGATGGTGGAACTGATAGATGAACCCGATCTGCCCGCGCCGTGCGGCTGTGCGCGCCCGGTCGCCCAGCCGCGTCATATCCGCCCCGTCTATCGTCACGGAACCGGAATCGGGCGTGTCCAGCAGCCCCGCGATATGCAGCAACGTGGATTTCCCCGCGCCAGAGGGCGCGACAAGCGCCACCACCTCGCCCCGGTCCAGCGTCAGCGATGCGTCGCGCAGGACCTGCACCTCGCCGCGCTTGCCGCGGTTATAGGTCTTGCTGATGCCGGTCATTTCAAGCGTCTGGTCATTCATAGCGCAGCGCCTCGACCGGGTTCATGCGCGCGGCACGCCGCGCGGGAAAGATGGTGACGATAAAGGACAGTGTCAGCGACAGCCCGACGGCCTTCAGCACATCTTCCAGCCTCAGCTGGGCGGGCAGGTTATAGATGCCCCGGATCGACGGGTCCCAGACGCCACCACCGGCCATGTAATTCACGAAGCTGAAGATCTGATCGATATAGATGGCGAACAGGCAGCCCAGGATCACCCCGGCAATCGTGCCCAGCACGCCCACGGAGGCCCCGCAGATGAAGAACACCCGAAGCACAGACCCCTCGGACAGGCCCATCGTGCGCAGGATGCCGATATCGCGCCCCTTGTTCTTGACCAGCATGATCAGCCCCGAGATGATGTTCATGGCCGCGATCAGCACCAGGATCGAGAGGATCACGAACATGACGTTATCCTCGACATCCAGCGCGCGCAGAAAGCTGCCCGCACTGTCGCGCCAGGTCCATAACATCGCCAGTTCGCCGCCCGCGCGTAGCAAGTCTGATCGCATCGCGTCGATCTGGTCGGGATTGGCGACCATGACCTCCATTTCATCAGCAACCCCGTCGCGGTTGAAATAAAGCTGCGCCTCCTCGAACGGCATATAGACGCGGGTGCGGTCGATATCGTATCGCCCGGCGGTGAAGATATAGACGACTTCATAGGCGGAGACGCGCGGGCTGGTGCCAAAGGCCGTGCGCGCGCCATCAGGCGAAATCAGGCGTAAATTGTCCCCGACATTCAGGTTCAGCTCGCGCGCAACCCCTGACCCGATGGCGATGCCTTCGGTAAAGCGCTCTATGTCGCCCTGGGCGGCTTCGGGATCGACGATGCGCGGAATGGTCATCAGATTGTCCTGACTGATGCCAAAGACCTCGACCCCGGCATTGCGCTCATTGGCCGATCCCATGACCTGCCCCTTGACCAGCGGCGCCACCCGCGTCACGCCCGGCACAGCAGCAAGGCGTTCGGCCATGTCCTCGTAATCCTCGATCACGCGGCTGGTGCGCCCCGAATCGTCCACATGCACAGAGGAATAGACCGTCACATGCGCATTCGCGCCCAGGATCGTATCGACAAATTCCGCGCGAAAGCCCGAGCGCACCGACAGCGTGGCAATCAGCGCAAAGACGGCCAGCATGATCCCCAGAAACGAGATCACGGTCATCACGCTGACCCCGCCTTCGGCGCGGCGCGCGCGCAGATAGCGCCACGCGATCATCCATTCGAATGCGGCAAAAGGGGTCGTATGGCCTGTCATGGTTCCGTCCTGCTCGGGCGTCGGGCGCAAGGTCATCGGATTGGCCTGCAAGGTCAAGCGCAAAGCCGCGCCTGCGCGAACACGCCCGCGCGAGGGTTACAGCATCGCCGGCAGCACCTGATCGGGCGGGCGGTGACCATCGGCAAAGGTCTTGATGTTCAGGATCACCTTTTCGCCCATCTCGATCCGGCCTTCGATGGTGGCCGAGCCCATATGCGGCAACAGCACGACATTGGGCAGATCGCGCAGGCGCGGGTTGATGCGGTGGTCATGTTCGAACACATCCAGCCCCGCGCCCGCAATCTCGCCGGCGCGCAGACCGCGGGTCAGGGCGTTTTCGTCAATGACCTCGCCGCGCGAGGTGTTGATGATGACAGCGCTGGGTTTCATCAGCTTCAGCCGCCGCGCATTCATCAGATGAAAGGTCGAGGGCGTGTGCGGGCAATTGACCGAGATCACATCCATCCGCGCGACCATCTGATCCAGGCTTTCCCAATAGGTCGCCTCCAGCGCGTCCTCGACATCCGCGCGCAGGCGGCGGCGGTTATGGTAATGCACCTGCATCCCGAATGCGCGCGCGCGTCGCGCCACGGCCTGCCCGATCCGGCCCATGCCCAGAATGCCCAGGCGCTTGCCGCCGATCCGCGTGCCCAGATGTGACATGGGCGACCAGCCCGACCAGCGGTCCGACTGCATCTCGGCCAGCCCCTGCGGGATATGGCGGGTCACAGCCAGCATCAACGCCATGGTCATGTCGGCGGTATCCTCGGTCAGCACGCCGGGGGTGTTGGACACCAGAACCCCGCGCTGGCGGGCCGATTGCACATCG
>REDZ01000020.1 GCA_007695345.1 Paracoccaceae bacterium | reverse complement strand
TCTCGAACCGGCCATGGCCGAACGGGTGGTCGGCATCGGGCGGGCGGTGCGAATGCTTCAGCGCCCAGATCACCGCAGCGTCAGAGGCCAGATCCGACAGCGAATGCACCCCATCGGCGACCAGCGCCTGACTTTGCGCGGCAAGCCCCGCGATGACCTTGGCCGCGGCCAGCGGGCCATTCATCACCACACCTGCCCAGGCCGCGCGACGCTTGTCGCGCAGGGCGGTGGCCTCTGTCATCTCTGGCGAAGCTGTCATGCGCCCTGTCCCTACACGCGGCCCGCAGGGGTCATCTGACCTGCCATGCTGTGCGATGCAACCGAAACCTGAAAGGCGCGCAGGACCGGGATGACGCCGCACCAATCTGCACAGTCACGCGCCTGACACGCGCGCGTCAACCTGTCCAGTCGCGCGGCGACCGGGATCTGCACGCCTGCGGGCAAGAGCGCGCGGCAGCGCGCGGCGTCTTCGCTGGAAAGCTGCGTCAGCGCGTGCGCGATGGCCTCGGGCGGGTGCCGCAGAAGGGCAGGGCGACCCGGCTTGAGGCTGTCAGCGTAGATGAAGGCGCGCAGATGGGCGCTGCGACGCGTATCATGCGCTTGCGCGGGATGATGGGTCATGGCGACCCTCCTTGTCCTGTTGCGGCCCCGTCCCGGCGGGGCCGCGCGCAGCGGGGGCTCAGGACAAGGGGCTATGATATTCGAGCTGGGGTCATGGTGGCAGGCCCCCTACAGGACCTGGCCGGGCTCCGGCAGCATGTGACAGGCGCAGCCGAACCCGTGTCCGCAGCCGAAATCACCCTGCAGCGGGTTGCACTGGCCCAGCCCATCGGCCAGCCCGGCGGTTTCGGGCAGCACCTGTGCGACAGCGGCCATCGCCATGGCCGATGCGCTGACCGACGCAAGCCCCAGAACGGGAACAAGCATGTCCGTGCGGTGCAGGCTGATGACGGCGCGGCGCATACGGCGAAGTCTGGTCTCGGTCATGACAGTTCCTTTCGTGATACTTTTGAACACTCAAGATAGTGCGACAAGGCGGCGCAGCCAATGCGCCGCCTTGTGCATGGATCACATGTCCACCCCGATCAGCCACGAGGCCATCGAGAAATAGACCAGAAGCCCCGTGAAGTCCTTGATCGTGGTGATGAACGGGTCCGCGCCCGGCGCATGATCGACCCCCAGCTTGACCATCACATAAGGCAGCAGAAAGCCCAGACAGGCCGCCAGAAAGACCGAGGTGAACAGCGCCACACCCACGACGACCCCAAGCTGCGGGATATCATTGGGCACGCCCTGCCAGAAATAGGCGACCGTCCCGGCCACAAGCGCCACACCGACGGCCATCACAAGCCCGACCATCGCTTCGCGCGTAAAATTCTTGCGCCAGAAATCCTGCACCGTCACATGGCCCAGCGCGAAACCGCGCGCGAAGATGGTGGAACTCTGGGTGCCGACATTGCCGCCCATATCCATCACCAGCGGGATGAAGATTGCCAGCGCCAGAACAGCACCCAGCACATCCTCGAATGTGTCGATCAGCCCGCCCACGATCAGGCCACCGGCCAGCGTGACCAGCAGGAACAGGATGCGCACGCGCACCGTGTACCAGATCGGCCCCTGGGTCAGTTTTTCCGAACGGATGTGATCGTCCGAGTTGAACACATCGCCGACCCCGGCCTTGAACATGATGTCATCGGTGGTTTCCTGTTCCAGGATGTCCATCGCGTCATCAAAGGTCAGCACGCCGATCATCTCGGAGCGGTCATTGACGACCGGCAGAAGCGGCACATCCTTGTTCTGCAGCACCCGCGCGGCCGCTTCCTGTTCGGTGTCGTGGCGCACGGCCAGACCAGCGCCGTCACTCAGGGTTGTGACCTGTGTCGCGCCTTCGGCGCGCAGCAGGGCAGAGAGGCGGGCAAAGCCCTTGTAATGCCCCTTGTCATCGATGACGAAGACGACAGCGGCCTGACCCGTCGGTACGCGCGAGCGGCTGACAGCGGCGATCGCCTCTGCTGCCGTGGCGGTATCACTGACATGGACGAATGCGTCGCGGATGCGTTCCGAAATCGGGTCGCGGGCGGGGCGGTTGGGGGCGCCGCTGGCGCCCGTAGTGTCAACAGTTGAGCTTGCCATGAGATTTCTCCGTTGGCTTAGTGTGTTCGGAAAACGAATGAGAAGGGACGCGGTTGCCTATGGCGGGTCCCAGCCACGCGCCAGCGCGACATGGTCCTGCAGCCATCGCAAGGTTGTCTGACAGACGGATGACACTGGCAGGGTCAGGGGGACGCAGATCATCAGCTAGCCCCCGCAACCGGCCCGAGCAGCGCCCAGGCAATGGCGAAATAGATCACGACCCCCACCAGATCCATGATCGAGGTGATCAGCGGCGCCGACATGGCGGCGGGGTCGGTGCCCAGACGTTTGGCAGCAAAGGGAAGCACCGCGCCCAGCACGCCACCCGTGACCGTGACCACCAGCATGGTCAGCCAGATCACCCACAACACCTGCGGCGTGATCGCCTGCCCGACCCCGGCCAGCGTCGCCATCAGGCTGGCCACGACCAGCCCCAGGCCCAGCAGCACCGGCATTTCGCGGCGGATCACGAACCACATGTCGCGCGCCTGCAGGCGCAATTGCCCCAGCGCCATGGCGCGGATGACCAGCGTGGCCGACTGGCTGCCGGTATTGCCGCCCATATCGATGATCGGCGCGACAAACGCCGCAAGGATCAGCACCTCGGCCAGCAGCGCCTCTTGCCCCGCGATATAGCCTGCCGTCACCACGCCGAACACGCTCAGAAGCGCCAGCCACAGCAGCCGCACGCGGAAAATCCGCCCCAGGGTCGAGCCGCGCATGTCCAGATCATCGCCCTGCAAGGCGCCGGTCGCCCCGAAACGGGCCAGCGTCGCGGCCCCGGCCTCGCGCCCGATATCGAGCGCGTCATCGATGGTCACTATACCCACCAACCGCTCGCCATCGGTCAGGATGGGCAGGGCGTGGACATCATAGGTGGCGATCCGCTCGGCAATCTCGCGAAGGGGCTCATCCACGCGGCCTGACGCGGCGTTCAGCATCATCAGATCAGAGATCGAGCGCCGCTCATCCGTCAGGATCAGGTCGCGCAGGCTGATCACGCCCAGAAGCTTGCGATCCGCGTCGATCACATAGGCGGTATAGATCGTCTCGGCATCCGGGGCCTCGGCGCGCAGATGGGCGATGGCCTCGGCCACGGTCATGTCCGGCGCGAGCGTCGCGTAATCCGAGGTCATGGCCGCGCCCGCCGTCCCCTCGGGATAGGCGGCAAGGCGGCGGATATCCTCGCGCTCGGCCTGCGCCAATGCGGGCAGAAGGGTTGCGCGCTGATCGGGTGACAGCGCCTTCCACAGATCAGCGCGTTCATCATGGCTCATATCCGTGACGATGCGCGCGAAATCGGGCCGCGCGATGTGGCGCGCCATGGCGATCTGAAAGCGCGGGCCGAAATAGCCGAAAACCTTGCCCTGCTGCGCGGGGCTCAGCGCGCGCATCAGCTTCGCGGCCTCGGACGGGGGCAGGCCACCGACCAGATTGGCCAGGTCCGCCGGATGCAGATCGGCCAGCGCCTCGCGCAGGGTCAGCAGATCGCCCTGCGCCAGATGCGCCCGCATATCGTCCTGAGACATGACAACAGCCATGACCGCCCCCTATCCATGCATTCAGTTAAAGGCGTTC
>REDZ01000170.1 GCA_007695345.1 Paracoccaceae bacterium | reverse complement strand
TGTCGGAAAGAAGACCGGGTCATTCGCGGTCCAGCGGTTCTCGACCGTTTCGCGCTGGATCAGCGCTTCGGCCATGTTCACGGCATGGCTGCCCCCCTCGATGGGCGCGGGCGGCATGAATTCCAGATCGGCATCGATCCGGTGCATCAGATTGCCGATCACGCCGAAATACAGAACCAGAACAGCGGCCAGATACAGCACACTGCGCTTTGCGATCACCCGCGGCTTCGTGCCGAAGATCAGGCCCGGCACTGTGGTCTGCGGTCGCCTCGCGGGCACGGGCGGCCGCAGGATCAGATCATTCGCCATGGTGCTCTCCTGTAACTGTGGGGAAAACGCCTGACGCGGGGCTTTCATCCCGGCATTCGCCAAAGATTTTTTCGCATTTTCCGGATGAAACCGGCACATGGCGCGTATGTCCTGCAAAACACCCTGTATAGGTGACATCGTGAGCCTGAGAACCGAATTGCAGACCCATGTCGGCAGCCTGCGCCGCTATGCGATGGTCCTGACCCGCGACCCGGTCGCTGCCGATGATCTGGTGCAGGAAACGCTGCTGAAAGCGATTGCCAGGGCCGATACGTTCCAGCCCGGATCGAACCTGCGCCCATGGCTGTTCCGCATCCTGCACAACACTCATGTCAGCGAGTTGCGCCGCGCGAAAACCCGCACGGACGCCGCACCTGACCTGCCGGACCCGGTGGCGCGCGACTGCCAGCACACGCAGCTTGAACTGAAACAGGTGCTGGGCGCGCTGGACCAGTTGCCCGAGGCGCAGCGCATGCCGATCATCCTGATCGCGCTGCGCGAGATGAGCTATGCCGAAGCCGCGCGCTGTCTGGACGTGCCGCTTGGCACATTCATGTCGCGGCTGGGCCGCGGACGCGAGGCCCTGCGCCGGATCGTGCAGGGTGTCGGCGCGGGAAAGCTGACGATCCTGAAACGGAAGGAAGGTGACGCATGACGCGCACGGATACCCCTGATCCGGGCCTTGACCCCGACCTGATGGCCTATGTCGATGGCACGCTTGCACCAGAGCGGATGGCCGAGATCGAGGCGCGGCTGGCCCATGACGCCGAGGCCCGCGAGGCCGTGGCGCAGTGGCGGCATTTCGGCAATCTGCTGCATGATTACGCCGCCAGTGCGGATGACCGCCCAGAGAACCTGCAGATCGCCGCACTGGAACGCCAGCTTGCCCGCAAGCTGCAAAAGCGGCGCTGGCGCGTTGTGTTTCTGGGCCCTGTGGTGCAGCGCATCGCGGCCAGCATTCTGTTGTTCGCGGCAGGCTGGGGCACACATGCGCTCTATGGCAGCGGCACTGGCAATGGTGGCACCGTCTATCCGCAATTCGTCTCGCACACGCTGGCAGAACATTCGGCCTACAAGCTCGCCGCCTTTGAACGCGCCCGCTTTGAGGCGGACGAGATGGACGCTGCCCTGGACTGGATGTCGCAACAGATGCAGCACAAGATCGACAGCCCCAAGCTGGACCGGCTGGGCTATCAGGTGGAAACGGCGCGTCTGGCGATGGTCGATAACCAGCCGGTGGCCGTGTTCTCCTATCGCAACCCGGACAATGAGCGGATCACCGTCTCGATGACCCCACGCGCGCTGGAACAGCCCGATTACAGCCTGCGCGTTGCGGAAGTGGAAGGGGAGAGGATGGCGTATTGGAGCAGCGAGGATCTGCATTACGCTGTCATCGCCACGACCGATGCCGCGTCAATCACGACCCTTGCCGCCGCCGTGCAGGAGTGATGATTGCCTGGCTATCGACGGTCCGTCAGCGCAGCTCGACCTGCACGCGGGCGGCCTGACCCGTGGCATCGACCACTGCCAGCGAGACGAAACCGGGACCGTCGAGTTCCAGCATCGTCTCACGCTCATGGCTCTGGCGCAGGACCGGGGCGCCATTGGCAAACCATGTGAACGGTGCCTGCCCGCGCTCGACCCGCACCAGCACCTGCCCACGCATCGGTACCAGTTCGGCACCATCTGGGGGAAAGGCCAATTGCGGTGCCTGATCGCCTGCACGCGGACCCATGCGGAACTGGCGCAGGGGGTCGGGTAGATCGCCATGCGCCAGCACCAGCGCAGCCGGCGGCGCGGGGGGCAGCGCCACGGGCGCAGACCCAAGATGGCCGAACACATCGAACAGGATGGGCGCTGCAACATCGACCCCATAGATACCGGGCACCGGCGCGCCATCGGCGCGCCCAACCCAGACCCCGACCACATGCGCCCCGTCAAACCCGATGGCCAGCGCATCCCGGTGCCCATAGGACGTACCGGTCTTGAACGCGATGCGCCAATCCGGCAAGCGCGCGGGGCGCGGCGCGGCGGCCAGAATATCGCCCAGATGCCACGCTGCCTCGGCGCTCATCACCTGCCTGCGCGGCGCATCGCTCGGACCCTCCGCCGACAGATCGACCGCCGCACCGCCGCGCGCGACGGTGGCGTATAGCTGCACCAACCCCTCCAGCGACATGCCCACACCGCCCAGCGATACCGCAAGCCCCGGCGTATCGCCCGGCACCTCGGCCTGCACACCGGCAGCACGCAGGGCAGCCATCAGCCGCGCAGGCCCCAGCGCCTGCGTCAATTCGACCACCGGCAGGTTGAGCGATATCTGCAATGCCTCGCGCGCCGTGACCGGGCCACGAAACTGACGGTCGAAATTCTGGGGCGCATAGCCTGCAAAGCGCGCGGGGCGGTCATGCAGCAGCGTTTCGGGATGTGCCAGCCCGTCGGAAAAGGCCAGCCCGTAAACGAGCGGCTTCAGCGTCGATCCGGGCGAGCGCAGGGCCTGCGTCATATCAACGAACCCTTCGCGCGCCACGTCCAGATAATCACCTGACCCGATGCTCGCGACAATCTCGCCCGTTGCGGGGTCGGCCACCATCAGCGCAACTGTCGCACGCGGCGGCAGATCGCGCAGGCCCTGACGCGCGACCCGTTCCAGCGCAGTCTGCAGATTGGCGTCGATCGTGGTGCGGTGGACGTGGCGTTCGGGCCGCGCCGCGCGCAGACGGTCAGCCAGATGCGGGGCCAGCGCCGGGAATGCGCGCCGGTCCTGCGGCAGTGGCTCACGCAGCGCAGCGGATGCGGTATCTGCGTCGATCACACCCGCCGCGACGGCGCGCCCCAGCACGCGCGCGCGAGCTGCGCGCGCGCTGTCAGGGTGCCGGTCAGGCACGCGCGCGGCAGGCGCTTGCGGAAGCGCCACCAGCAGCGCCGATTGCGCTTCGGTCAGCCGCGCAGGTTCGCGCCCGAACCACGCAAAACTGCCCGCGCGCAGCCCTTCGATATTGCCGCCCATCGGGGCATGATGCAGATACAGGCTCAGGATCTCGGGCTTGCTCAGCACCCGCTCCAGCGCCAGCGCCAGACGCATCTGACGCAGCTTGCCGCGCCATGTGCCGGTCGGGCCATCCTCGATCAGCCGCGCGACCTGCATGGTCAGGGTCGACCCGCCAGAGACGACACGCCCGCGCCACAGGCTGTGGCCCGCCGCGCGCAAAAGCGCCACGGGGTCCACACCCGCGTGACGGTAGAAGCGCTTGTCCTCATAGGCCAGCAGCATCGCCAGATAGGTCGGATCAACACGCTCTGGCGCGACACCCAGACGCCAGCGCCCGTCCTGCACTGTGTAGGCACGCAGCAAGCTGCCATCTCGCGCCAGCACCTCGACCGAGGTATCGGGCCCCAGCGGGGGCAGGTCGGTCGCCGCGATCCAGCGGTCCAGCCCGATCCCCAGCGCCAGCGCGACACCAAGGCCCAGCGCCAACAGCCTCACGGCGCGATCACAACCTGCCCGGTCGCCCCCAATGCGCGGTTCGTGGGCCGATACATGTCCTCGACCTTGGCGGCGGGGTGATGGAACACCCCCGGCGACACGGCCCGCGCGATATAGGCCAGCCGCAGGGGGCGATCCTCGGTCCAGTCCACTGCGGCCAGAAAGCGGTCGGCGCGGGCCTCGGTCATCTCGGCCTGATCATGCGTGTCCAGCCAGTCCAGCGCGCGGATATCGCCCTCGCGCAGCAGGTTCGCATTGTCGATCTCGAACCCGGCAGGCAGCGCATCATCGATCATCAGCCGCCCGCCACTGACACCGGCATCGGGGCGCACCTCCAGCACGGTCACGACCCGGTCGCCCACACGCAAGGACGCAGGATCGACCGCGTCCCCTTCGACCGAATAGAGGCTGCGCTCTATCGTGTAGCCCACGCCGCCTGCATCCACCGGCACATCCGGCACGCCAAAGGCCGAGAGCGTCACTGTCACCTCGCGCGCGCCCTGATTGCCGATGACCACAGGCGCCCCGTCATAAAGCGCCACGACATTGCCATCCACAGGCACGCCATCGCGCGTCAGGCCCTGCGCATCGGCCCCCATGGCCATGGCCGCATGCAGCGACCACGCGGCCTCTTGCGTGGAAAGCTGATCCACAGATGCCCTGCCCGACACCATGCCAGCCAGTTGCGCCCGGTCCACTGCGTCGCTGCCCGCCTCGACCGCCAGCGCCAGCAGGCCGGCCGCATCGCGCAGCCCGGTGCCGTAATCGGCGCGCAGGCCTGTCTGCTCCTCGCCAATCAACGCACGCGCGCGGGTGAACATCGCATCCGCGCGGCGCGGGTCGCCATAAGCGGCAAGGGCAGCGCCAAGCTGGGCAGCGGCCAGCGGCGTGTCGAACTGATCCGGCAGCGTGTCGGCATAATAGCGCAGATCGCCGATTGCGGCCTCTCCCGCGCGGGCGAGAACATGGAAAGCATAGGCATAGCCCGCCGCCCCGCCATATAGCTGGCCCGCCATGGCGACCTCATTGCGCAGGTTGTTCAGCGCCATGCGCATCGCGGGCGCGGGCACAGTTGCGCCCTGTGCTTCGGCCCGCAGCAGGATATCGGTGATATAGGCGTCAAGCCACAGCTCATACCCACCTGCGCCCCACAGCCCGAAGGACCCCGTGCGCCCCTGCCGCGACAGGATACTGTCAATCGCCTGCTGCACACGGTCGCGCGCCTCGGCCTCGGTCATCAGCCCCAGTTCTGTCACGGCATGCGACGCCAGCAAAAGCGGCTGGATGGAGGAAGCGATCTGTTCCGTGCAGCCATAAGGATAACCGGAAAGCCGCTGGATCAGCCCCGGCACATCCAGCGCGGCCCCGGCGCCCGCGACCAGCGAGGCGCGCGCCGTGCCCGGCCGCAGCCCGTCCAGCGCATCCGAGGTAAAGGTAAACTCCGCCCCCGGCGCCAGCGTGAATTGGGACGAGCGCGCAATCTCGGGGTCGGTATGCTGCACGCTCAGCCGCAGATCGCGGGTCAGCACACGGCCATCGGGCGTGGTCAGTGCGACCGAATAGACATGCTCGCCCACCTGATCGGGGGCCAGGTCGATATCCAGCACGGCGCGACCGCCTTCATCAAGGCTGACGGTCGCGGGCACAGCGCCAAGCCCGTGCCCTTCGACCGACAGCGCCATCTCGCCTGCCGGACCAGTGGCATGGCTGAGGTCCAGCCGCAGGCGACTGGTATCGCCGGGCGTCATGAAGCGCGGCAGGCTGGGCTGCACCACCACCGGGTCGCGCACCAGAACATCGGCGCTGGCCTGTCCCACGCCCGTATCGGACCAGACCACCGCCATCAGCCGCACCGTGCCGTTGAAAGCGGGCAGATCAAAACCCAGTTCCGCGCGGCCATTTTCCAGCGCGACCGGCCCGCTGAAACGCGCCAGCAACTCCTCGGCCGGGGCAGGCCCCGTGCGCACCGACGCCGCGGCATCCCCACCCGAGCGCACATCGCCCATCGCCCCGGCGCGCGCGTCGATCAGCCGCCCGTAGATGTCACGGATCGCGACCCCAAGCTGGCGCTGGCCGAAGAAATGGCCCATCGGATCGGGCGTGTCAAAACCTGTCAGGGTCAGCACCCCCAGATCGATGGCGGCCACGGTCGCATAGGCCGGGCCATCCGGCGCGTCAGGCAGATCGAGCGCAATCTCCAACCGCTCGCGCGGCGGGGCCTCTGCCGGGGTGTCGAGCACGACATTCAGCGCGCGATCGCCCGGCGCGATACCGGCATGGGCAAGACCCAGGGCGCGCGCGGGCATCTGGTCGGCGGCATCCATGGGCCGGATCAGGCTGGCGGTGACATAGACGCCTGTGCCCCACTCCTCGGTCACGGGCAGGTCCAGCACAGTCTCGCCCATAACCTCGACCAGTTGCGACTGGATCACCCGGTCCGACAGCACCGAGACCAGCGCCATCCCGTTCCCTTCGGGCAGGATGCGCAGCCGCGCGGTATCGCCCGGCGCATATGCGCTGGCATCCAGCGACACCGGCAGCATGTCGGGCGTTTCGCGCGCTGTCTCTGCCGCGTACCAACCTGCGGAAAAGGGGACCGAGGCGCTGGCATGCCCGCCACCCTCACTGGTGACGCGCAGCTCGAACTGGCCCCAATCCACCGGCACCGTGATGCGCGCAGGCGCGCCAGTGGCGGCAATGCTGCCCTCGGCAACGCGGCTGCGCTCGGTCACAGGTTCCCACGACCAGCGGCCATCCTGGCTGAACCACTGATAGCGCGTGCGGATCTTGCTGACCTCCCAGTGCAGGCCACCTGCCATAGCCGTGCCATCGGGGCCGATCAGGGCGATATCGAACTCCGCCGCGCTGTTCTCGGGCAGGGTGTCGTCAAAGGCGGGGCGAATGCCGATCACTGCCTGCGCAGGGCGCAGTTCACGCTCCAGACTGCGTTCCACCGGGCGCGATGCCCCATCCATCAGCGTCGCGTTGAGGGTCAGCGCATAAGGGCGCGGCTCCAGCGTCAGGCCATCAAGCGGCAGAGGCGCGCGCAACTGGCCATCGGCATCGGTCAGCGCGCCGCGTTCCAGCATCCGGCGCTGCGGGTCAAGGCGCTGGTCATGGCGTCCGAAGCGGTAGCCGGGCCAACCCTCCAGCCGGTCAGTGGTGCGCAACGTGACAGACCCTTCCAGCGTCAGGCCCGCTGCCGGGGCGCCAAACAGGTGCCGCGCGGCGACCTCCAGCATCGGCGGAGAGGCCAGATCAACCGGCCCCTCGCGCGTCAGGGTCAGGTCGAAATCCACGCGTTCGGGCAGGAAATCCTCGACCAGCACGGTCTGGCTGGCCAGTGGCTCGGCGTCTGGGTCCGACAGCATCTCGACCCGCCAGACCCCGCGCGGCACATCACCACCCAGCGGCAGGGCAAAGACATGCCCGCCCGCGCGTTCCTGCTGGCTGACGATACGCGAATATTCCACCCCGTCAGGCCGGATCAGCCGCGCGATCATGGGCAGACCGTGGATCGCCTGCGCGCGGTGGTCGCGGGCAAGGGCGGTGGCCTGGATCACCTCTCCGGCGCGGTAGGCACCGCGATCCGTGGTGAGGAACAGATCCACCGGGCCGGGCGCGGCCCGCCCGTCAACACCCCGGTCTGACAGATCGAACTCGGGATCGTCGAGCGACAGCATCGCCATGTCGTCGTCATTCTCGACCATCACCATCACTGGCGCGCTGGCCCCTGTCCCGCGTGTCAGCGCATCGGCAAAACGGGCATGGCCCTGCGCATCGCTGATCGCCTCGCCCAGAACGCGGTTGGACCGCGCCAGAAGCGCCACGCGCAGCCCCGCAACCGGCTGGCCATCTGACAGGCGCTGCGTGACCACATGCAACCCGTCATTACCCGCAAGCGTGCTGATCCCCAGATCCGAGATCATGAACCACTGCATGGCAGGGGCCACATCATAGCTGTCCGTGCCGGGGACAGAGGCGCGCAGGACATAAACGCCCGGCTCCAGCGGCCCGGCCTCTTCCAGCGGCAGGCGCGAGGTTGCGGTGCGGTTCAGCGCCCCCTCAACCCGCGCGGTGCCGGTCCAGACAGGCTCTGCCAGCAGATCCTCGAACTGCGCACCGTCCCATTCGCCCAGCGAGCGGGCGAAATCGCCGCGCCGGATCGCGGTAACCAGATTGCGGTCCGACACACGCAAGAGGCGCAGATCAAGCTGGTCGGCATTAACCGTCTCAACAGGCAGCGCACGCGGCCCTGAGGCCGGCAGCACATAGCCGCGCCCCGGAAAGGCCACACGCGGGCTGCGATCGCGGACATAAACCTCAAGGGGCACATCATTCGCCAGCGTATCGCCCGAAGCCGCGGGCAGGCCGGTGCGCAGCGTCAGCGTGTAGCTTTCGCCATACGCCACCCCGCTCAGGCATAGCTGATTGCCTTCGGCCTCGACCGCGAGGCCGGAGATTGTGCTTTGAACGAAGGGGGCATAATCGCGCGAGGGCGAGAGTTCTTCGGAAAACGCGGCGCAGATACGCGGGGCGGCGGTCGTGGCCTCGACGTCATGTGACAGCATGCGAAAGCCATATTGCGCGCGCATCCGCGCCAGCCGTTCGGGCGCGATGCCGGGGGAAAGCTGATCGGCAAGGCGCAGCGCTGCCAGCCCCTGCTCGCCGCGAAAACCTGCCTCCAGGGCCTCGGCCAGATGGGCCAGCGCCTCGGCGCGCAGGCGCGTTTCTTCGGCACGCAGCGCCGCATTCAGCGCAGCACTTGTCGCAAGGCGGTTCAACTCCCATCGGTTGCCCTGCCCGGACTCGGCCTGTGCCCGCGCCGCGCGGGCATAGGCCAGCCAGGCCTGCGGGCTTTGCGCCACGGTCACGGCCGCGCCCGCGCGGGTCAGCGAATCGCCCCCGCCCTGCCCTTGCAGCAACGCATCCTCGGACAGGCCATTGGCGTGATAGCGCAGCGCCATGCCCTCGGCCTGCGTGCGGGCATTGGCAAGATCACCGCTGTCCAGAAACCCGAGTTGCTGGCGCAGGTCGGATGCCGCGCGCAACTGGCCCTGCGGCACGGTGCTGATCCGCCCCGACATCGCCCCTTCAAAGGGGATGCCCGCGCCGGGCGCGGATTTCGGGAAACAGACCCCCGCGCGCTGGTTGAAGGTAAAGGCCGTGCAGTCGTCCAGCCGCAGGCAGGTGGAATGGCATTGCTCCAGCGTGGTGTTGAACACAGGGGTCAGGTCACCGCCGGGCAGGTCGGTGTTCTGGAATGTCGTGGCAAAGCGCGACAGAACGGCACTGTCCTGCGCCATCATGGGCAGACCCGGCAGGCATAGGCACAGCGCCAGGACGAAAGCGCGGCGCAGGTAGGGACCGGGCAAAGGGATTGTGAAAAAAGACCGGGCGGGGCGGGGAAAAGCTGCGGCTTGCATGATCGCCTCTTGGCAAGAGAATCTGCCCGGAGCATAGCATGGCGTGCCTGCACGATGTTGCGAATAATCGGGTAGCGGTTACCCTTTTGCGTGATCCGCGCTGTCAGTCGCGGCCCCGCGATGGGGCGGCGCTCTGGCTGTCCTGAGCAACGGGCGCGGGGGTGGGCCGCAGTCCGCGCAGCAACCATGGCACCAACCCCAGCCCCGCCGCCGCCATGCAGGCCAGCCCAAAGGCAAGGCTGGCCGCGACAGCCTGCGCCGTGGCCACCCCGAACAGCGGCCAGAGCGCCGCCGCCACCCCTTCGCGCAGGCCCCAGCCATTGATCGTCAGTGGCACCAGCATGCTCAGCAGTGTCAGCGGGATCACCCCAAGCGCCGCCGCCGGGGGTAGTGCGACGCCCACAGCGCGCGCCGCCGCCCAGAACCCCAGCAGATTGCACGCAAGGATCAGCGCAGACAGCCCAAGTTGACCCGGCCACGCGTCTGGTCCGGTCCAGGCCCGGCGGACCAGCCCCGCCATGTCGGGAAAGGCGCGCGACAGGGCAAGCGCCATGACCACCAACGCGCCCAGCACCAGCCCCGCATGCAGCGGGCCCAGCCACAGCGTCAGCCCCACCAGCGCGATCAGCCCCAGCGCCACCTGCCCCGCCAGCCGCTCAATAACGACCGAGGCCGTGGCCATCCGCCAGCCCAGATGCCGTGCGCGCAGGATACGCGCCAGATCGCCCAGCACACCGCCGGGCAGAAAGGTGTTGGACGCCACCGACAGGCCATATTCCTGCACCGCCCAGCCCCGCGGCACCTCCAGCCCCAGCGCGCGTGCCGTCAATGCCCAGCGCAGTGCAGACAGCACGATCTGCGCGCCAAGCCCCGCGACCGCCAGCACCAGCCAGCCGGGGTGCAGCCCGCGCAGCGCCGCCAGCACCTCGCCGGGCGCGACGAACCACAGGACCAGCGCCAGCAGCGCCAGCGTGGCGATCAGGCGCGCGGCCCTGCTCATGGCGCGTCCGTGCTCAGCGTGGTCAGGAACAGATCGCGCAGCAGGTCCATGCGCAGCGCGGGCGTCTGCGGGTCGGGGATCATGCCCTCCTGCCAGTCGTGCTGCGCGAATTCATCGACCAGATCGGGCGGGCCGATAATGTGGATCGGCACGTCATAGCCATCCACGCCCGAGACAAATCGCGCCGGTTCATGATCGCCCAGCGCGATGATCAGCGGTGGGTCATCGGCATGGCGCGCGGCCCATGCGCCGACAGCCTGCAAACTGTAGTCTATGGCAAGGCGGAACTGTTCGCGCACGCGGTCATTATCGCGCCAGACAACCTCCGGCGGGTCGCCCGACAAGGCCCATTGGTTGAAGATGGTGCCATCCCCGATCTCGTCCCACTCGACCAGTTCGGGCACAGGCACCCACGGCGCATGCGAGGACACCAGCGCAATCTGCGCCATGATCGGCGGGCGCGGCTCGGCATCCCGCTCCAGTCGGTCAAGGGCATGCAGCGTGAACTGATCCGGCATGGTGATCCAGTTGAAGCGCTCGCCCTCATATCCCAGATCCGGGGCATTGTAGATCGCGTCAAACCCGAAATAATCCCCTTCGGGCCAGGGAAAGACATGCGCGGGCTTGATCGCGACTGTCCGCAGCCCGGCCTCTTGCGCGAAATGCAGCAGCGTGCGGCGCGGGCTGGACAGCATGGCCCGGTAGCGCCCCTGATTGTCCAGCCACATCCCCGAAGCCACGCTGCCATGTGCCAGCCAGCTTTGCCCCCCCACCATCGGCGCAGTTGACCAGCCCGACCGCATGGCAAGCCCGCGATCGGTCAGATCGGCCTCGATCTCGCGCAGGGTGCCGGTATGCGTGTCGATATAAAGCGGGTTCTCGAAGCTCGAGCGTCCGTAGGATTCGACATAGATCAGAATCAGGTCGCGCCCGTCCAGCCGGTCCAGGAAGGGTCCGGCCAGCCGCATCGGATCATCCCGCGCGGCGGCACGAAAATCGGCCAGATCGGCGCGGGTGTCGCGAAACCGCAAGGCCCGTTCGACACCCACACGCGCCGTGAAGGCCGCACCCGGTATCGACTGGGACAACGCAGGCGGCAGGGACCAGACACGCATCGACTGCCCGATTTCCGCCACGGCCACTGCGCCGAGTGGCAGAAGGGCAAGCGCCCCGGCCCAGCGCAGGGAACCGCGCGCAGCAAGCGCGGCCCAGACGCCGGTTGCCCACCACAGCGCTGCCGCCACCAGCAGCAGCGCCATCACCGCCAATACCAGCGCAAGCACCGCCAACCCGGTCCCGATACTGCCCTGCAGCAATGTCCAGCCTGCATGAACCAGTGGCAGATCGACCAACAGGTTGAAACTTCGGTTGAACGCGATGAAGGTTCCGAAATCGGCCAGTTTCAGCACTATGATCATCAGCAGCGCCAGAACCAGCCCCGCACGCAGCACCCGCCCTGCCAGACCCGGCCCTGCAAGGACCAATGCTGCAAGGATTGCCGGCAACTCCAACGGGAACATCAGAAACGCCCCCCAGGTCATTGCCGCCGGGTGGTTGGGCTGGATCAGCACCAGATACAGGATCAGGGCCGCAAGGATCAGGCGCAGGGTCATCTGCTACACCGCATGGGCACGGGGCAGAATGGCGACCATGTGCTGCATCCTTTTGGTCGTGTTCGGCAATCTGGCACTCATGACTTCGGTGAACTGCGTCTTGTCAAATGAACGACGTAGCGCAACGCAGTTTCTGTCAATACACAACGCGTGTCAGGGCGAAAAACGGGTCCGCTGCAAAGCAATGTCTTGCCTTCGGCGTGATCGCACTACCATACGACTGTTGAGTATCCGGTAACGCGGGGTGAAGCACAATGTCTGTCCACCAGCAATACGCACAGGTGACACGGCTGCTGCACTGGATTGTGGCGCTGATGGTTCTGACGACAATGCCGATTGGCGTCGCGATGCTGCAAGAGGGCATCCAGCGGTCAACACAAGACCTGCTCTTCATCCTGCACAAGAACGGGGGCGTGATCATCCTGCTTCTGGTCCTGTTGCGGATTATCTGGCGCGTGGTGACTCCCAAGCCAGCCCTGCCCACAACAGTACCGCAATGGCAGAAACGCGCTGCGGCCGGGGTGCAGACCGCGCTCTATCTGCTTCTGCTGGTCATGGCGGTCAGTGGCTACGTGCGCGTGCGCGCGGGCGGTTTCCCGATCGAGATGCTGGATGCCGTGGGCATGCCCACGTTCGTGCCCCGGTCCGAGGCGCTGGCAGATCGCGCGCAGGCCATTCATGCCACGGCGCGCTTCCCACTGGCCGCGCTGATCCTGCTGCATATTGCGGCCGGCGTGAAACATGCAATCGCACGCGACGGGGTGTTTTCGCGCATCTGGCCGCCACTGGGCCGATGATTGCAGCATCCAGATCCGCGATGTTGCTGGTGCTCCTGTCTTCGGGGGCAATCACGGCGGCGCTGACCGGGCTGCTGGCACGTGGTCTGTCGCTTGACAGCACCCATCCAGCGTTGGCGGCGCTTGTGCTTGCACTGTTTGCGGCCACGACCATGATGCTGGCCTCTGCGGCGATCATCGCCTTGGCTGGGCTGCTGCCTGCACGACCGCGCCCGCTGCCTGAACCAGAGGAACAGCCCGGCAAATGCGCGATCCTGTGGCTGATCTGCGGCGAACCGCCAGAACCGCTGGCCAATCGGGTTGCCGACATGCTGACAGGGCTGGAGCGTAGTGGACAAGCACGCGATTGCGACATCTATATCCTGTCCGACACGCAGGGCGCAGAGGCGCAGAGGCGCGAAGAGGCCGCCCTTGCCCCGCTGATGGCGCAGATCACCTATCGCAACCGCGCCAACCCGACCGGGCGCAAGCCCGGTAACCTGCAGGACTGGATCAAGCGGCATGGTGCGGCGTATGACAGTTTTCTGCTTCTGGACGCGGATAGCGGGTTCAGCGCCGAACGATTGCAGCGGATGCGCGCGCGCATGGCACAATCTCCGACACTGGGGCTGTTGCAAACCGGTATCCGCCTGCGCCCGGCGCAAAGCCGGTTCGGGCGGATGCAGCGGCTCTCGTCGCGCCTGTCGGGGACAGTTTTTGCCAACGGGCTGGAACGGGTCAGCGGCGATACTGGCAATTTCTGGGGTCACAATGCGCTGATCCGCACGCGCGCCTTCGCCGAAATCTCTCCGCTGCCGCCCCTGCCGGGCCGCGCACCTCTGGGCGGTCCGGTCCTGAGCCATGATTTCATAGAGGCCGCCTATCTGCGCCGCAATGGTTGGCAGATCGCGATCTGCCCTGACAGCCGCGGCTCGTTCGAGGATGCGCCCGAAACAATGGCTGCGCATCTGCGGCGGGATCGGCGCTGGGCGCAGGGTAATCTGCAGCATATGCGGCTCGTAGGGGCCCGAGGGCTGCACCCGACCAGCCGGTTGCACCTGTCTGCGGGCATCCTGTCCTATCTGCAGGCGCCGATCTGGCTGTTGCTGGTCTTGCTGATGGGCTCTGGCGCAGCCCATGCGGGGGCGGGGGTGATCTGGCCGCTGCTGGGGGTGGTCGCGCTGTTGCTGGCCCCGAAGCTCGCGGGGCTGTTCACGCGACCCGATGCGCTGTTGCGCCCGGCCCGTCGGCGCGTATTGCTGCGCGCGCTCTGGGCGGAACTGGCGCTGACGACGCTTTATGCGCCGCTGGGCATGTTCCGCCGAAGCGCCTTTGTCGTGGCGATCCTGTCGGGGCGCACAACCGGCTGGGTGCCCTCGGGGCTGCCAGTGGGCCAGTCGCATCTGCGGGGCCTGCCCGAAGTTCTGGGCGGCGGCTGCATCATCCTGGCCGTCGCGATCCCGCAATTCGCCATCGCCGGAGCGGCCCCGGCGGCGCTTGCGGCGCTTCTGATCCTGCCCGTCAGCCTGCCGCTGCTGGGCGCGCCACTGCTATGGCGCTGGTTTGATGCGACCCGCTCACATGACCCGGTGGCGCGCTACTATGACCAGTCCACCCGCCGCTTTCTGGCCGTTGGCGGGTCCGGCAAGACGCTGGCCATTCATCGCCCCCTCTGGGCCGAGGGGGTCAACTCGCCCGTCGCCGCCGCCGCGCATGTGAACGCATTGATCGCACGCGCCGCCGAGGATGCGCTGGGCCGCGCGCCCGGCCGTGTGCTCGACCTGGGATGTGGAGTTGGCGGTACGCTGTTCGCCCTGGCGCGCAACTGGCCAGAGGCGGCACTGGCCGGTGTCACCATCAGCGCCGAGCAGGTGCGGCTGGCACGGGCACATGCGCAGGCGCGCGCGCTGGACGGGCGGTGCACCTTTCTGCGGTCGGATTTCACACTGCCCATGACGCTGCCGCGCGCCGATCTCGTCATCGCGGTTGAATCGCATGTCCACGCGCCGGATGCGCAGTCCTTCCTGCAGGCCGCGCTGCGCCAGCTTGCACCGGGCGGCGTGCTGGTTCTGGTCGATGACATGCTGGCAAGGCGCGAGGATACCTTGAGCGCCGCACAAGCACAGCGGGTCGCGCAGTTCCGCAAGGGCTGGCGTCTGGGCCATGTCCCCGATTGCGCGGGGCTGATCGCGCAGGCCGAAGGTCTGGGCCTGCGCCTGACGGCTCAGCAGGATCTGACCACGTTCTTACGGCTCGACCGGTGGCGCGATCACGCATTGCGGGTTGCGGGGCCACTGGCCGACCGGCTGGGACTGGCCGGTATGCCGTTTTTCGGCAATATGATCGGGGGCAACGCCCTGACCGAAAGCTACCGCGAGGGTGTGATGCAATATTCGTTACTTGTGATGCGCAACCCCGGTGTCACGCGCACAGAGCCCGCCCCCCTGCCGGGTCGGGCGGTCGCATGCTGACCCGGCGCGCGGCGCTTCTGGGCGCAGTGGCCGCTTTCGCACCCATGCCGCGACTGGCATGGGCAGATAGAAACGCATTGACCCCGGCCGAGATGATTGCGCAGGCCCGTGCCCTGGCGGGGCAGCCCTACAGTTCTGATCGCCCCGCGCTGCATCCGCCCTTCGACACATTGACTTATGACAGCTACCGCGCCGTGCGCCCGCGTCCGGGCCGCGCCGCCGATCTGGCGCTGGGGCCCGATTTCAGGGCCGACCTGCTGCCCCCCGGATGGCTGTTCGCGGACCCGGTCCATGTGTCGCTTCCGGGGCATGAAACGCGTTTTGACCCCGATCTGTTCAGCTATGACCCTGACCATGTCACCTTGCCCGACCCGCTGCCCGATATGGGCGATATGGGGTTTTCGGGTGTCCGCTTCCGCACGCAACTGAACCGCCCCGACACGTGGGACGATGTGCTTGTGCTGCAGGGCGCCAGCTATTTCCGGGCGCTGGCAAGGGGCACGGCCTACGGGCTGTCCTCGCGCGCATTGTCGCTGGGGACGGGCGGGCCGGAGCCCGAGGAATTTCCCGTCACACGGCAGATCACTGTCTTCGGCACGGATGGCGGGCTGCAATTCGGGTGCCTGATCGACAGCCCGCGCGCCGCAGCCGCCCTGATCGCGGATCTGTCGCCCGGTGCCGTGACGCGGATGCGCTGCCGGCTGCATCTGTTCCCGCGCGAAGAGATCGCCGATGCCGGCATTGCGCCGCTGACCTCGATGTTCCAGCACAATGCCTCTGGCCCCGCACGCATCGACGATTTCAGGCCCGCCGTGCATGACAGCGATGTGCTGGTAATCGACAATGGCGCCGGCGAACGGCTGTGGCGCCCGCTGGCCAACCCGGCGGCACTGCAGCTTTCGGCCTTTCAGGATCGCGGGCCACGCGGTTTCGGGCTGGTGCAGATGCCCACGGATTTCGCCAGCTTCCTGGATCAGGAAGGCGCGTATGAACGGCGCCCAAGCGCCTGGGTCCGCCCGCATGGTGATTGGGGCGCCGGGGCCGTGACCCTGCTGGAAATCCCGACAGAGGATGAATTTGCCGACAACATCGTGGCGTTCTGGCGGCCAGAGGCACCGCTGGATGTGGGCGCGCATGAATTCGGCTATGATCTGGAATGGCATCCGCCCGGACCCGGCGCGCTGCCTGCTCGCGATGATCGGCTGATCCCGGCACGCAGCGCCTCGGGGATAGAGCCGAACCTGAAGGAAGGGCGGCTGTTCGTGCTGGATTTCAGCGCGGCCTATGGCACCGAGTTGCCCGCCGACGGGATCGAGGCTGATTTCGGCCCGACGCCGGGGGTGGAGATTTCGGGCGTTGCGATCTACCCGCTGCACAACCGGCCCGGCACGCTGCGCGTCAGTTTCATCCTGACACCCGAGGAGAATCAGGATAGCGCCGAACTGCGTCTTGCGCTGCGCGATGAGGCAGGTGCGCCCGTCGCACCGATCTGGCTATACCGCTGGACGCGCGCGGCAGGCGGGGGCGTGTAGCCCGATCACCGCTGCGATGCAGTTCCATCCCGCATGGCGCGCAACAAACGGATATCGCGCCCGAACGAGAGGGCCAGTATCCCCAATGCGGCACTGATCAGGGGCACTGCGGCCAGCATGGCGATCTGCGGCACGAGAAGCGCGATCAGGGTCATGATCTGCACCACACAGGCCAGCTTGCGCGAGAAGCTGTCGGGGACGGGCCGGTTGATCCAGGGCCAGACCCACCCCGCCAGCCCGAACGCATAGCGCGGCAACCCCAGCAGCAGAACTGCCATGGGGGCATGCCCCATAAGCCAGACAGCCAGCGCCAGCATCAGCGCGAACAGGCTGTCCACCTCCATGTCGAATTGCCCGCCAAAACGCGACACCAGCCCCTGTCGCCTTGCCAACCATCCGTCGATCCCGTCCATAGACAGCACAAGCGTGGCGATGGCCAGCACGCTCCACGGATCGGCCTCACCGATCAGTGTCGCAGCCAGGACCGCGACCAGCATAAGCCGCAAAAGCGTGACACAATTCGCCGCCCCAAGCATCTGATGCGGATAAAACAGGTGCATGCCCGCAATAGCAATACCGGCCCCGACCGCATAGACCAGCAGCGCAAGGCCCAGCGCGCCCGCGTCCAGCCCGACCAGAAATCCGGCCATGCCCAGCACCAGCACAGACCCGACAACCGCCAGGCCCGCAAGCTGCCAGGCCGCTGCTCGCAACCAGCCCCGACGGGGCATATCGTCATGTGTTTCAGAGGGTGTGAGGTCGACCATCCCCCAGAGTTAGTGCCAGATTCAGGCAGTCAAGAATGGTCACACGCAGCGGCGCATCGCGGACGCAAAAGCGCATCCCACCTGGGCAGACGGGTCATCACGATCAAGTGAGTCGGGAGGATGGAGCGGGCAGCGGGAATCGAACCCGCACCAAGAGCTTGGAAGGCTCGTGTGATACCATTTCACCATGCCCGCGCTG
>REDZ01000046.1 GCA_007695345.1 Paracoccaceae bacterium | reverse complement strand
CTGCGCGCCCGGCGAGGGCGCGCGGGAGGGAGGGTGGGGCGTGCCCTTGCCGGGCGCGCAGGGCCGCACTCTCCTGTGACTTGAGGCAGACCCGGCAACGCTGTAGTGCTGAATGCCAGTGGAGTGGTCATGACGCATACCCGCCTGATCCTTGTTGCCTGTCTGTGCACACTATACGCGATGCCAGTGCGCGCGCATCCGCATATCTTTGTCGATGCCGAAATCGCCGTCATCTTCGATGAGGACGGCACCCCCAAGGGCGTTGAGATCGCGTGGGTCTATGACGAGTTCTTCTCGATGCTGCTGGTCTCGGATATGGGGCTCGACCCCGACTTCACGGGCGAGGTCACCGACGAAGAGCGCGAGGAACTCGACGGGTTCGACATGAACTGGATCGAGGATTATCACGGCGACACCCATGTCACCCAGGGCGGTGACCCGGTTGCGCTGACCGGCCCTGTTGAATGGTCGTCCGATTACCGCAACGGGCAGCTTCGCTCGCGCCATCTGCGGCTGTTCCCCGACCCGCCCGACCCGGCGCATGAATTCATCGTCGCCGTTTACGATCCGACATATTACACATCCTACGGCATTGTCGGGCAGCCCGAGTTGCGCGGGCGCGAGGATTGCACCGCGCGTATATTCGAACCCGACTGGGACGCAGCAGAGGCCCAGTTGCAGGACGCCCTTGATGAGTTGCTGGGCGCCGGGCAGGATATAGAGGCGAATTTCCCCGCCGTCGGCGCGCTGTTTTCCGAAGAGGTCCGCCTGGTTTGCGACGAACGCTGATCTTCCTCTCCCTGCTGGTGGTCGCGCTCGGCCTGATGCTCTGGGCCACGGGCGGGCTGACCGCGCTCAGTGACTGGGCACTGAGCGCGCAGCGCGATTTGCAGAACCGGATGGCGCAAGGTCTGCGCGCGCTGCGCGCTGGCGAACCGGGCGCGCTGGCGGCCTTCTGGGGACTGTGTTTCGGCTACGGATTTGTCCATGCCGTGGGTCCGGGCCATGGCAAGTTCCTGATCGGGGCTTACGGCGCGGGCGTGCCGGTCGGGCTGGGGCGACTGGTCGGTGTGGGGCTGGCCGCCTCGCTGATGCAGGGCGCCAGCGCGATTGCGCTGGTCTATGGCGGGGTGCTGCTGTTCGATGCCTCGCGCGAGGCGCTGCAGATGACCGGCGATGTCTGGCTTGAACGCGCAAGCCTTGTGGCCATCGCGCTGATCGGCCTGTGGCTGGTCCTGCGCGCCACCCGGCGTATCGCCCGGCAGCACAGCGCGCGCATCGCGCCTGTCGGTGTGGGCGGGCCGCCCGATATGCACGCGCATGACACCTGCCCCGAATGCGGGCATCGCCACGCCCCCGGCCTGCATGAGGTCACGGCGCTCCGCGGTTGGCGCGATACGGTCCTGCTGGTGGGTGCCATTGCGATCCGGCCCTGCACAGGGGCGCTGTTCGTACTGATCCTGACATGGCGGATGGGGCTGATCTGGCAGGGCATCGCAGCGGTCCTGTTCATGGCGCTGGGCACGGCAGCCGTCACGATGAGCGTTGCCGCCACTGCTGTTCTGGCCCGCGAAGGCGCGTTGGCGCGGCTGGACCGGATGGCACAGCTGCGGCTGGTCATGCCCGTGATCGAGGGGCTGGCCGGGTTGCTTGTGCTGTTGCTGGCACTGAACATGTTAAAAATGTTCTGAGCCATCTTGCCGCGCCCCGACGCAGCGAGTAACGGGGCGGAATGGCCGTTCTGCCCATCACCTTCCGCGCTGATCTGAAGCGCGTCCTCAGCCTTGGCCTGCCGCTTGCCGGCAGCCATCTGGCGCAGTTTCTGCTGGCGGTGACAGATACGATCATGCTGGGCTGGTATGGCGTGGTCGATCTTGCCGCAGGTGTGATCGGGGCCGCGCTGTTCTTTGCTGTCTTTACCTTTGGCACGGGCTTTGCCAATGCGGTCATGCCCATGGTCGCCACGGCCGCCGCCTCGGGTCAGGAAACCGAGGTGCGCCGCGCCACGCGCATGGGGCTATGGCTGTCCATCGGGTTTGGCATCGCGGCACTGCCGCTCTTCTGGTTCTCGGGCGCGCTGCTGACGCTGTTGCGCCAGCCCGCAGATGTCGTGCCGCTGGGGCAGGATTACATGCGCATCCTCGGCTTCTCGCTTGTGCCTGCGCTGATCGTGATGGTGCTGAAGAACTATCTTGCTGCGCTCGGGCGCACGCAGGTGGCATTCTGGATCACTGTCGGCGCGGTCGTGCTGAATATCGGGCTGAACTGGGTGCTGATCTTCGGCAATCTGGGCGTGCCCGATCTGGGCGTGCGCGGCGCGGCAATTGCCACGATCATCGTCAGCCTGGCGACGGCGGGCGCGCTGGCGCTTTACTGCGCCACCCTGCCAGAGCTGCGCCGCTACACGCTGTTCCAGCGCTTCTGGCGGGCCGACTGGCAGGCGATGGGGCAGGTCTGGCGGCTGGGCTGGCCCATCGGGGTGGCGCTGGTGGCCGAGACGGCGCTGTTCTCGGCAGCGGCGATCATGGTCGGCTGGATCGGCACGCATGAACTGGCCGCGCATGGCATCGCGCTGGAAATATCGGCGATGCTGTTCATGGTGCATCTGGGCTTTTCCAATGCCGCAACCGTGCTGGTCGGGCGCGCGCGCGGGCAGCGCGATCAGGTCGCACTGCGGGCGGGCGCGACCACGGCGATCTGCGTTTCGGTCACCTTCGCGCTGGCGACAATGGCGCTCTATATCCTTGCCGGGCCGTTTCTGGTGGGGCTGTTCCTGTCCCCGGACGAACCCGAGCGCGCGCGCATCATCGCGCTTGGCGCATCCTTCCTGATCGTGGCGGCTGTGTTCCAGCTTGCCGATGGCGCGCAGGTGATGGCGATGGGGCTGCTGCGCGGGGTGCAGGACACACGCGTGCCAATGATCATTGCCGCCTTCAGCTACTGGGGCGCGGGCCTGCCCACAAGCTATCTGCTGGGCATCCATCTGGGCTATGGCGGCGAAGGGGTCTGGGCCGGGCTGGTTGTGGGGCTGAGCGTGGCGGCCTTGTTGCTGATGTGGCGCTTCTGGCGCGGTCCGGGACGGGAAGGGGCGCAGCCTTGGCACGCGTGATCGGCAGCTTGGACTGGCGCGCGCTGGCCATGGGAATGGGTTTTGCGCTGATGTGGTCCTCGGCCTTTACCTCGGCGCGGATAATCGTCGCAGACGCGCCGCCCTTGTATTCGCTGAGCCTGCGCTTCCTGATTTCGGGACTGATCGGCGTGGCGATTGCCCGTGCGCTTGGGCAAAGCTGGACCCTGACCGCGGGCCAGTGGCGCGCAGTCGTGGTGTTCGGGATCGCACAGAACGCGCTCTATCTGGGGCTGAATTTCGTCGCGATGCAGACGATCGAGGCATCGCTGGCAGCGATCATCGCCTCGACCATGCCGCTGATGGTGGGGCTGGCAAGCTGGCTGATCCTGCGCGAGCGGCTGCGCCCGCTGGGCGTGGCGGGGCTGGTCGCGGGGTTCGTCGGTGTCGGGCTGATCATGGGCGCACGACTGGGCGACGGGGTGGACATGCTGGGCGTCGCGCTTTGCGTGCTGGGCGTGATGTCGCTGACCATCGCAACGATGGCCGTGCGCGGCGCCTCGGGGGCGGGCGGGAACCTGCTGATGATCGTGGGAATGCAGATGCTTGTGGGTTCCGCAGTGCTGATCGTCCCGGCAATGGTGTTCGAGGTGCCCGAGGTGACATGGACCTGGCGGCTGGTGGGCGCGTTCAGCTACACGGTTCTTGTGCCGGGGTTGGCGGCGACCTGGGTCTGGTTCGCATTGGTGGGCCGGATCGGGGCTGTGCGCGCCGCGAGCTTTCACTTCCTGAACCCGTTCTTCGGGGTCGCCGTCGCGGCCCTGCTGCTGGGCGAGGCGCTGGGGGCGATGGACGTGGTGGGCGTGCTCGTCATCATGGCCGGTATCCTTGCCGTGCAGCGCGCGCGCATGGCGTGACGCCACCCCTGCGCGTCGTCATGCGCCATGGCGACGCGGCATATGCTGCACAATTCTACGCCTTGGCGAGCGCTTGCGCGCTGGCCACGGTCAGCCCCGGTGACAGCGCATCGGGGTCCAGCACCAGCTCGATCACTGCCGGGCACCCGGCCTCCAGCGCGCGAAGATAGGCCGGCAGGAAATCCTCGGTCCGTTCGATCCGTTCACCATGCGCACCGTAAGCCCGCGCAAAGGCCGCGTAATCGGGGTTGAACATCTGCGTGCCGCTGACCCGTCCCGGATAGGTCTTTTCCTGATGCATCCGGATCGTGCCATATTGCCCGTTATTGCAGACGATAGTGATCACGTTCGCCCCGTATTGCCGGGCCGTGGACATTTCGTTCAAGGTCATCTGGAAACAGCCATCGCCCGCAAAACAGATCACGGGGCGGTCCGGGTGTTCCAGCTTGGCCGAAATCGCAGCCGGAAAGCCATAACCCATCGACCCCGATGTGGGCGCCAGATGGCCCGGAAAGGCCCGCGCGCGCAGATAGCGATGCAGGAATGCCGCGAAGTTGCCTGCGCCATTTGTCACAATCGCATTGTCGGGCAAATGCTCGGACAATTGGTGGATGACCTGTTCAAGCTTGACCGCGCCGGGCGTCTCGCGCGGGGTGATCCAGTCAAGGTAATCGGCGCGCGCGGCCCTGGTCCAGCCGCTCCAGTCCGGACGGTCGGGCGCGGGGCGGCGTGACAGTTTGGCGATCACATCGACAGCCGGGGCGGCCAGCCCCAGATCGGGGCGAAAGACCCTGCCCAGTTCGTTCGGGTCAGGGTGGATATGGATAATGGTCTTGCCCGGTGCCGCCGGATCGACCAGCTCATAGCTGCCGGTCGCGATATCCCCCAGCCGCGCACCCAGGACCAGCAGGCAATCTGACTCGCGCAGGCGTTTTGCCAGTTTGGGATTCATGCCCACGGCCAGATCGCCCGCGTAGTTGGGGTGGCGATTGTCGATCCGGTCCATCCGCCGGAAGGTGGCGCAGACGGGCAGGCCGAAATTCTGCGCAAACTCGGCCAGGCCCGCGGCCGCATCGCTCGACCAGACGGACCCGCCCGCGATCACCAGTGGACGCTCGGCCTTGCACAGCTTTTCCAGCACCGCATCAAGCTGTTCGCTGCACACTGATGGCGGGGTCGGCGCGACAGGTGGGATGTCGGGCACATCCGCCTGCGCCGAGAGCATGTTTTCAGGCAGCGCCAGCACGACCGGGCCGGGCCGTCCGGACAGGGCCTGATGGAACGCACGGCTCAGGTATTCGGGCAGACGCTCGGTATGATCGACCTCGGCGGCCCATTTCGCGATGGGTTTGAAGAACTCGCGGTAATTCACTTCCTGAAACGCCTCGCGGTCGCGGTGGCGATTGTCGATCTGGCCGACAAACAGGATCAACGGCGTCGAATCCTGCTGCGCCACATGTACCCCGGAAGACCCGTTGGTGGCGCCCGGCCCGCGTGTGACAAAGGCGATACCGGGCTGGCCGGTCAGTTTGGCATGCGCCTCGGCCATCATGACAGCGCCGCCCTCGTGGCGGCAGACCACATTCTCGATGCCCGATTCATACAACCCGTCCAGCGCGGCCAGAAAGCTTTCGCCCGGAACGGAAAACACCCGCCGCACGCCCTGCGCCTTCAGGTGATCGACCAGTATCTGCCCACCATGTCGCTGTGTCATTCAAGTGCCTTTCCGATGTGCCTGTATCCGTATCGGCCCGGAGCATCAGCCATTCCCGCGCCCTGTGCAAGCTGTGCGATTGCCTTCGGCGACATCGAGCATAGGTCCCGGGCATGGTAAGTGAAGGAGAACAGATGTCGGATTGGAAACTGGTGGGCCTGTGCGGGTCCCTGCGCAAGGAGTCCTGGAACAGGAAACTGATGCTGGCCGCGGCCCGCGCCTGTGAAGATGCCGAATTTGCCGAAGGCAATCTGCGCCTGCCGCTGTTCGATCAGGACCTGGAAGCACAGGGCATGCCGCCAGAGGTCACCGCGCTGAAGGAACAGATCGCATCCGCAGATGCCGTGGTGATCGCCTGCCCTGAATACAACAAGGCCCCGCCCGGTGTGATGAAGAACGCGCTCGACTGGATCAGCCGCGGCGGCGGATCACCGCTGGTGGACAAGCCGGTGGCGCTGGTGTCAGCGGCGGCAGGGCGCGCCGGGGGCGAGCGTACGCAGTTTGCGTTGCGCCTGATGCTGGTCCCGCATGGCGCGCAGGTCCTCACGCGACCCGAAGTGCTGGTCGCGCAGCCTGCAAAGGTGTTCGATGCTTCCGGCGATCTGACAGATGAAACCGCGCAGGACCTGCTGCTCCAGTTGATGACGAATCTGCGCGAGGCGGCCACGGCAGCGACCTGACAGGGCGCAGGTTCGGATGGCTGGTTGCGGCAGCGTGGGGGCATCGCTGCCGCAACCCGACGTGAAAATGCATTCTGCAAAACCGGGCCGAGAACGTTTTGATATGATCCTGCCCCCAGGTATCCTGCGTACCCACGAATTCGGCACTGGTATGTTTGACGCGATTCAGATGATGGCCCGCGTGCGCGAGGAACCCGACCTCGACAAGCGCATGTCAATCTTCTCGGGTTTTCTGAAATCCGAATTCCATTATGATGGGTTCACCTATGGTGTCGGCTTTGATTTCTCCTCGGTCGAGGCATTGCTGTCGCGCTTCCTGCTCAAGCAGGATGGCATCGATCCGGAGTGGATGCATCATTATGCATCGGATGCGCTGGGGACCAGGGACCTTTCGGTGCTGCATGTCGCGCTGCGCGAGGGAATTCTGCTTCAATCAAAAGTCTTTCGCGCCACTGATAGCGGCGAGATACCGGACCATTTTGCCGAAGTGCCCAACCGCGCCCGCGATTACCTGAAATCGGGCTTTTTCCTGTCGCTGCGATCGCGCGGGCTGGTGGGCGGCATGGGGCTGCATTCATCAACCTTGACGCCCGATGAACATGACGCGCGCTTCGCGCGCCACGGGCATATCATCGTCGAGTTGTGCCGCCTGTTTCACGATGTCGCCTGCTGGCGGCAGGAAATCATCGCCGCCACCGGTCTGACCGAAGCCAACCTGGAGATTCTCGCGCTGCGCGCCCAGGGCTTGCGCGACAAGCAGATCATCGAGATCACCGGCCACGCGCATGAAAACTCGGTCAGCCAGCATATGGAACGCGTGCGCAAAAAGCTGAGCGCCCAGCACGAGCGACAGGCACTGAGCCTTGCTGTCGGGCTGGGGCTGATCGGTCAGCCCGACCTGCCCGACAAGCGCCTGATGGATCTGGAACGCACCGGCAAGCATGTGGCTCGTCACGCGCAATGGCTGCATGATTTGACATAAATGCCACATGTGGGAACGCACATATTGCCTGAAAGCAGGCTGTTGGGCATGACTCGGAGGAAGATCACGACATTGTAACCCGCAGACCCACTGGTGTGGCCCGCGTTACACGAGAAATTTCAGGCAGACCTTTCCATGACGGTCGAACACTCAGCCCGAGGGGCTGGGTGTTCTTTCACGGGAAAATGCCGGATCATTTTCGGCCAGATTGACAACACGGCGCGTGCAGCAAGGGTCAGTTTGGGCTGGGCAGCACCCCCGCCCCTTGTGAGCCATGTCGAAACGGGGTTATCACAACGTCGGGCCAAACCTGCATGCTGGCCCGGTCAAGCGAAAGGCCCGGATATGGCAAACCCGACCGCTGCAATGCTGGTCATCGGCGACGAGATCCTCTCGGGCCGGACGCGCGATTCGAATATGTATTTCCTCGCCCAGCAGCTCAGCGAACGGGGCATCACCCTGTGCGAGGCACGCGTGGTTGCAGACCGACAGGACCGTATCGTCAGCGCGCTGAACGATCTGCGCGCGCAGTACGATCATGTCTTTACCTCGGGCGGGATCGGGCCCACGCATGATGACATCACCGCCGATGCCGTGGCCGCGGCCTTTGGCGTGGCGCTGGGCATCCGCGACGATGCGCGCGCTATCCTGGCCGCGCATTACGAACGCACGGGGCTGGAACTGAATGCGGCGCGGCTGCGTATGGCGCGCATCCCGGAGGGAGCAGATCTGATCGAGAATCCGGTTTCGGCAGCGCCCGGGTTCAGCATCGGGAATGTGCATGTGATGGCGGGTGTCCCGGCAGTGTTCGAGGCCATGCTCGCATCGGTCCTGGCGGATGTGACGGGGGGGCAGGCGCTCTTTAGCCAGAGCCTGACCATCCAGCGCGGCGAGGGCGAGATTGCCGCCGATCTTGCAGAACTGGCCCGCGCATGCCCCGATGTATCGATCGGCTGCTATCCGTTCCAGCGCGATGGCGCCTATGGCGCAACGGTCGTGGTGCGCGGGGCCGACAAGGGGCAGGTGGATGCCGCCATGGTGCGGCTGGGCGTTCTGTTCCCCGAGGCAATGGCATGAGCCTGCCCGGCGCCGCCGAACTACTGGCGGCGCTGGATGCAACATGGCCCGCCCACAGCATGGAGGTGCAGGACGGCTGGCTGCTGCGCGACGGGGCTGGCGGGGGCAAGCGCGTATCGGCGGCGACACGGGACAGGCCCGGCGCGCTTGTGGCGCACGCCGAGAACTGGATGCGCGCACGCGGGGAGCGCCCCTTGTTCCGGATGGGACCGGGGGACGAGGATCTGGATGCCGCGCTTGCAGGGCTTGGATATGCAGTGCTGGACCCGAGCCTGATCTATGCGGCGCCAGCTTCAGCCCTGGCGCAAAAGCCGCCGCCCGTCAGCCTGTTCGATATCTGGCCACCCCTGGCCATCATGCGCGAGATCTGGGCCGCAGGCGGGATCGGCGACGCGCGACTGGCGGTGATGGCGCGCGCGCCCCAACCGCGCACGGGGCTGATCGCGCGGCGCGATGACCGGGCCGTGGGAGTCGGCTTCGTTGCAGTACAGGCGCAGATCGCGATGCTGCACGCGGTCGAGGTGGTGCCCGGAATGCGACGGCGCGGGATCGGGGCCCTGATTCTGGGTGGTGCGGCGCATTGGGCGCAGGCGCAGGGCGCGTCCTGGATGGCCCTCGCGGTGACCGAGGCCAATACGGGCGCGGCCGCGCTCTACAAGCGGGCGGGCATGGCGGCTGCCTGCGGGTATCATTATCGCGAGGCACCGCGCTGACCCTTGGCGTGGGCGTTTTTCAAGAGGGAAACGGGGGGACTGCCGTCCCCCCGACCCCCTGCTTCAAGGGGCTGACGGCCCCTTGAAAATCCCCGTGGATATTTGGGCAAAGATGACATCAGGGGGCCTTGTCGAACACGCCGGTCAGGGCGCGTGACATGATGGCACTGGTGCGCGGGCGTTGCAGCGTCGTGAAGGGCAGCGGGCGGCAGACATCCATCGCGGCGATGCCCAGCCGAGCCGTCAGCGCGCCATTCACCACGCCTTCGCCAAAGCGGCGCGAAAGTTTCGACAACATCGAGCCCGAGGCGACGGAGCCCAGCATATCCTCGCCCACGGCGACGGCACCGGTTGCAACCAGATGCGCGATCACGCCGCGCAACAGGCGCAGATTGCCCAATGTGCCGGTTCGCCCACCATAGATCTCGGCGATGCGCCGGATCATGCGCAGGTTGGTCACAAGTGCGGCCAGCACATCGACCAGCGCAAGAGGGATCATTGCGGTGAGCAGGGCGACCTGACGGGCCGCGGCTTCGACCTCGCGGGTGGCGGCGGCATCGAGCGGAGGCATGAGCGTCGCCTCCCCCAGATCGATCAGCGCGTCGGTATCGAGCTGGTCGGGCGCGGTATCGCGCAGGCGCGCGATGGGCCAGCGCATCTCGGGGCGCGCGGCATAAAGAGTCCCGAGCGCGGCAAGCATCGCGTCGGCCTCTGCGCGGTTGGCAGATTCGCGCGCGGCCTCTGCCTGGCGGCGCAGGCGGTCGATGCGTCGCAGGCGGCGGAACCCGGCCCATTCACGCGCCACGAGCCAGATGGCGGCCAGCACCACCCCGCCCAGCAGCACAAGCCCCAGATAGCCCAGCGCCGCATTGCGCGCGAGCAGGCCGGTCACGAAATCCCACGCCGTGACCGAGGCCACCAGCATCACGAACCCCGCCAGCGCCGCCCAGCCCAGCCGCGCCCAGACCGACAGCCGCACACGCCCGGCCCGCAGCGCGGCCTGCATGGCGCGGCCTTGCGGGGGCGTCTCATCGTCCGGCGGGGGCGGGGCGGCACCGGGATCGATATGGGCCCCGTCGTCCAGTTCGAACAGATGTGGTTTGCGCGTGCTCATCGCAGCAGATCCCCGATCAGGAACTCTGCCGCCGTATCCAGCCGGATATGCGGCAGGCCATCACCGGTCTTGCGTATCAGCGGCGCGGGCGCAAAGCGCATGATCTGGAAATCGGCCTCCAGCCATCGCGCGGCCCCGTCGCGGGCAGGACCGATCAGCTGCATCGGGTCGGCAGGCAACTCGCCTGCGAAAAACGCGGCCTGTTTACCGCTCTCCGCAAGCGTGCCGCGCACACAATCGAGGGTCTGCCCGTCGCGGATATGCTGCTCCTCGATCGTGGCGCGCAGGGCGGCCAGCGCCAGCGCCTCGGTCCGGGCGCCCGCGAAATCGGCGCGGTCGCGCGACTGGCGCAAGAGCGCGGTCAGGATGGCGGTCAGCCGCGGGTGCTGGGAATGGTGCAGATGGTCGGCCTTGGTCGCGGCGAATAACAGCCGTTCCACCCGTTTGCCACCCAGAAGCCGGGTCAGCCATGCGCTGCGGCCGGGGCGGAAGGCGGCCAGCAATTCGGTCAGGGTCTGGCCCAGACGGTCGACGGCCTCTGGCCCCGCATGGATGGCACCCAGAATGTCGGCCAGCACCACCTGCCGGTCGATCCGGGCGAAATGATCGCGGAAGAAGGGGCGGATGACCTGGGATTTATACGCCTCGAACCGCCGCGTCATTTCGCGCCCGAGCGAGCCGCGCCCGCCGCCCTCGGGCAGCGGCACAAAGGTCAGGACCGGAGAGCCCGCCAGATCGCCGGGCAAGAGAAACCGCCCTGGCGTGATATCGGGCAGTCCGGCCTTGCGCGCAGACTGCAGGTAGCTGGTGAAGCCTTCGGTCAGGGCCTGCGCGACCCCTTCATCATGGGGGATAGCGGGGTCGGTGGCCTGTAGCGCGGACAGGCAGTCGGCGGCGAAGGGGCGGTGCGACATCCGCCCCAGCACCTCGCGCGACCATTGCGCGTAATCCTTGTCCAGCAGCACCAGATCCAGCAACCATTCGCCCGGATAGTCGATGATATCGACATGCTGGACCCGCGCGCCGCGCATCCCGCCCAGCAGCCCACCGGGCCGGATACGAAACGAGAGGCGCAATTGCGAGATCTGGCGCGTGCTGTCTGGCCAGCGCGGTTGCTGCGCACTCAGCGCGGCAAGATGGCGTTCATAATCGAAGCGGGGAAGCGTGTCATCGGGCTGCGGCTGAAGGAACGCAGCCTCGATCCGGTCGCCGGCGACGGATTGCATCCGCCCCATGCGCCCCCGGTCCAGCAGATTCGCCACAAGCGAGGTGATGAACACAGTCTTGCCGGCCTGTGACAGGCCAGTGACGCCCAGCCGCAATGTGGGTTCGAAAAACGCCTCTGATACTGTGTCGGTCACAGTTGTGGTCACGCGGTCCACGCCGCGCAGCACGCCATCTGCCAATCTGCCGATCACCATGACCCTGCCTTTCCTGCCTGCACCAGAGAATAGGTGTGTGCCGCAGGGCTTACCAGTGTCACATCCAGGAAAAGAAATCCGCAGGCGCGCGCGCGCGCAGCTTTGCCGCCAGGTCACGACCCAGTGCGGCCCCCTCGGCGATGGGCGCGCGCCCTTCCTCGTACAGGCGCTCGGACCCGTCGGGGCGCAGGATTTCACCGCGCAGCCAGATCGTGCCCCCCTCCAGCACGGCGACCCCTGCGATGGGTGTTTCGCAGGACCCGTCAAGCGCGGCCAGAAAGGCGCGCTCCGCGGCCAGCCGCTGAGTGGTGGGCGTGTCATTCAGAGGTGCCAGCATCTGTGCGGTGCGGTCATCATCCATGCGCCGCTCGATACCGATGGCGCCCTGGGCAATGGCGGGCAGCATTTCATCTGGCTCGACCGCCGCGCGGGCGACATGCGTCATGTTCAGCCGCCGCAGCCCGGCCATGGCCAGAAAGGTGCAATCCGCCACGCCGTTTTCCAGCTTTTGCAGCCGGGTCTGCACATTGCCGCGAAACTCGACCACTTTCAGGTCAGGGCGCAGGGCCAGCATCTGGGCGCGGCGCCGCAAGCTGGACGTGCCGACCACCTGCCCCGGTGCCAGATCGGCGATCCGCGCAGCATGGGGCGCGACGAAGGCATCGCGCGTGTCCTCGCGCGGGAGGTAGCAATCCAGCACCAGCCCGGCAGGTTGTTCAGTGGGCATATCCTTCATCGAGTGCACGGCAATGTCGATCGCGCCCGACAGCATCGCATCTTCGATTTCCTTGGTGAACAGACCCTTGTTGCCGATCTCTTTCAGCGGGCGGTCGGCATCAATCAGCGTGCGGTCATCGCCTGTGGTCTTGATCACGGCTATCTCGAACGCGGCCTCTGGCAAGCCATGCGCGTCCATCAGCCGATCGCGCGTTTCATGCGCCTGCGCCAATGCCAGCGGTGATCCGCGGGTGCCGATTTTCAGGGGGCGGTCGGGGGTCGGGTGGTCCATGCTCATGGGCCGATGATTAGCGGCGCGGGGGGCGGCACACAAGCGCAATGTGTAAACTGTGCTTGACAAAATCGGGCTGGATTGGGACTGGAAAGAGAAATAAGGAGCCCTGTATGTCCATTGCCGCCCAGCCATCCACTGCCCCGACCAAGACCATCCTGCGCGCCCTTGCCGGCGAGGCGCTGCCAACGCCCCCCATCTGGATGATGCGGCAGGCCGGGCGTTACCTGCCCGAATACCGCGCGACCCGCGCGCAGGCGGGGGATTTCCTGTCGCTGTGCTACAATCCCGAACTGGCCGCCGAAGTGACCTTGCAGCCGATCCGGCGCTATGGATTCGATGCCGCGATCCTGTTCGCCGATATCCTGCTGGTGCCGCAGGCGCTGGGCGCCGATCTGTGGTTCGTGACGGGCGAGGGGCCACGCCTTTCGACCATTACTGGTGCCGACGGGGTGGCCGCTCTGAAGCCGACCGACGCGATTCATGACACGCTGTCGCCGATCTACGAGACTGTGAAGATCCTGTCGCGCGAATTGCCCGAAGAGACGACGCTGATCGGCTTTGCCGGTGCGCCCTGGACTGTGGCCACCTATATGATCGCCGGGCGCGGGACGCCCGATCAGGGCCCGGCCCATACCATGCGCGAGGGCGCGCCCGAGGCATTCGATGCCCTGATGGACCGGATTACAGAGGCGACCATCGAGTATCTGTCCATGCAGATCGAGGCCGGGGCAGAAGTGGTCAAGATTTTCGACAGTTGGGCCGGGTCGCTGAAGGGCGATGCGTTCCTGCGCTACGCGCTGGAGCCTGCGAAACGGATCACCGCCGCGTTGAAGGAACGCCATCCTGGCATTCCGGTCATCGCCTTTCCGCGTGAGGCCGGGGATGGCTATATCGGCTTTGCCCGCGCGACCGGGGCCGATTGTGTCGCCATCGATAATTCGGTGTCGCCGGAATGGGCGGCCAGTCATGTTCAGGTCGATGGGTGCGTGCAGGGCAATCTGGCATCCAGCCATATGGTCACGGGCGGGCAGGCCCTTATCGACGAGACGCAGCACATCGTGCGCGCCTTGCGCAATGGCCCCCATATCTTCAATCTTGGGCACGGAATCACGCCGGATGCCGACCCCGAAAATGTCGCACTGATGATCGAGACTGTGCGCAACTGCACGGACTGAAACGCAAAAAAGGCGGGCGCCGCGCGCCCGCCTTTCCTTGAGTGAGGGAAAATCACTCGGGCAGGATGACGGCGTCGATCACATGGATCACGCCATTCGATGCCTCGATATCGGCATCAATGACGGTTGCGCCATCAACGGTCACGGTTTCACCGACACCGATGGTGATCGACTGGCCGTTGACGGTTTCAGCCGTCATGCCGTCTTCAAGATCGCCCGACATGACTGCGCCCGGCACCACATGGTAGGTCAGGATCGAGGTCAGCGTGGGGATATCTTCCAGCAGGCCCTCTACCGTGCCCTCGGGCAGGGCGGCGAATGCCTCATCCGTCGGGGCAAACACGGTGAACGGGCCTTCGCCTTGCAGCGTTTCAACCAGACCTGCAGCAGACACTGCCGCCACCAGGGTCGAGAAGTTCTCGTTGCCCGATGCGATGTCGATGATGTCGCCTTCGCCGTTCGCGACGGCCAGTGTCGGGACGGCAAGAGCGGTCGACAGGGCCAGTGCGCTGAGTTTCAGTTTCATATCAATTCCTCCATTGTTCATCGCCATTTGGATGATGCCAGAACTACGCGTCAGAATGACAACCAGATGACCGGATAAAAAAACGTGAACGATATTGATGTTTTCGGCGAGTTTCCTAAGCCTGGACCTTTCCACATATCCAGTCACGGTAACGTTATTCCACAGGCGAAATCTGCATCGGAAAACTGGTGGGAATTGTGATCCGGGCAATACGCAGACCAACTCGGGGAAAATGAAACGATAACCGATCAGCACGAAAAACGCCCTGCAGCCTGGTGCCGCAGGGCGTTATGGATCAGGGGGCGCTTTGACGCCTGCCATCGCAGGTGGTCAGTCGTCATCCTTGCTGGGCACATCGGCCAGATCGTCCAGCGCGACCGAGTCGTTGTCGTCATCTTCCAGCAGATCGTCATCGACCTCGACGGCGTCATCTTCATCATCGACCAGCAGATCATCGTCAGTATTCTTGGCGGCCTTGCTGGGCTTGGCCTTTGTGTTGTCGCTCAGCGCCTCGGTGCGCCGGTCACCCGAATCGATGGCCACGACCTTGCCGGTATAGGGGCTGACAATCGGATTCTTGTTCAGATCGTAGAACCGCTTGCCGGTTTCCGGACAAACGCGCTTCACGCCCCATTCTGGATTGGTCATCACGATTTCCTCTGCGTGCATGTCTTTTCTCAGGCTGAGGGCCGTGCCATAACTGGGTGAGCCTGTAAAGGCCCTTCGCGTTGCAGGCGGTCACGGGGCACATTTTCCTGCGCGCACGCACCGCCCGGCAGGCAATCAGGGACAAACAGCGATGATCCTGCGCGACAATGTGGTGCATCTGCCCGGCCAGCCCCCGCTGAGCGTGACATTGCGCCGTTCTGGACGGGCGCGGCGGCTGAGCCTGCGTGTGTCCGGGCTGGACGGGCGCGCCACCCTGACCCTGCCCCAGCGCGTTCCTGCGGATGAGGCGATTGCCTTTCTGCGCGAAAAGGAAAACTGGCTGCGGGGCGCGATGGCCCGCGCACCACGACGTCAGCCGGTTGGACCGGGCTGTGAAATACCCATTCACGGCCAGATCATGCGGGTCACGCCCGGCCCTGTGCGCCGTATCCGCACTGATGCGGGCGTGCTGCTGGTCCCACCCGATCCGGATGGCACCCGCACCGGCCCGCGGTTGGAAGCATTTCTGAAAGCCAGCGCGCGCGCTGCGTTGCAACCGGCTGTGGCGCGCTATGCAGGCCAACTTGACCGCCCCGTGCAGGGGATGACGCTACGCGATACACGGTCGCGCTGGGGGTCGTGCACGCATGACGGGCGGCTGATGTTCTCATGGCGGCTGATCCTGGCCCCGCCGACCGTTCTGGACTATGTCGCCGCGCATGAAGTGGCGCATCTGGCCCATATGGACCATTCGCGCGCCTTCTGGGACTGTGTGGCGCGGCTGATGCCGGACTACGCGATGCACCGTCACTGGCTGCGCGCGCATGGCGCGGGGCTGCATGGCTACCAATTCAGGGCCCGCAATGAGGGCGAGAGCGGATAACGCTCCAGCACATCATATTCCGCGCCGTCAGGACGCAGATGCGAGCGGAACAGCGTGACCTCCTGCGCCTCGAACGGATCAGTGCGGAAATCGGCAGAGCGCGCGACCGCCAGTTCCAGTTCGGACTGCTCGAACGTGTCCGGGCGCAGATAGGCCAGGGTGACATGCGGGCTGTAGCGCCGCTTGTCCGGCGCGAACCCGACATTGCGGGCCAGCCGCGTCAGCTTGTCGTGCAATGCCATGAGCGACGGGTCAGGCAGCGCCTTGGCGTGCAGGTTATGTGCCTTGTCCTTGCCGAACAGCCCCAGCCCGTGCAGGGCGATCTGCGGCATGGGACTGTCCAGCCGTGACAATTCCTGATCCAGCGCATCCAGCATCGGATTGTCCGCATCACCCAGAAACACCAACGTCAAGTGAAACTTCTCGGGCGCGATCCGGCGTTTGACGGGCATCAGGAATTGCTGCAGGACCAACTGGCTGCGGATATGCTGCGGCAACTCAAGCGCGAGGAAGCAGCGCATCACGCAGGGCGGACAAGCGTCGCGACATCATACATTACCGGCTCGAACCGGGCGCACATCTGCGCGATGGCGCGATTCCGCTCGCGCATCTCTGGTGTGCGCAGCATCGCCTGAAAATCTGCCCGCGCCCGCCAGCGGGAATAGGCCGCGATCCGGGTCTGCGCGTCATTGACATGCAGTGCTGCGCCCAGAAAGCCGGGCTGGTGGCGGATCACCTTGTCATAGGCGTCCTGCAACGCTTCCAGAACATCGGTGCATGTGCCGGGTGTCATCTCGAATGTGGTGATGACAGTCTGGCTGTCACCGTCGGTCGTGATCTGCATCTGCGCCCCCTTCATCCTGCCACCGCCATTGATGGCCATGCCCCATGGTGACCGATCACGACGCCCCTGCCAAGGCACGCCCCCTTGACGTGATGGCGACCAGAGATGACATGGCTGTGACGCAGGGTCGCAACCTGTCATCGCCCACAGGCTTTGCCTGCCGGTCAAGATACGTTAACATTCGCGAAACTCAGGCAGGAAAGACCCACCGGATGATCGTCGAGCTTGGACATTACGCCCTTATCGTGGCTTTTGCCGTCGCCCTGGCGCAAGCCGTGATTCCACTGATCGGTGCGCACAAGGGATGGCGTGACTGGATGGTGATTGCCAACCCCATGGCCACCACACAATTCCTGCTGATCGCCTTCAGCTATGCCGCGCTGACCTATGCCTTCATCGTGTCCGATTTCTCGGTCGAACTGGTGGTCAACAATTCCCATACGCTGAAGCCGCTGATCTACAAGATCACCGGCGTCTGGGGCAATCACGAGGGGTCGCTTCTGCTTTGGGTGCTGACGCTGACGCTGTTCGGGGCCTGCGCGGCCTGGTTTGGCGGCAATCTGCCCGCATCGCTGCAGGCGCGTGTGCTTGCGGTACAATCGGCGATCACGGCGGCTTTCATCGCCTTCACGATCTTCACCTCCAACCCGTTTACGCGACTGGCCTCGCCGCCCTTTGACGGCACGGACCTGAACCCGCTGCTGCAGGACCCCGGCCTCGCGTTCCACCCGCCGTTTCTGTATCTGGGCTATGTCGGGCTTTCGATGTCGTTCAGCTTCGCGCTGGCTGCGCTGATCGAAGGGCGGGTGGATGCAGCATGGGGGCGCTGGGTGCGCCCCTGGACGCTGGCGGCCTGGGTATTCCTGACCATCGGCATCGCAACCGGATCGTGGTGGGCGTATTACGAACTCGGCTGGGGCGGGTTCTGGTTCTGGGATCCGGTGGAGAACGCCTCGCTCATGCCCT
>REDZ01000157.1 GCA_007695345.1 Paracoccaceae bacterium | reverse complement strand
CGCACGCGCAGATCATTGTCGAGCTGGTTGAAGGTCTCGCGGTCGCGCACGTAAGCGAAGATCATGGAATCGGCGACCGCGCGTTCTTCATGGAGCGAAATCGCGCGCACCTCCGCCCAGGGCACGGCCGCGCCAGTTGCCGTGTCAAAGGGCACCAGTTGGGGCGTGGGCATCTCATGCTTGAAGGCCACAACCATCATGCCAATCCCCATCACCGCGCCAAAGCCTGTGCCGCTCAGCGCAATGATCTGCCAGAGCCGCTCGCGGCGCAGCGCCCCAAAGACCAGCTCTTCCGTGACTGTCTCGCCAATATCGGGGGCAGGTTGCGCGCGGCGCGCAAACCCCCTCACGGCTGCACCCGCAAGGGTGGCATGGTCAGATCGGAGAACGCCTGTTCTTCGGCCTGCTGGGCAGCGGTCGAGACACCAGCCACCCCGTCTGCCATGGTCTGGGCGGCCTGAAGCTCCAACATCTGCAACAGGATGATCCCGATTTCAGCCGTGACCAGCGTGTTGTGATCGACGGATTCCTTGATCCCTTGGGTATTGCCGATCTCGCCCACCATGATCTCGATGCGCCGTACACTCGTGTTCGAGCGCTCATGCGCGCTTTGCGCCGCCGCACTGGAAACGACCGCGGCCGAGGCCTGCTGTCCCAGCCTGCGCTCGCCTGTGACGTCGGATTGCGACAGCTGCTGCACCGCTGCGGGGGAGAGCCCTGTGCTGGTCAGCACCCGTTCCACGGATGCTGACATATCCCCGCAACCGCCCGAGAGGGCGCCCATGATATCTCCTTCGGAAATGCTGCTGACCACGCCGGTGAGGCTTGCGAAATCCTGCTGCAACAGGCAATCGAGATCGCCGCCCATCAGGAGCGACATCGGGTTCTGACTGGTCAGAATGCCGTAGATGTCCTGCAACTGGGACAGCTGGTCGCCGAGCAGGTTGACCTGTTCCAGAAGCGCGTCGAGCTGGTCGGTCTGGATTCCAAGATCATTGAGCATATGCTGAAGCTGCCGGATCTGGTTGGTCAGGCTTTGGGCATCGAATGTCGGCACACCCTGAGCCAGCGCGCGGCTGGGGCCGAGACCTGACACGGGGGCAAAGGCGAGGCAGAACGCAAGCGCGACTGCGGGCAGGGATGATCTATACGCAGGGCGCATCTCAGAACTCCTCAAGGGTCAAATCAGAAAACCGTTTCTCATCGGCCATCTGGGCGATGACCATCAGCTGCTCTGCGCTCAAAGGCTGGGCGCGCGCGGCCTGCATGCGCATGGACAAGACCAAAAGCCGCCCGATCTCGGCACGGGCATAGGTGTTCAGCGCCTGGGCTTCGGCCCAATCCTCGCCCTGCCCCACTTGTGTGACGATCGCGGCCAGGCGTTCGGCGGCGCGCCGGATATTGGCATGGCCAGCTTCCGCATAGCCGATCGCGGCCATGCCGCGCAGGCCCAGCTCGGCATTGGCCATATGCACCGCTGAGATCGTGCCAAGCGCGTCTTCGCCGCCGATGAGGCGCAGATAGTCGTTGTATTTGCGCGGGATGATCTGAACGTAATTCTGCGTCTCGGCAAAGGGCGGCACGCCGCCATAGTGCTGCACGCGACCCAGCCCGGCATTATAGGCGGCCAGCGCCAGAATGATGTCACCCCCCAGCTGATCGAGGCGCCGTGCGAGATAGCGCCCGCCGCCTTGCACCTGCACCAGCGGGTCTGTGCGCCAGGCCGGATCGATGCCAAGATCACTGGCGGTCCCAGGCATGATCTGGGTGAGCCCATACGCCCCAACAGGGCTTTCGGCGGCCGGGTTGAACCGGCTTTCCTGCCAGATCAGCGCTTGCAAGAGCGCGCGCCATTGCACGGGCGAGAGCCCGGCGCGAGCCACCCCGGGGTGATGATAGGTGTCGCGCGCGCCCTGAATGATGATTTCCTCAATATTCTGGCGTGCATCACCAAAGAGCTGTCGCGCAGGCAGGCTGGTCTCACTGTCTGGATAGACTCGGGCTGCGTCTGTTTCTGTCCCCTGTCCGGCCTCGAGGCTCTGGATCGTGGAGGTCATGCTCTGGGAAGAGATCGTGCCGCCCTCAATAATCGCATCGAGCTGTTCCAATTGCGCGCGCTTGATGTCTTCGATGCGGACCCGCTGGTCGCCCTTGCCGATCTGCAGCGCCTCATCCTGCAGGCGCTCGGCAAGCTGGCGGGCCTGTTCTGCCGCCTGAGCGGGATCAAAAATCGGCACGCCTTGCGCTTGCGCGCCGGGGCCTGTCAGTGCGGTGAGCCCCGCGACCAGCAGGACATGTCGCAAACACGCGCGGGATGGGGGTCGATCACGCATTGCGCGCAGCCTCACGCGCCCAGAGCTCCGGCAGCGGCGTGAACTGACACCTCGCCGTGCCATCGGCGCGGAAGCAGTCCGAGCGCACAGGGGCGGCAGGCGTCGTGGCACAGCCTGCCACGACAGATGTGAGGATCAGCAAAATCACGGCAGGTCTCATGTCGCCCGTCTCCAGAATTCAGGTGTGTCGCGGTAATCCGTGCCGACCACGGCCTCGCCGGATTTGAGGCCACCGAGGACAGCGAGATAGTCGCCCAGCGGGGCGAGGCCTGCGTCGATGATATGCGCACCCTGATCATCGCGGATGAGGGCGAGATGCGAGGCGGGCAGCGCGTTCATCATCACATCGAGCTCCTTGTCGCTGAGCGCGAGAGGGCCGTAATCGCCAGGCTTGGCGCGGGAATTGGGCAGCAGGATCTGTGTGGGGAGCGCCTGAATGATCGTGCTGCCCACGCGCGACTTGTCGAGCTGCGAGGCAAATTGCGTCATCATCACGACGACCGTGTTCTGTTTGCGCGCGGTGACCAGCCAGTCTTCGAGTTTGTTCGCGAAATAGCTGTTGTCGAACGCCTTCCAGGCCTCATCGATCAGCACGATGGTGGGGCGGCGATCCTCGATCTTGCGCTCGATGCGCCGGAAGATATAGCTCAGCACCGCCATGCGCGCGGTCTCGTTATCCGCGTCCAGGAGCCCCGTCAGATCGAACCCCACCACATCGCCGTCCAATGAGAACCGGTCCTCGGTGGTTGTGCCAAAGACCCAGCCAAAGCGCCCCTGCGGGGTCCATTCCCGCACCCTCTCGGCCAGATCGCCGCCATCATCGACCGAGCGGAACTGGCCTGCGAATTCCGTCCAATTGCGCAAGCTTGGATCCCCGGCTTCAGCATTGCGGCGCACGATGGCTTGGACCGCATGGGTCTGCTGGGGGGTGAGCTGCGCGCCGCGCGATTCCAGCAAGCTGATCAGCGCATCGGTCAGCCATTCGCGCCCTGCCGCATCGGTTTCCACCCAGAGCGGGTTCAGACCCGTGGCCTCGCCGGCCTTGATCGATTGATAACTGCCCCCGAGCGCGCGCAGGCCCATCTCGAGCCCGTAGCGATAATCGAACGCAAATATCCGCGCGCCCGTGCGCCGGGCCTGCGCCATCAGAAACGTGGCCAGCACGGATTTGCCCGAGCCCGAGCGGCCGAGAATGATCGTATGCCCGCTGGTGGGTTCAGAGGCGGGGCTGCCCTTCTCATGAAACGAGAACCGATAGGCCGAGCGCTCGGGCGTGGGAAACATCGTGATCGGCGTGTCCCAGGGGGTGCGCGCGCGCGATTTGCCCAAATGCGTGCGGTGGAGTGCGGCCATATCGGCGAAATTGAGATTGGTGATCGTGGCGCGGCGCGCGCGGTAGCTGGCATTGCCGGGGCTTTGGGCAAAATAGCTCGCGCGGGCCGAATATGTCTCCATCATCAGCTTCAC
>REDZ01000083.1 GCA_007695345.1 Paracoccaceae bacterium | reverse complement strand
GCGCGATGCGCGCATCGATATTCGAGGCCGTGCCGGGCATGTGGCGCGCGCCCACCGCCTCGCAGCGCGCGGCCTCCATCGCCTCGTAGAGATCGCGCGCCATGGGGCCTTGCGGCAGATAGCGCGCGTGGGTGGGCGCGTCGTGAAAGCGGTGGCGCAGCGCCAGCGTGTCGGCGGTGCCGCGCGCCAGAAGCACCTCGTCACGGGTCATGCGGCGGGTGACCTGGGGCAGGCGCATGGTGTCGCCGCTCAGTCCCGGCGGGTCCACCGAATAGGTGACATTCAACTCGCGCGCATCCGCCATCGTGCGCGAGGCGTCGGAAAGTGCCTTCTTGAACGGATCGGCCGGGTTGTCATTGCGGGTCATGGGGGCACTGCTGCTGTTCCTGTCCTGTCTGCCAGATAGCCCAGCACGGCGCGGAAAGAAAGCACCCTGCGCGCGAACAGAGCAGATCGCGGGGGCCCAGGGGGCGCGAGTCGTCTGCACCCCGAATGTGCGGGGCCGGGATGCAAGGGCCCTGCGCCAGAGCGTTGCGCACAGCGGCTGTGCAGGCATGGGCATTCAAAACCCCCGTGCGATTGCGCAGATATCCGGCATCAGAAAACTTAACAGGAGAAGTTTCCGTGGCACAAAGCCCCAAGATTGCCGTTATCGTCGGCGCCACGCGCGATGCGCGTTTCGGCCGCACCCCTGCAGACTGGATCCTTGCCCGCGCAAAAAGCCGCGATGGCTGGGAGGTCGATCTGCTGGACCTGAAGGATTTCGACCTGCCGCTGTTCAATGAGGCCGCATCGAACGCCTGGATGCCCAGCGAGGATGCGCGGGCACGCAAGTGGCAAGAGACGCTGGCCCAGTATGACGGGTTCATCTTTGTCACGCCCGAATACAACCGCTCGATCCCCGGCGCGCTGAAAAACGCGCTCGATCAGGCCTATGTCGAATGGAACCGCAAGGCGTTCGGCATTGTCAGCTATGGCTCGGTCGGGGGCACGCGCGCGGCGGAGCATCTGCGCACCATCGGCATCGAGCTGCAGATGGCCGCGACCCGGTCGGCCGTGCATATCGGCGGCAGCGATTTCTTTGCCGTGCACCCGCTGGGCGGTCAGGAAAAGCCGCTGTCCGAGATCGAGGGGTCCATCGGGCCATCCGCCGATTCGATGCTGGATGAGCTGGATTGGTGGACCCGCGCGACCATGGCTGCGCGCGGCTGAACCGGCCACGACACGGATGCGCCGGGGGCTGTGCCCCCGGCGTTTGTCATTCAGGCGCGGCGCTGCAGATCAGGTGTGACCGGGTCACGGGTGTCTCCGGTGACGCGCAGGATCTCGGCCACCAGCGGCGCCGACTGAAAGGGTTTGCCGACATGGCCTGCAAACCCTGCCGCGTGATACTCCGTGATGTGATGTGTCATGATATTGGCCGTGATCGCCAGCGCGACAGGCGGCTCTGCCCCCAGATCGGATGCGCGGCGCTGCAATTCGGCAAGGGTCGCGATCCCGTCCAGATCGGGCATCGAGATATCCAGCAGCACGGCATCGAACGCCCCCGGCCGCCATGCGGCCAGCAGATCATGCCCGCCCTCGCACATATGCACCGAGGCGCCCGCGCGTTTCAGCATCATCCCCAGCAATGTGCGGTTCACCGCGCTGTCATCCGCCGCGATAAAGGACAGGCCCGACAGGGGCGGCGCGGTCGCGCGGTTCGGTTCACGCGCGGATGGGGCCAGCGTGGTCAATTTCCCATCCGCGGGCAGGGTGCATTCGGCCAGTGGCAGGCGCAGTGTGACGCATGTGCCGCGCCCGAGTGCGGTATCCAGCGCGATGTCACCCTGCATCTGATCGACCAGCCCGCGTGTGATGGCCAGCCCCAGCCCCGTGCCGCCAAAGCGCCGCGCCACCGATCCGTCCGCCTGCTCGAACCCTGAAAAGATGCGCGCGGCCTGTTCCTCGCTCATCCCGATGCCGGTATTGCGCACACGAATGACCAGGGGCGCGCCTGCTGCGCCCTCTATCTCGACCGTGACATTGCCGGATTCGGTGAATTTGATCGCATTGCTGACCAGATTGTGCACGACCTGAAGAATACGATGCAGATCGCCGCGCCGGGCGGGGGCGCCCTCGCCCGGTCCGTGCAGGTGGAACGACACGCCCTTGTCCTCTGCTGCCGGGGCGTGCAGCGCGGCGATACGCTCTCCGATCGCGGCGACCGCAAAGGGCTGATCCTCCATCTGCATCTTGCCGGCCTCGATCCGCGACATGTCCAGCACGTCATTGAGCACATTGAGCAGGGTGGCGCCGCTGTCGCGGATCGTGCGCGCCATGGTCCGGGCGCGGGGGTCCTCTAGCGCCTGTTCCAGCATCTCTGCCATGCCCAGCACACCGTTCAGCGGCGTGCGGATCTCATGGCTCATGTTTGCCAGGAACTGCGATTTGGTGCGATTCGCGGCCTCGGCCCGGTCGCGCGCCGCTTCCAGCGAGCGTTCGGTCTCAAGCTGTTCGGTGATATCGGCCAACGCGCAGACGATCCGCGCCGCGACGCCGGGGCGTTCGACCCGCGCGACATTGACCGACAGGATGCGCGCGGACCCGTCCGCGCGCACGAAACTTACACGCACCCCGCGTTGCGAGTCTGCTGCGTCTATCAGGCTGGCGAAACAGGCAGGGGCGCCCGCATCCGGTTGTGACAGCGGCGGAAACAGGTCTGCATGCTGCATGCCGGGGATCGCATCGGCATCATGCCCGGTCAGTTTTCCGACCTCCGCATTGGCAAAGATCACGCGGCCTGACGCGTCCAGCGCGACTATGCCGGTCATCGTGGTCTGCATCAGCAATTGCAGATAATCCCGTTCATCGGCAAGCCGTTCCTCCAGTTCATGGCGCAGGGTCACATCATCCAGCCACAGGACGCGCCCCATTTCCTTGTCACGGTCGAGCGGCGTTTCGATCTGCAGCACCTTCATCTACAGCCGCCGTTCGCCCAGATCGAGTGCGACAGGGCCTGACGCCGGATCACGCGCCATCATCTGTTCGGAATGCGGCTCCAGCGGTCCCCAATCGGCAATATTGCCCCCTGCGCGCGATCTGCCCGCCACCGCCAGTGCCGAGGGGTTGGCCGATGCGACGCGGCCATCGGGCATCAGGATCATCAGGGGCGAGGGGGTGTTGCGCCAAAAGACCTCCAGCGCGACAGCGCGCATGTCCAGCATCCGGTCAGTGATGATGAACCCCGACAGCGCCATCATCGCCAGCGCATAGGCATAGGCCGTGGGGTCCAGCCCGAGAACGGTAAAGCCGCCGATCACATAACTCAGATTGGCCGTGACCGGCAGGGCGAACACCAGCAGCCAGGCCACGAAAAAGGGGCGATGCGCCCTGTGCGCCCCGCGCAACCCGCGGATCAGGACCAACACCCCTGCGGTGATGAAGAAATACAGCCACGCCGCCGCCAGATAGAATAGCGGGCCGTGATCGAAATAGACCTGACCGCGTTGCGGACCCTCGGACATCATGCGGGTGTCGGGGCCATAGAACAGCTCGTGCCAGCCATTCGTCGCGGCCATGGCGAAAATGGTCAGCGGCCCGCCGAACAGCAGAAGCGTTCGTCGCCTGTCATGCCAGCGGTCGCGTGCGCGGGCGTAGTCGTCAATGAAAAAGAACAGCGCCATGGGCAGCAGCCCGATCCCCAGCCAGGCGAATTTGGCCCAGACCAGCTTGCACCCCTCGTCGATGGCGCGGTTTTCAAGTGTAATCGATGTCAGCCAGATGATCGCGCCGACCAGACTGGCCAGAAAGAATGCCTTGCCGTGGAACCTGTGAAATCGCGCGACCCAGACCATCACGACCAGCAGCACCAGCAGCATCAGCGCAGCAACCCGGTCGATCAGCACTGCCTGCGACAGCGCGAAGCATTCAGTCACGACCGCGACCCCGCGCTGGCCGTCAAAGACGTCTCAAACACGATCACACGCAGTTCCCGCAGCAATTTCCATCCATAGTGGCATCATGCCGCATATAATACACCCAATGGTTGCATCCGCCAAAGCGTTCCTGCACTCTAGGGCCGCGCTTGCGCAAATTGCAATGCGCCACTGCACCAGGGCGCGACACTCTCGGCGGCGGAGGGCCGTTATTCGGTGCGGCCCCTCTGTGAATGCACCCGCGCAGACGCCATATATGCGCTGAACTTGCCCTGAAGGCTGCGGCCACATGCCCCTGATTGCGCTGATCCTGGCTGTCATGCTGACGCTTGTCAGCCTGAACCCTGTGGGCTTGGGCGCCGCCACCGCTGCGCCCGAACAGGCGGCCACGCTGATCGCACCCGAGATTGCCGCGCGAGAGGGCGCGCCGCGGGCGGACCTGCCCGATGGAATGGTGACGCGGCATGCACGGCCCGGCGCGACAGATACAACCACGTGTTATTCCCTGCACCCGTCTGCACCCGCGAAACGCCCCTGTGTCGCGCCCCGTGCCCGTGCGCCCCCTGCATCCCACTGAACCTGTGCATGCCTGCGCTGCAGGCCCTCATCCCTGTTCAGGAGATCGCAGATGGACACATTGCGTCTGTGGCTGATCGCGGGTTTCTTTGCCGGAACGCTTGTCTATTGCGTTCTGGTGATGATCCTCAACCCGGTCTGACCGGTCCGCGCGCGTCCGGGGCCGCATGAAAGCGACTGCTGACGCGCGCGATCAGGCCACCTTGTCCTGCGCCCCGGCCCGGCACAACATGCCGAACAGGTCGCGCGGATCATCCGGGTCCGCGATCATGTCGAGATCCTGATAGAAGCTGGTCCCTTGCAGCCGCTGGTAGATGTGGCGCAGGGCGCTGAAATCCTCGACCGCGAAACCCACGCTGTCAAAGAGCGTGATCTGATCAGCGGCCACACGCCCGGCGCTTTGGCCCGCAATGACCTGCCACAGTTCGGTCACCGGATGGTCGGGATCAAGCTGCTGGATTTCCCCCTCGATCCGCGTCTGGGGCGGGTATTCGACGAAAATACCTGCGCGCAACAGGATATCGCGGTGCAGTTCGGTCTTGCCGGGGCAGTCACCGCCAACCGCGTTGATATGCACGCCGCTGCCCACCATGTTGTCGCTCAGGATGGTGGCATATTGCTTGTCGGCGGTGCAGGTGGTGATGATCTGCGCGCCCAGGATGGCCTCTGCGGCGCTGTCGCATTGCACGATGTGCAGCCCCCGCCCGGCCAGATTGGCCGCGCATTTGCGCGTGGCACTGGGGTCGATGTCATAAAGCCGCACCTCGCGGATACCGCAGACCGCCTTCATCGCCAGCGCCTGAAACTCGGCCTGCGCGCCATTGCCGATCATGGCCATCACGCGCGCATCGCGCGGGGCCAGCCATTTTGCGGCCATCGCGCTGGTCGCGGCCGTGCGCAACGCGGTCAGGATGGTCATTTCCGAAATCAGCAGCGGATAGCCGGTCGGCACATCGGCCAGCACGCCAAAGGCCGTGACCGTCTGCAACCCCTGCCGCATGTTGCCGGGGTGGCCATTGACATATTTGAACCCGTAATGCTGCCCGTCCGAGGTCGGCATCAATTCGATCACGCCAATATCGGAATGGCTGGCGACACGCGGGGTCTTGTCGAAATCGGGCCAACGGCGGAAATCGGCTTCGATCACATCAGCCAGCTCCACCATAATCTGCTCGATTCCAACATCAAGAACCAGCCGCATCATGTTGTCAACGCTGACAAAAGGCACATAGGCCTGGCGAGAGGGCAGGGACATCACATAGCTCCTTCAGGCAAAGACGCGGGTGGGGCGGTCGAACACCTTGCGGCCCATCAGGCTGCCCAGCAGATCGACCATCAGCCGCGCGGTACGGCTGCGTTCATCCAGCGCGGGGTTCAGCTCAACCAGATCGAGCGAGGTCATCAGCCCCGTCTCGTGGATCATTTCGCAGACCAGATGCGCCTCGCGGAACGTGGCGCCACCCGGAACGGTCGTGCCGACCGCAGGGGCGATGGCGGGGTCCAGAAAATCGACATCCAGACTGACATGCAGCATCCCGCCCTCGGCCTGCACACGGGACAGGAAATCGCGCAAGGGGGCGGCGATGCCGCGCTCATCCAGCGCGCGCATGTCCTGCACGGCAATCGCGGCATCTGCAAGCGCGCGGTGTTCCGCCGGATCGACACTGCGGATACCGAACAGGCAGATGCGGTCCGCCGGAACAGGCGCGGGAAAGGGCGGAAAGGGCGCGAACCCGTCCAGCCCGGCGGCATAGGCCACGGGCGTGCCGTGCAGATTGCCCGATGCAGTGCTGCGCGGGGTGTGAAAATCGCTATGCGCATCCAGCCACAGCAGAAACAGCGGGCGGCCCACCTGCGCCGCGTGCGCGGCAGCCGCCGCGACCGATCCCAGCGCGACCGAATGATCGCCGCCCAGCAGGATTGGCAAGCGCCCGGCATCCAGCACAGTCCCGACTGTGCGGCGGATCAGGTCGGTCCAGGCCAGCGTTTCGGACAGTTGGTCCAGCGCCGGGTTGGGGCTGTCGGGCTGTGGCAGGTCATCCGGCAGCATCAGATCGCCCAGATCCTGCGCCGGGCGGCCCAGCGCCTCGAGCGTCTGGCCTATCCCGGCCACGCGCAGCGCGGCGGGGCCCATCAGGCAGCCGGGTTGGCGCTGACCGGAATCGACCGGCGCACCGATCAGGGTTGGGGGGATCATCGTCATCTCCGTTGGTTTTTGGCACAGTGGCGTACGAAACGGGCAGGATTCAACTGGATTATCTGATAAAATGGCAGCAATACTGCGCGTAATGATAAGTTTAGGTGCCGATATGGACATGACAGACCAAAGCCTTATCGCGGAATTGCGGCGCGACGGGCGCGCCTCGGTCATGACGCTGGCGGACCGGCTGGGGGTCAGCCGTGCGACGATCCGCGCACGGATGGCGCGGCTGCAAGGCGCGGGCGAGATTCTGGGCTTTACCGTGATCACCCGTGGCGATGTCGCCGACGCGCCTGTGCGCGGGCTGATGATGATCGGGATCGAGGGGCGCGGGGCCGAGCGGATCACCACACGCCTGTCTGGCCTGCCGCAGGTGACGGCTGTGCATTCGACGAATGGCCGCTGGGATCTGATCGTCGAGCTTGCCGCCCGGTCGCTGGTGGAACTGGATCAGGTGCTCAATCAGATCCGGGGGATGGAGGGGGTGACCTCTTCCGAAACCAGCCTGCTTCTATCCACACGCCGGGCGCGGTCGCGCTGATGTGTCACGCGAAGAATGCCGCGCAAATCGCCGTTAATAATGAATATGAGAATTATTCGGTTTGCCTTTGAATAGTCGTTCAACCCCTTTATATCAAAGGAAAAACGTCGCATGGCCGTGGCCGTCTCGCCTGCGCGGCATGGAGTTCAGGCTTGACCTTCATGCCCCTCGCGCGTTCAACCCGGACGCGACCGGGGACTGTCTGCCCCCTATCAGGACAGGCGCAGCGCCCCGCACGGACCACACCGCCCGAGGAGAGCGCCCCGATGACCCGCAGTATCGCTGACCACGCCGCCCGCCGCATTCTTGTTCTGGATGGCGCAATGGGCACGATGATCCAGCAATCGAAACCGGATGAGGCCACCTATCGCGGCACCCGCTTTGCCGATCATCCGCAGGATGTGGGGGGCAACAACGAATTGCTGAGCCTGACCCAGCCGCAGCTTATTCGTCAGATCCATGATGATTTCGTCGCCGCCGGTGCGGATATCCTGTGCACCAACACATTCGGCGCGAATGCCATTTCGCAAGCCGATTACGGCATGGAACATCTGGTGGCCGAGATGAACGCCGAAAGCGTGCGCATCGCCCGCGAGGCTGCCGATGCAGGCGCGACCCCGGAGCGCCCGCGCTGGGTTGCGGGCGCCATCGGCCCCACGAACCAGACCGCCAGCATCAGCCCCGATGTGAACAACCCCGGCTACCGCTCTGTCAGTTTTGACGATCTCGCCCGTTCCTATGGCGCGGCGGCGCGCGCCCTGATCGAGGCCGGGGCCGATCTGCTGCTGGTCGAGACGATTTTTGATACGCTCAACGCCAAGGCCGCGCTTTATGCCATCGACAGCCTGAAAGATGAAGGGCTGGAGGTGCCGCCGCTGATGGTGTCGGGCACCATCACTGACCGGTCGGGCCGTACCCTGACCGGACAGACGCCCGAAGCGTTCTATGTCTCGCTCATGCATGCGAACCCGTTTTCCATCGGTCTGAACTGCGCGCTTGGCGCGGATGAGATGCGCGCACATATCCGCGCCATTGCCGGGCTGGCAGAAACCCGTGTCAGCGCCTATCCCAATGCGGGCCTGCCCAACGAGATGGGGGGCTATGATGAACAGCCCGAGGAAACCGCAGGTCATCTGGGCGAATGGGCCGATAGCGGGCTGGTCAATATCGTGGGCGGCTGCTGCGGCACCACGCCCGAACATATCGCCGCGATTGCCCGCGCGGTGGATGGCAAATCCCCGCGGCGTGTGCCCCCGCGCGCAGAGCGCCTGCGCCTGTCAGGGCTGGAGATGTTCGAGGCCACGGGCATCGCAGCCTCGGAGGATGTGGCATGAACGCAATCAGCAATTTCATCAATATCGGTGAGCGGACCAATGTCACCGGGTCCGCACGGTTCAAGAAGCTGATCCTGAATGGCGATTATGACGCAGCGCTGGATGTCGCGCGCCAGCAGGTCGAGAATGGCGCCCAGATCATCGATGTGAACATGGATGAGGGGCTGCTGGACGGCGAAGAGGCGATGGTAACCTTTCTGAACCTGATCGCCGCTGAACCCGATATCAGCTGCGTGCCCATCATGATCGATTCCTCGCGGTTCGAGATTATCGAGGCCGGGCTGAAATGCGTACAGGGCCGCGCGATCGTCAATTCCATCTCGCTGAAAGAGGGCGAGGGCCCGTTTCTGGAACAGGCGCGGATCTGCCGCCGCTTCGGCGCGGCCGTGGTGGTCATGGCCTTTGACGAATCCGGGCAGGCCGAAACCGCGCAGCACAAGTTCGAGATCTGCAAACGCTCGCATGACCTGCTGACGCAAAAGGCAGGCTTCGCGCCCTGGGATATCATATTCGATCCGAACATTTTTGCTGTCGCGACTGGCATCGAGGATCATAACGACTACGCCAATGCGTTTTTCGAAGCCACCCGCCTGATCAAGGCCGAGATGCCGCATGCCCATGTGTCAGGCGGGCTGTCGAACCTGTCCTTCAGCTTTCGCGGCAATGACCCGGTGCGCGAGGCGATGCATTCCTGTTTCCTCTATCACGCGATCCCGCTGGGCATGAACATGGCCATCGTCAATGCGGGCCAGATCACGGTCTATGACGATATCCCGGATGAGTTGCGCGACCATGTCGAGGATGTGCTGTTCAACCGCCGCCCCGATGCCACCGACCGCCTGCTGGCCATCGCCGACAAATATCGCGGGTCAGGCGAGGCGACGCAGGTGTCGGACCCGGCGTGGCGCGAACAGCCGGTCGAGAAACGGCTGGAACACGCGCTGGTCCACGGCATCACCGATTTCGTGGTCGAGGATACCGAGGAATGCCGCCAGCGCGCGGACAAACCCCTTGATGTGATCGAGGGGCCGCTGATGGACGGCATGAATGTCGTGGGCGATCTGTTCGGCGCGGGCAAGATGTTCCTGCCGCAGGTCGTGAAATCCGCCCGCGTGATGAAGGCCGCGGTGGCCCATCTGCTGCCCTATATGGAGGAAGAAAAGCGCCGCTCGGGCGACACTTCGGCCAAGGGCAAGGTGCTGATGGCCACAGTGAAGGGCGATGTGCATGATATCGGCAAGAATATCGTGGGTGTCGTGCTGCAATGCAACAATTACGATGTCGTCGATCTGGGTGTGATGGTGCCGGCCGAGGATATCCTGAAGCGTGCGCGCGAGGAAAAGGTCGATATCATCGGGCTGTCGGGGCTGATCACGCCCTCGCTGGACCGGATGGTGGATGTTGCGGCGGAAATGACGCGGCAGGGGTTCGATATCCCACTGCTGATCGGGGGGGCCACAACCTCGAAAAAGCACACGGCGCTGAAGATCATGCCCGAATACGCCCATGGCACGATCCACGTGGACGATGCGTCCAAGGCTGTGGGCGTGGTGTCCAGGCTGTTGTCGCGCAAGGCGCGCGGCGATTATCTGGCGGGTATCGCGTCCGAATATGACCGGCTGCGCCATGCCAGCGCGCAAAGCGCCGAGCGTCCGACCACCCCGCTTGCACAGGCGCGCGCCAATGCCTTTGACGGCGGCTGGGACAGCTATACCCCGCCTGCGCCCCAGACCCCGGGGCTGAGCGTGATTGACGATATGGGCCCGGCGCAATTGCGCGCCTACATCGACTGGACACCGTTCTTCAACACATGGGAGATGAAGGGCCGCTACCCCCAGATCCTGGATGACCCGGCCAAGGGCGAAACCGCGCGCGAGTTGTTCGATGCCGCGCAGACCATGCTCGACCGGATCGAGGCGGAAAACTGGTTCACCTGTCGCGGCGTGGTGGGGCTGTGGCCGGCCAACAGGTCGGGCGATGATATTCTGGTCTGGACGGATGAGGACCGTCGCAACGTCTGGCAGCGCCTGCCCATGCTGCGCCAGCAGGGCACGAAATCGGGCGACCGGGCTGCGATGTGTCTGGCCGATTTCATCGCGCCCAAAGGCACGCCCGACTGGATCGGCGGCTTTGCCGTTACGGCAGGCCCCGAGGTGCACAGCATCTCCGACCGGATGAAGGCCGAGGGCAATGATTACGACTCGATCCTCGTGCAGGCCCTGGGCGACCGGCTGGCCGAAGCCTTTGCCGAGGCGCTGCACGAACGCGTGCGCCGCTCGCTCTGGGGTTTTGCCCCCGAGGAGTGCCTGTCAAATGAAGACCTGATCGCCGAGGCCTATCGCGGCATCCGCCCGGCGGCGGGCTACCCGGCCAGCCCCGATCACACCGAAAAGGGAACGCTGTTCGAGATGCTGGACGCGACCCGCCACACGGGGCTCACGCTCACGGAATCCTATGCAATGTGGCCGGCGGCGGCCGTATCGGGGCTGTATTTCGCGCATCCGCAGGCCAGCTATTTCGGCGTGGGCCGCATCGGGCGCGATCAGGTGGCCGATTATGCCGAGCGCAAGGGGATGTCTGTCGCAGAGGTCGAGACCTGGCTGCAGCCCAGCCTGAGCTACACGCCCCGGCGCGTAACGACCGTGGGGCAGGTGGCGTGAGCGCCCGCCTGCCACGCTCGGAGCAGTGAGGGCGCGCCAATGAGGCGCAAGAGTTTATCTCTTCGGCTTGTCGTCGTAGTCGTCGCGCAGAATACGGCGAGAGTCGCCTTCGGGGTCGTCATACATGCCCTTTTTCAGCGTCCACCAGAAGGCCAGCAGCCCAAGCAGCCCCAGCCCGAGTGACACGGGGATCAGGATGCCCAGAATCTCCATCCTTGCCTCTCTTTCATTTCAGGCGCAGCGCGTTCAGCGATACGGTCACCGATGACAGCGACATCACGGCGGCGGCGAAAAGCGGCGTGCATAGCCCTACCAGCGCGACCGGCACAAAGATCGCATTATAAAGCCCGGATTGCCAGAAATTCTCGCGGATGCGGCGGTTCGACTGGCCCGCGATGCGCAACGCATCCTCGATCGGCGCCAGATCGCGGCCCAAAAGCACGATGTCAGAGGCCGCGCGCGCCGCATCGAGTGCCGAGGCAGGCGAGATCGATACATCCGCCGCTGACAGCGCAACCGTGTCGTTCAGCCCGTCACCCACCATCAGGACACGCGCGCCCTGTGCCTGCAACGCTGTGATCGCTTCGGACTTGTCCTGCGGCAGCGCGCCCGCGCGCCAGTTATCAATGCCAAGGCGCTGCGCCATCGCCTCGACCGCCGGGGCCACATCGCCCGAGATCAGCCACACGGCCTTGCCTTGCGCGCGCAGGGCGGCCACCAGTTCGCACGCGCCGGGGCGCAGAGCGTCAGTGAAGGTGAAACTGTGCGTCGCATCGCCAAGGCTGAGATAGGCGCCGGTGGTCGCGGCATGGGTGGCGCCGACCCAGCCCGCACGGCCCAGCCGCACGCTTTCGCCCTGCCATTCGCCCTCGACCCCGTAGCCCGGTGCCTCGCGCAGATCGTGCACCTCTGCCGGGGTCAGCCCGCGCGCCTGCAATGATGTCACCAATGCGCGGGCCAGCGGGTGGGACGACGCTTCGGCCAGCGCGAGCGCCACGCGCAGGGCGTCGTCGGAATGCTGGTCCAGATTGTCGGGAACGGGCGTGCCCATGGTCAGCGTGCCGGTCTTGTCGAAGACGACCGTATCGACCTCTGCCAGCCGCTCCAGCGCGGTGCCGTCCTTGATCAGCAGGCCCTTGCGAAACAGACGGCCAGAGGCAGCGGTCACGACCGCCGGCACGGCCAGGCCCAGCGCGCAGGGGCAGGTGATGATCAGCGTGGCGATGGCAATGTTCATCGACAGCCGCAGATCCCCGCCCGACAGCCAGAGCCAGACCACAAACGCCCCCAGCGACAGGATCGGGATGGTGGGCGCATAGGCGCGCGCGGCGCGGTCGGCCAGCGTGGTGTAGCGGGTGCGCGCGGCTTCGGCATTGGCGACCAGATCCGCCATGCGGTGCAGGGAGGAGTCGCGCCCGGCGGCCGTGACACGCAGGGTCAGGGGGCCGGTCAGGTTGACCTCACCGGCGCTGAGTGTGCTGCCTTGCGCGGCGATGGCGGGCAGGGTTTCGCCCGTCAGAAGCGAGCGGTCGATTTCCGAGCGACCCTCGGTCACGACCCCGTCCACGGGCACGCGTCCGCCGGGGCGCACGCGCACCAGATCGCCCACGGCAAGGTCCTGCACCGACACGGTCTGTTCCTGCCCTTCGATCAGCTGGATCGCGCGCGGCACCTCCAGCGCGGCCAGTTCCTGCGCGGCCGACCGCGCGGCGGCGCGGGCGCGGAAATCCAGGTAGCGCCCGGCCAGCAGGAAGAATGTCAGCATCAGCGCGGCCTCGAAATAGGCGTGCTGTCCGGATTGCAGCGTCTCAAAAAGCGAGATTGCAACAGTCAGGATCAACGCCAGCGAGATCGGCGCATCCATGCCCAGCCGCCCCGCCCGCAGCGCGCGCAGGGCCGAGCGGAAAAAGGGCTGGCCGGAATAGGCGACCGTCGGAATGGCGATCAGCGCCGAAATCAGGTGGAACAGATCGCGCGTGGCGTCCGACGCGCCCGCCCAGACCGCGACGGACAGCAGCATGACATTCATCATCGCAAAGCCCGCCACGCCCAGCCGCATCAGCAGGTCACGGCCCTGACGGTCGGTTTCGGTCATGCTGAGCGTGCCGGGGTCCAGTTCATGCGCGTCATAGCCTAGGGTATCCAGCCGTGCGATCACATCCTGCGCGGTGAGACCTGCCTCGGCCGCGACCGAGACGCGTTTCATCGTCAGGTTCACACGGGCAGAGCGGACACCGTCCGTCGCTTCCAGCCCGCGCTCGATCGTGCCGATGCAGCCTGCGCAATGCGCGCCCGGCACGGACAGGACCAGCCGCGCATCGGGCAGGGGGGCCGCGCGCGCGCGCGACAGGCTGGCATCACCGGCGGCACAGGCCGGACAGGCAGAGGCGCGCGGGGCGCTGGCCTGACTGATATCGCTCATGCGCGGCGACCCTGCTCAGACATCATGCGCGAATGCGATGCGCTTCTGGAACCGGGTGCCATCGGGGGCCGTTGCCTGCAGGCGCAGGTTCCAGTTGCCCCCGTCCAGCGTGACAGGCGCGCTGAAGGTGCCGTTGTGATAGGTGAAATCAGGCGCGACATCATCGCGTTCATGGGTGGCGCGGCCCAGCGTGGCCGTCATGTCGGCCACGGCGACGGGATAGCCGTCGTCATCGGTGAAATGCACCTGTATCTCGGCCTCGCTCACTTCGACCGAGACAGACCAGCCCAGTGCCTGTTGCGCCGCCAGCCGGTCGTTGAACCCCTGGCTGGCGACGAAACTGTTCTGCACTTCCAGCCCCGGAAAGGTGCTGACGGCGCTGTAGGCCATGTACATGTTGACCGAAAACACCACTGCAAAGATGCTGACGAAGATCACGATGACCTTGCGCCCGGTCATGCGAAAGCCGCTATCGTGTTCGCTCATTGCGTCCTCCCGTTAAAGACGGTGTCGGTATGGATACGTTCATTCCCGGCCGTTTCAACCACCCAGAGCCGCGCGGGTGTGGACTGAACCAGCGCTTCCTCAGAGCCCGCCGGGGCAGTCAGATAGACCCGCTGGCTGTGCTGCGTGTCAGCCGGCACGGTCAGGGTCTGGCCTGCGATCCCCTGCAATTCCAATTCGAAGGGGGCGCCGTCGGACAATTCGATGCGGAACTCGCGCGGGGACCCGTGCATGTTGCGGATGCTGACATCATAGGCATTGCGAACCGAACCATCGGCCAGCACCACATGCGTGGGGTTGCGGATGGGCGAGACGGACATGTCAATGTCGCTGCGCAGGAACAGCGCCGCAATCAGGCCGATCCCGATTCCGGCCCAGATCACCGTGTAGAGGACAGTGCGCGGGCGGAACACGTGTTTCCAGGCCGGAAGCTGCGGCTCGCCCGCGCGTTCGCGGGTTTCGTCCGACAGGGCCAGATAGCCGATCAGGTCGCGCGGCTTGCCGATCCGGTCCATCACGTCATTGCAGGCATCGATGCACAGCCCGCAGGTGATGCATTCCATCTGCTGGCCATCGCGAATATCGATCCCCATGGGGCAGACATTGACGCAGGCCATGCAGTCGATGCAGTCGCCCTGCGTGCCCTCGGGTGCGGTCTGGCCCTTGCGCAGCTTGCCGCGCGGCTCGCCCCGCCAGTCACGGTAGCTGATGGTCAGCGTGTCCTCATCCATCATTGCGGCCTGAATGCGCGGCCAGGGGCAGGCATAGATGCAGATCTGTTCGCGAAAGAACCCGCCAAAGAAGAATGTGGTCGCCGTCAGGATGGCAATGGTGATCCAGGCAATGGGGTGGGCCTGCAGCGTGACCAGATCGCGCGCGAGTGTGGGCGCATCGGTGAAATAGAACACCCAGGCCCCGCCCGTTGCCAGCCCGATCAGCGCCCAGACCACCCATTTCAGCCCGTATTTGCGGATCTTCTCGCCGTCCCATTTCTTGCGATGCAGGCGCAGGCGGGCGTTGCGGTCGCCCTCGATCCAGCGCTCGACCAGAATGAACAGGTCGGTCCAGACCGTCTGCGGGCAGGCATAACCGCACCAGACCCGCCCCAGCGCCGATGTGAACAGGAACAGCCCGATCCCGGCCATGATCAGCAGACCGGCCACGAAATAGAATTCATGGGGCCAGATCTCGATCATGAAAAAGAAAAAGCGCCGGTTGGCCAGGTCCAGCAGCACGGCCTGATCGGGCATTTCAGGGCCGCGGTCCCAACGCAGCCAGGGCGTGATGTAGTAGATCGCCAGCATGGCCCCCAGCAGCCACCATTTCATGGTGCGATAGCTGCCCTCGACGCGGCGCGGAAAGATCGGCTCGCGCGCGGCATACAGTTTGGGGGGGGTATCAGGGCTGCTCATTGCCGAACTCCATCATTGTGCCGGGGCTGTGCGCGTACCGGCAGGCCCGGATGGGACCATGATCGATGTGCTATCTGTCGCTGTTTGTACCGTCCTTGATCTGGGTCAAAACCTGCATCTGGAATGCCGGTTTTCCCATCCCTGACAGGCTTTGTGCGCTGCGGCAAAGGCGCGCAGGGGGCGTTCCTCCGGCGCGATCAGGCCCGCGCCAGAGGAGGGGGCAGGGCCTTACTGGCCACCACCAAGTTGGTGCACATAGGCGGCGACTGCGCGGATTTCGGCATCGCGCAGCCGGTCGGCAAAGCCCGGCATGATCCCGAAGCGCGAGTAGTAGACCGACTCCCACAGCGTGTCGTAATCGCCGCCATAGAGCCAGATCGCGGTGTTCAGCGCGGGCGCACCCTGGAAATAGTCACCTTCGCCATCGACACCATGACAGGAGGCGCAGTTCCAGTCATAGACCTCGAACCCGGCCTCGGCCAGCTCGGCATCGTGGTCCTGCCCAGACATCTGCAGGACGTAATGCACCACCTGATCGATCTCTTCCTCGTCCAGCAGGCCGTCCTGCCCGAAGGCGGGCATCTGCGACCAGCGCGCATCGGCGTAATCCTCATTGCGGATGCCGTAGCGGATGGTCAGGTGGATATCCTCCATCGTGCCACCCCAGAGCCATTCGTCATTGAGCAGGTTGGGATAGCCCGCCGCCTGCACCCCGGCACCGCCCGTGCCATGGCATTGCGAACATTGCGCGCGGAACACCGATGCACCGGCATTGACAGCAAAGCTCTGCAATTCGGAATCGTCGCGGATGTCATCCAGTTCAGTTTCGTTCAGCCGTTCGAAGAATGCGAGGTTACGCTCCTCGAACTCGGCAATCTCGTCTGCGACTTCGCCGCGCGAGGAATAGCCCAGCACGCCCTGTGTGGCGCCGCTGACCATGGGCCAGGCCGGATAGAGAATCCAGTAGACCACAGCCCATGCGATCGTGGCGTAGAAGGTCCACAGCCACCAGCGCGGCATCGGGTTGTCATATTCCTCGATCCCGTCCCAGCTATGGCCAGTCGTGGGCGGCTCCTGCTTCAGTTTGGCCCTGGGGTCGGGGTATTGCCGCTCTGGCGGGCGGACCTTGTCTTCGGGGGTCTTGTCGGACATCAATGTCCCTCCTGATTGCCGGAGAGCGGCTCGCCATCCCTGGTCGTCTGCTTCGGCTTGTCATCATTGCGGAAGATCGCGTTCGAGGTTTCGTCCTGTACCTTTTTCGATCCGGGGCGGAAGATGAACAGCACCACCCCGATGAACAGCACGAACATCGCCACCAGAGACACAATGCTGATGACATATCGAAGCGTGTCGTAGGTTTCCATGTGTCCCCCTTCAGCGGCTCTCGTCGGGTACGAAGGTCGAGAAATCGACCATAGTCCCCAGCACCTGCATATAGGCGATGATGGCATCCATCTCGGTCAGTTGCGGCTGACCATCGAAGTTGCGCGTCTGGGCACCGGGATACCGTTCCAGCAGGCCGGAATGATCTGCGTCCGGGTCTGCCTGCGCGCGGAAATCGGCGCGGGCGTTTTCCAGCATCTCATCCGTATAGGGCACGCCCACGCGGCGATAGGTGCGCAACAGATCCTCGATATATTGCCCATCGATTGTGCGGTTCATCATGAAGGCGTAGCTGGGCATGATGGATTCCGGCACCACCGATTGCGGGTCGATCATGTGCTGCACATGCCAGTCATCGCTGTATCGCCCGCCCACGCGCGCCAGGTCCGGCCCGGTGCGCTTGGACCCCCATTGGAACGGGTGATCATACATCGACTCGGCCGCCAGGCTGTAATGGCCGTAGCGCTCGACCTCGTCGCGCATGGGGCGGATCATCTGGCTGTGGCAGTTATAGCAGCCCTCGCGCACATAGAGGCGCTTGCCGGTCAGTTCCAGCGGCGAGTAGGGGCGCACCCCTTCGACTTCCTCGATCGTATTCTCGAGGTAGAAGAGGGGCACGATCTGGACGATACCGCCGATGGTCACCACCAGAAAGCTGAGGACCAGAAGCAGCGTCGCGTGCTTTTCAAGCTTCTTGTGCTGATTGAGAAAATTCATGACGCGCTCCGGTTATTGCGCGGGGACCGCGGCGGCGGCGGGGCGTTTTTCGCCCACATCCGTCACGGTTTTCCACAGGTTGTAGCACATGATGATCGCCCCCAGCAGGAACATTCCCCCGCCCAGTGACCGCACCACATACATCGGGAACTTGGCAGACACGGTGTCGGCGAAGCTGTTGACCAGGAAGCCCTGGGCATCGACCTGCCGCCAC